>CAMAUE010000045.1 GCA_945861245.1 Singulisphaera sp. GP187
CCATGCAGCACCTTCAGTCGATCACGTTCTTGCTGGCTCATCTCGATCCGGTCCTTTTGTTGCACGCTCATAGCTGTCCTCCTTGCCCAAGGGCGAAAGAGGACATTTCTATTGCGTTATGACCGGACATTTCTATTTTAGTTCAACAGCGGACGTCGGCTGCACGTGGTATTGGCGTGGCCGGCGTACAGGTCTTTGCCGTCGGGCGAAAAGGCGACGGCGGTGGGTTGACTGTCAATTTCTTCGAAGGAAATTTCACTACCTCGTGAATCCCAAAAACGTAGTGTGTTGTCGGCGCCCCCCGAGACCAGGCGATCACCCTTCGCGTCGAAGGCTAGGCAGGTAATAGTGTCGTCATGGCCGACGAGTTCCTGCGCGAGCTGTTTGAGATCGACATCCCACAAACAAATGGAATGGTCCAGCGTGGTAGACGCCAGGATTTTGCCGGCGGGATGAAACGCGAGGGCTGTCGTTCCTTCGGAGAACGCAGCGACTTTGCAGCGGTCCACGATATTCCAGAGCGAGACCTCGCCGTTGCTGCCGCCCGTTGCCATCCAATCGATGCCACCGACGGCGAGATGCACGCCATCGGGATGAAAGGCCAGCGCTTCGATCGTGCAGCCATCGAGCGCGTCGGGGATCAACAGAATCGGTTCGCCGTCGGCAACGCGCCAGAGCCAAACGACGGTGCCTTTGTCGCTGCCGGATGCGAGCGATTGCGAATCGGGGCTGAACGCGAGGGCGGTGATCGACTCTTCGGGGCCGACCCAGTCGGCGACTTGTTTGCCGTCGGCGTCCCATAAACGGATACGATTTCCGAGCGCGCCGGCGATCCACTTGCCATTGGGGCTGAAAGCGAGCGTATGGACCGGTAGATCGCTTTCGAGTGTGAAGGCGATTTGGGCTGAGCCAGTGCTCCACGCCGCGGATCGCACGCCGCCGGCGTTGGTGATCAGCCGGCTGCCGTCGGGACTGAGAGATACCGTCGTCTTGGCATGCGAGCCTGGTCCGACATTCGCGTACGGCTCCCCGGTCTGCGGGTTCCAGAGGTGAACGATGCGGTTGCCGTTGGCCGCCAGATATTTGCCGTCGGCACTGAAGGCAAGCGTGCGGATCTCCGCCGACGCGACCTTGAGCTTGTGCATCGTCTTGCGGGTAGCGAAATCCCACACGTGAACCGTATCGGCCGAGTCGGCGCAGGCGAGTTGTTTGCCATCGCGGCTAAACGCCAACGCCGTCACCTGCGCGGCGTGGCTGTTGAGCAGAACGACGGGTTCGAGGGTAACGGCGTCCCATACGCGGGCGGTGGTATCCCAGCCGGCGGAGACAAGAAACGCTCCACTCGGATGCCAGGCGAGGGCCGGGATGCGATCGGTATGCCCGGACAGACAGCCGATGTACTTGCCGGTTGCCGTGTCCCAGATGCTGATCGTCTTGTCTTCGCTGGCGGCGGCGAGACGTTTGCCATCGGGGCTGATCGCCAATGCGGAGATCGTCTTTTTGTGGAAGTTGAGATTCTTGGCGAAAAGCGAATGATGGCCTGGCGCGTCCCAGTATCCGATTGCGCCGTCGTCATACCCGACGGCAAGGAAACTCGGATCGGGATGGAACGCCAACGACGTCACCCAGGTTGGCTGGTCGATCGTCGTAAGCAGCCGCCCGGACGACGCATCCCAGATGGCAAGATCGTCGCTGGCGGAGGCGAGCACACGGGCGTCATCGCTGAAGGCCCAAAGCGTCTCGAATTCGCTCAGGTTATGCCAGCCCATCGATTGGCCGGTCTCGGGACTCCATTTGCGCAGGATTCCCGATTCTTCGAGCGTAACCAGCCAGCCTTCCTTGTTAAAGGTTACAAGCAAGACATCACTGTCGGTCTGCAGGCGGGATTCGCCAAAGATCACAGGTTTCGCGAACGAAGGCATTAACGTGGCCGTCATGCGTACTCCACTGGCACGAAGAAACAGTCGAATTGGTTACTGTAAATTTTACAACACTTTCACCCCGATGCATCAATCGGAAGCAGAAACTTTGGAAAAATAGGCGCATTGAGTACGGCATTACCCGGCATTGTAACGCATAACCGGCACAACCACTACCGTCGGCAAGGTTTTTCGCACGCCAACGAACACCAGAACGGCGAACCGCTCTAAGCGTTGCGTTTCTTTCGTTCTGGTGACCTGGTCCAGGGGGTAAATTGGCCGGGGAAGGGCTTCCATTGGAAGGCCGTGAGGTCGGACTGCGTGGTGCCTGGCGAATCGACGCGGACCAGGTGATGCCGCCAGCGCTGGAAGAATTGAAAATTGCTGGCGGTCTTGAGGACCACCATCTTTGCGTCGGCGATGTCCAGTCCCAGGTGGGAATAAAACACGGGATGATTGATCGCGAAACAACGGCTCTCGTGTTCTAGTACACACTGAAGCAAGCAACCATCCATCCCTCACACCCTCTCCAGGGGAATCTGTCATGCCGCCAAGTCTTGCAATCTCTAAAGGCATTAACCTAAAAACGAGAACGGTCCAATGGCTCGTCGAAGGCCTAATACCGCTCGGCAATCTCACCATCATCGACGGCGATCCTGGCCCACGGACGGCTTTCCAGCCTGACTCGCTTCGACGCACCTCCTTAATTAGCGCTCGATGCGTACCAGTTCCACGGCGTAATCCTCGACGGTTACGCGCGTTTGGCGATCGGCGATCGACAGCGATTTCCACATGATCGGTCAGATGCGCAAGGTCAAAGACTTGCTAGGTCGAATTTGGGATACAACGTATGGTAGCCCCCTAAGACATGAGGGAGGTTACATGGTTGCGTCCTTCGGCCAATCAATAGCCAGCCCGACGACGGCAACTCCGCGTGCAATCGAGGGCTGTCTCCTTGGACATTTGCATTGTATTTTGTTTCTGCGTGCAATATTATTAGTGTTGTAGTCTCTCCTTCCTGCCCGCCTTGTTGCATTCCGTCGGTCGACTGTGTCCATCCTCGTTCGGAAGTCGGATACTTGCTCGACAACATACCAATCGAGATTTCTTGCCATGGTTGCCATTCGTCGCTTTTCGCTGGGATGGATGTTCGCGTTCGCCGTATTGCTGGTGCCCGTCGGTGAGGCTGTGCTGCGTGCGGACGACATTCCACTTGCTCGCGTTGCACCGCTCTTTCAAAAGCACTGCTACGGTTGTCATGGCTCCGAAAAAGCCAAGGGGAAATTGCGGATCGATAAGCTCAATCCCGATCTCGTCAATGGCAAGGACGGCGATCACTGGCGCGAGGTGCACGATCGGCTCAATTTCGGCGACATGCCTCCCGCCAAGGAACCCGCCCTCAAAAAAGAAGACCGCGAGTTGATGACGACCTGGCTCATCCAGGAACGCCGTCGCGCCTCGCTGGCGAAAAACCAGGCCACGCACTTTCGCCGACTGACTCGCCGCGAGTACGAGCGAACGATGCAAGACTTGCTCGGCTTACCGATCGATTTTGGCACGCGACTTCCCGAGGACGGCCGATCGAAGGACGGCTTCCTCAACGACGGGGATGCACTGCGAATGTCGCCGCTGCAATATGAGACGTATCTACAAATCGCCGATGAAGCGCTTACCGAAGCGATCGTGTCCGGCCCGGCGCCGGTGGTGCATCGCTATCGGCTCTCCGTCGGCGAGAAGCACGCGAATTTCGACGTGACCCCGTTGCCCAGGCCCGATGGCCGACCGGGCGAAACGTTTGAGTACGCGACCAAGAAAGGCAAAGCGTTCAGCATTCGGAACATGTCGGCGCCATCCAAAGACAAGGATAAGGACCAAGACAAAATATGGGACGGCACGCTCACGCCCTCGGCAATTCGCAAGTTCGGCGAGGCGGCGGTGCAGATGCCGGAACGCTGCTACGCCTTCGGCTTTCAGTATGCGTTCCGCAAGGGCGAGACGCGGATCAAGGTCCGTGCCGCCCGCGTCGAGCCGACATTTGGCGACGACAGCGTTGACGCCAGCCGCTTGCCTGTGTTGACGCTCGCCATGGGTTCGACGAACTTTCACGGTGTCGAGCTGCTCACCGTCGGCGAACCGATCGTCATCGATCACATCGATTTCCGCACCTACGAATTTCGCGTTCGCATGGAGAACCTATCGTCCCCGAATTCGGGGACGTTGAACGAACGGAACTCCGCTATCGTCGCTGCATGGAACTCGGCCAAGGGGATCAAGGGAGAAGTGAACCCGCCGCGGATGAAAATCGAGTGGATCGAGTTCGAGAACCCGTTTTTCGAGACCTGGCCGCCGGTGACACACACGAGCATTTTGTACGCCAACGACGGCAAGCCCGAGGCAGCGTATGCCCGCGAAGTCGTGCGCCGCTTCACCTCTCGCGCCTATCGTGGCCCGGTCGGCGCGCCTGACCTGGATCGGCTCATGGGTTACTGGACCAAGGCTCGCGCAAACAATGAGACGCTCGAAGGCAGTCTGCGCGATACGTTCGGCGTCGTCTTGAGTTCGCCCCGCTTTCTCGGTCTGCCCGCGAGTCGTGTCGGCGGCGCGAAGGAACGGCTGACCGATCACGAATTGGCGTCGAGACTTTCGTACTTCCTCTGGAGCACCATGCCGGACGAGACGCTGTTTCGTCTCGCCGACCAGGCCAAGCTGCGTGACCCCGCCGTACTGGCCGGGCAGATTCGCCGAATGATTCAAGACCCCAAGGGCTGGGCGTTCATCGAGCAGTTCGCCGAGCAATGGCTCGAACTCGATCGCCTGCAACGGGTCTCCGTAAGCAAAAACGCTTATCCCGGATTCGACGAGCAACTATCGTCGGCGATGCGGCAAGAGACGATCCACTTTTTCGGCGAAGTGCTTCGCAGCGACATGAGCATCTTCCAGTTCCTCGCCTCCGACTTCACCTGCGTCAACGAAACTCTCGCGGCGCATTACGGCATCACGGGCGTCGCCGGTGCCAAGTTCCGCAAAGTGAAACTCGACGACGCCCACCACCGCGGCGGCGTCTTGACCCACGCCAGCGTTCTGGCGGGCAACTCCGACGGCAAGGACGGCCATCCGATCAAACGCGGCATGTGGCTGCTCAAGAACCTGTTCGACGAGACGCCCCCGCCCCCGCCGCCAAACGTGCCCGAATTGAACCGCGAGAATCCGAAGGTCAAGAACCTGACAATCCCGCAGGCCCTCGCCGTCCATCGCAGCAGCACCGCGTGCATGGGCTGCCATCAGAAAATCGATCCCTGGGGCCTGGCGTTCGAGGAGTACGACGCTGTCGGCAACTGGATGCGAGACGGCGTCGGCGCGTCACTCCGCAAGAAGCGAACCTCGCAACCGATCGATGCCAAAGGCGACCTCCCCAGTGGCGTCAAGATCGACGGCATGAGCGAATTGCGAGCCGAGCTGCTCCGCACCAAAAGCGACGACTTCCGCCGAGCGATGGCACGCAAGGTGCTGGCCTACGCGCTCGGCCGCTCGCTCACGCTCGGCGACATCGAATCCGCCGACGCCCTCGTCCCGACCCTGCGCAACCGCGGCGACCGGTTGCCGGCACTGATCGAGTTGGTTGTGTCGAGCGAACCGTTTCAGGCGAAGTAACGAAGGTTCACTCGCCGCCTGATTGGATGCGTCTGGTCTCCCCAAATTGAGGCATTACAATGTCCGTATGCGACGTTTCTTGTTCCATTTTTAGAAATTTTCTCCATTATCGGCGCTGGCACTCCCGATACCCCTGGTTGGGACTTCGATATGTGGTGCTGGATCGACGCTTTGAATCAAGCTGCAGCCTTGGAATGGGGATACATTCTCCTTGGAAACCATTTCAAAGCGAGGTTTGCGAGGGCTACCGAAGAAAATAAACACAATGGATCGCCCGTCTGCGAAAGCGTAATCATCATCGATTCGGAAACGATTGGTCGTGCTCAGAATTGGAATCTGCCAACGTGTCGAATCGGCGAAATTCCAGCTTGGGATGAACCTTGGCGGATGTCGAACATCCGGCGCCAAGTAACGATATTTTGAGATGATCGTCGGTTGTCCCGATTTTTGCCTTGGAAACGGTAGAACGAAGGGCCATCCGAGGTTCGCCAATAAGGCGCGATATCATGACGATCGAAGGAACCGTAACCAATGGAACGATCGTGCTTGATCCGCCGCAGGTATTGCCGGAAGGATCGCGGGTGGAAGTCGTTCTCAAGCCTGCCGCGGATCAGCCGAAGACGCTGCGTGAGGTATTGCTTGAGAATGCGGGCTGCATGACCGATCTGCCGGCTGATTTCGCCGCGCAGCACGATCACTATACCTTTGACGGGTGGGTTTGTCGTTTTTCCGAGCCGCGACCGTAAGGGAGCGGCCGACAGGATGCCGTGCGTTCGTTGTCGGCCGCTCCCTTACGGTCGCGGCTCGGAAAAGATTTGATACCTTCCAAAATGCGACATTCCCAACCGTGGGAAGTATACATTCATGGGACACCCAAGCGATGATCGCCACTTTGAGCAGGCTGGGTTTGTTGCGCTGCTCAAGTGAGAGGATCGATTTGCGGTAAACTTGCATTTCATGGTGATGCAGTGCGGTGCGATGGCGGCGGATCTGGAGCATTCACCTTCTGGAGGATAACTCGCCAGATATCGAGGTAACCGAGTTCCTGCGCCCAGCGTTCGACTTCCTCGCGATCGACGCCTTCGCCAGTCACGCGGAGTATCCCCGCAATGTCGCGAAGATGCCGGTCGCCAGCGCCATCCGCATAATACCAAAGCTTGCCAATAATAACATCTTCCGGTGCCGCTACCATGACATCGTGATCGGGCAACAATCGGATTTTTCGGCCGCGCGTCATCTGAAGCGAAGGCCATAGCCCGGTTCCTGGGAGAATGAAATCGATTTTGTTCCCCGATGATGGATGAATGACGTTGAATTGGAAAGAATCACGGATAGCGTTCCGAATTGCCGATTCGCTGAGGTAAAAATCGGGCGCGGGAAATGAGGCGACGAACTGGGGAACATCCTTCGCTTTCAAGCCGGCGACAACATCAATATCCTGCGTGAAGCGAGATTCGCCGTAGGCGATGCTGGCGAACGAGCCGACAATCAGATAAGGCACTTCGAGACGCTCCAGCGCGTCAACCGTGTGCCTCAAGATATCGATTTGCTCCATCGCCAAGTAATCTCCGTAAGACCTCGCGGTGCTGCTTGTCAGCTGGCCAGTCGGGATGAAGCTGCTGAACGCGACTTTTTAACATTATGCACGCGGAACGATGAGCCGAGTTCGCGAGGGCAATACGCTCTGCGGGAGTCTTGGCCGCCAAGATCGCCGCGATGGTGCGATCAATGACTTCGATTCGTAGTTGTGACATGGGATTATTATAGACGATGCCAGCAAAAAATGGGCGGATTAGGACTGGAAAAGTCGCCAGAATCTGTTATTCTTCCTAAACCTCCCGCCGTTTTGCATGTGATCTGCGTTTCGGTCGCACGAAAAGGAAACCCACCATGCCTCAAGCCTCCTGGCACCTTGATCGACGAACTTTTCTCCGCGGCGCTGGAATGTCGCTGGCGTTGCCCTGGCTCGAAGCCATGTCGCACGCCAATCAGCCAGCCGCGCGGCCCAAGCGCTTTTGCGCCATCTTCTTTGGCAACGGCGTCGCGCTGCCGTCGCGCAACAGTCCGGACTACCAGGATTGGCACTGGTTTCCGCACACCGAGGGTACCGACTATCGGCTGACGCGGTCGCTCGAACCGCTCGCGCCGCATCGCCGTGACATGACGATCTTCGGCGGCCTGTCGCATGCCACGAGTCGGTTGCTCGTTGGCCACAACACGGTGGACGTTTGGCTAACCGGGGCCGACATCCGCGTCAATTTGCAAAACTCGATTTCGATCGACCAGGTGATCGCCCGCCGGAACGCCTCGCAGACGCGCATTCCGTCGCTGGTTCTTTCGAGCCACGGCGGCGTCGGCACGAAGAGCCGATCGACAACGATCGCGTTCGACGCCCAGGGCCACGCCATCCCCGCCGAATCGACGCCGCGCCGCATTTTCGAGCGTCTATTCGAACCGCCGACCGAAGGTGACCGCGCCGCAAGGGAGCGGGCGCTGGCCTCGGGCCGTCGCCGGGTCGATTTCCTGCTCGAAGATTCGCGTTCACTGCGCAACAATCTCGGCCGTCCCGATCAACAACGGCTCGACGAATTTCTGCAATCGCTCAGCGAAGTCGAAACGCGTCTCGTTCGCTCCGAAGAATGGCTCGGCCGAGCGCTGCCGCAAGTGAATCGCGGCGCAATCAACCTTGAGGTCTCGCCGCGTGGCCCGACCGACTACATCCGCACAATGCTCAACCTGATCGTACTGGCATTCGAGACCGACACGACGCGCGCCGCCGCCTACCAGCTGTGCGCCGAAGACGGCGTCGGCATCTGCGACCGCTTCCCCTCGATCATCGGCATCGGCGGCGGACATCACGGCATCAGCCACGGCGCAATGGCACCGTGGGGCCGATATGACCGCTATCTCGCCGAACAGTTCGCGTACTTCCTCGAACGGCTCGGTTCGATCCGCGAAGGCAACGATCGACTGCTCGACAACACCATGGCCCTGTTCGGCAGCGGCACGAGCACGACGCACAATGCTCGCAACTATCCCACCATCCTCGCCGGTGGCAGCAACATGGGCCTACGGCATGGCCGCTTCATCAAACAGCAAACCGAACGCCCGCTCGGTGATCTGTTCCTCACGATGCTGCACCGCTTCGACATCCCGGCTCGCTCGTTCGCTGACAACGCAGGCGAATTCTCTGAGATTCTGGCGCGAAACTAAAAACAGCGAGTCTAGACGTGTAAGCGGCAGGTTGAACAAGGCTATTGCGTGTTCAACCTGCCGCTTCATTTTTTTATCGGTCGTCGCTCGCAAGCGAAATCGTGGTTAGCGGCGACACGCCAGCGGCGGATCAGGATCTATCCTAACGTGCGGATCCGCTGACGGTCACGATCAGTTAGCGCAAACCAATATCGTCCAGAAAAAAGTGAATCTGCGAGTTGAATGGCCCGGCCCTGTGCGTTTCCAGAGTGCATTCCAAATCTTCGCTGGTCCCCGCCGGTATTTCAAACGGGATGTCGCGCTTCAACCTGAAGCTGCAATTCGTCCCTCAGCAAAACGAACAGCCGACGATCCGCACCGTGTGCCGGGTTGGATTGTGCACTCGAAATCGCACTTGGTTCTCGCCCACCGCCAAATTGGGAAACTCACGGTCCGGCTCGTCAATGCTGGCGCCGGGAGCATCGGTTTGGAGGTAATAACAATAGCCAGCCAGGCAAAGCAGGCCGATGCCGAGAATGAGGAAACCGTTGGCTAAGTATCGGTAGATCATCGCGAGATTCCGAAAATCGAGAAACAATTCTAGTCACGGTAATTCGGTGACATCGGCACCCGCCCTTGAGGCCAGTGCAGGCATCATTGGGGCCGCAGAGTAGCTCAGGAAATGTACTGAGCCGTCGGCGTAGAGGAAATGCGCCCCGCCCTCATGTAGGCTCCAGAAGTGGAACATAGCGCATTGATTCGCAATGTTGCCAGGCGCGAATGGATAGGAACCTGGAGCGCACGAGCCGCCAGTGACGGGCTGCACATTCTTTTCATAAACGCCGAGCAGCATGTCCCCCGACCCCGTGGAGCGTTGGCCTGCGGCGGCGTACCACCAGCCGAATTGAAAGTCGGTGCTCGGCGGTCGCTCGCCTGCCAGCAGGGTGTTGCTCGCGCCGTCGGTAATATCGGCCATGCTGACGTGCGAATCGCGAAACAAGATGCCATCGCGCGTGGTCAAGTCCTTACCGGAAACGCCCAGGTAACTGGTAAAAGCTACTTGAATCTTATCGCGCGGCGCGAACTGCGGCTGATTGACTCGTGAATCCGCCGGACACCCAAAAACAGGAATAACGGTCGCCAATCCTACATGCGGCGTGTTATTGAAGGGGGAGAGCGATATTTTGTAGGCCTGCTGGGTGGTTAACCAAAGAGGGCCCTGGTCGATATGGGGCAACAACTGGGTGAGCCAACTCATGTGCCGATACGGATACTTGCGGCTTCGATAGCGCATGCCGGCGGGAAACGACTTGTGGACATCATGAAACTGGTGCATTGCCAGGCCGATTTGCTTGAGATTGTTGGCACACTGTGCGCGGGCCGCAGCAGCGCGAACCCTTTGCACCGCCGGCACAACCAAGGCGATCAGGACCGCGATGATGCCGATGACGACCAGCAGTTCGATCAAAGTAAAAGCGCGCCGGCGCGGCGGTTGCATACGGGGCTCCAGTTACTTGTTCGGAGCTTGCGGGCTGAAATATCGGCGTCGGATTGCTACGCACAAGAGCGCAAGACACAACGACCCCGCGGCTGCCAGCGACAACCAGATATGCCAGCGCGTCCCGCTCGCAACCGGCGGCGCCCCCATCGGTTCGAGTAACCGAAAGGCCGTCATTGTGAATTCCCTATCATCCGGGAGTTGACTGACCTCGGCCAACTCAAATTTCATCTCGCTACTTCCTGGCTTCAATTCTCCGGTCTCTGTATCTTTGATTTCGCTCGTTTCAACGATTTCTACTGGAATTGGGTGTTTAGACTTTGAATCACGGAATTTGTATTCAAAGTGCGATTTGCCATCTCCGTTGCCATATTTTGTAATGATGTTACATGATCGTAGACACCATGAACGCTCTGGATCCAAAATCATCGTGCCGCTTTGGATAGGAATGAACGGCCCTGGGGAATTGGTCGCATGCTTGTTGTCAAACTCGACCGAAACAGCCTCACGGCCGAGATAGTCTACTTTTTTTGCGTGAATGATGCGAAAACTGGATTGCTGGATTAGGTCAGTTAAATCCGTGGCGCCGATCCGGATCAAAGCCTGGATTGATTTTGTGGCGCTATTTACCTCCTCCATCAACGAATCTGGTGATTTGGCTCGCTTGTCGATGTCAAGGTCGGCTATGGCCCACGAACTATCCTTGGTTTTACGTCGAAGACGAAAGTCATAGTTGGAATTGAACGCCAATACAAACCCCTTCGTTGCGGCGCTTGAATCGGGTGTATCGTCTAATGCCTCGAACTGGCGCAGCAACAATTTGCAATTGTTGTTCTGTTTGATTACCGAAGTTGCATAATAGTTAACTTTCCCTTTATAAACGGACTTGTAGGAAAACTTTCCTTGGAGGCGGCTGAGAACTTCTCGGTACGCGCCCCACGCGGGCGGCGCTTCGTTCAGGAAATGTTTTTTGAGCGCATTAGCGTCCTGGGCGCGGCCGACAACAGGTGTGCCGGCTGCAAGGACGAAGATCGCTGCTACCAGAATTATCAAGCTATTTTGGGGCATGATGTCGATGACCTCCGGCAGGTCGATCAAAGTAAAAGCGCATCCGCGCGGTGATTGCATAAGATGCTCCAATCACACTGACGGAGCCTGCGGGCTTAAATAACGGCGTCTGATTGCTACGCACAAGAGCGCAAGACACAACGACCCCGCCGCAGCGAGCGACAACCAGATATGCCAACGCGCCCCGCCCGCAACGGGCGGCATCCCCATTGGTTCGGGTAATCCATAATGGGAAAGGCGAAACTCGGCGTCTGCAATGCTGCCGTTATACTCGACATTAGAATACATGTGTATGTCTCTTCCACTTGCAAGTGGCCTTTTTCTGTATCGAATTGCAGAATCCGATGTTGTTTTTCTTAACACCGGAATTCCATTGCCTTCGGCGTATTCCAAAATACCTTCAATAAAACCCACATTAGTCTCGGAGTTCAGGTTGTATCGGTATTTGGTGGGCCGATACGAATGCGATGGATCAATATCGACGTATCCCGACTTGACGGGGTCGGGCCGGTCGACTTTCATCCCTTCAAACGTAAAATGAGCCCTGACGGAGCCACTAATGGCGTCCGCAGGAGAACGCTCGAGGCGAGTAATAACAAAGCCTGGCTTGGCGACCCAATCGAAAAGGTCGCGGTTACCGGCCGACATCCACGGACAAAGTCGATTGGTAGCGAGTCGATCGGCCAATTCTTTTTTGGAAAGATTAAGTTCACCCAATACCCATCCATCGCGCGGCAGTGCTTTCTTAATTTGCGCCGAATAATTCATGTTACTCAGTTCGACATACTCCCGCGTCTCGCGTTTCTGGACTGCCTTGTCTTCGTGAAACGATTTACTTTTTACTTGACTAAATTCACCGCGATCCTGCCGATAACCGAGCCGAACAGTATCGATGCGCGTGGGCCCCGCCTTGATCGATTCGGTACTAGTCGCATCGAAGTATTCAATACTGACATCCCATCGAGCGGTTTTGATGGACTCCAGAACGATTTTCCATTTCAGGAGAACGTTCCTCTGGAATTCCTTTCCGGTTTCCTCCTGCGCGAGCAGGTGCCCCGCACTGGGAAATATGGTGATCAAGACGATGCTACACCAGGTCCGCCGCATGGCACGTTCTCCGATTTTCCTGTTTCAAAAGCGAGTTGAGGTTTCCCGGGTCGCCAGATTTTGCTTGATAGGGTGGCAGGCCACAAGTCGCAAACGCACCCTGATCCAAGAATAAAATTCCATGGCGACCCTGTAAGTAAATGCAATTCGCGCACAACGCCATCATATCGACGTTTGGAGAATTACTTCCGACACTCGCATTCGTAATTACTTCCTTTGGGAATCGGCGATTGCCAGACGCATCTGCATTGGGCAAACGGTCCTTCGCATATCCTAAGTGCTGGATTAACCGGTTCACATGTGGCCTGTGACTGGGAATCCAAACAATAAGCATTGCCTTTCTTGCAGGGGGCCTGTGCGAGGCATGCCGCGGTGCAGTCGGGATCCCCATTACAGATGCCGTATTCGCAGCACTTTTGGCCGCAATCGGGGTCTTCGCTGTTTTCGCAATCTGCCGCACAGCATTTTCCCAGGCATGCCCAGAGGTCTGGGCCCCATTCGAGGCCATCACATCCAGACATACATTCCGCGTCCGCCCGTGCGACCCCCGGCACCGCGAGAACGGCGACGGTCGCCAGCGTCATCGCCAGGCTGATCGGGAACCACGACATCAAGTTAAACCAACGAGCCATGTGAAACTCCTTCCAAGAAAGTGGAAACGATTAATGCAACGCCTTGCGGATTCGCCCCGTCAAACGGAAGCTAATCCTTCTGAACCCCTCATCATCGATCTTGAATTCGGCTTTGCGATTGAAACTTCCTGCCGCGTTGGGCAAGATGCATCGCGACGGTAATCGACCGCGCCTCGCCCGGCGGAATCGTAACCGGCAAATCGCCGATGACAGTGCAGGAACAATCGGAAGTTCCGCCAATGAGCCGAATCGGATGTTCGGTTCGATTCGTCAATTCCACTTTGGCCTCCCGCGTTTCGCCGGGGGCGCCAACGCCCATGTCGATCATTGATGGCGAGATCGAGAGTCGTTCGTTGCGCAGGCTGGCCAGCGCGGCATCGACGGAGCCATAACCATAATACGCAACGGCGGCGAGGATTCCCATCAGCAAAAGATAAACGCCAACGACACTGGCAGTGGCGCGGGCAAGGCGAACACGATTATCCCACAGTGGTTTTAGATCGGGGCGAGCGATCAGCAAGCTGCCGACCGCGGCCAAGTCGACGCTGAACATGATCCAGGGATTGACGCTGACCTTGCTGCCCAGGCAACCACAGCTCGCTTGGCCGATCCAGCCCTGGTAGAAAGTGATGGCCGCGAAGGAGACAAACGCCGACAACACGACGGCCCAGGACGCGGGTTGCTGTTTGCCCGACAGAAGCCAAACGCCAAGGCCCATCTCGAATATCACGATGAGGAATTGAAACGCCAGCGCGGCGAAAATGCCCATCCGAACGGATCCGCCCCGAACCCATAGACCTTGAGCGCCGCAGCGAGGAGCAGCAAAAGACCGAGACATCGCGAGACAATTGCATACCGCATCGATCAATCCCCTGGTAAGGACTGAGGCATCGGCCCAGAACGGGACCGGCAAACAATGAGCTTAATCTATGGGGGGGCATTCGCGAAGTGTACAGATGTATTTAATAGTTTTATTTTTGATGAGAATTGGCAGGCGCGATTTGGCGAAGCGAGCGGCCCTTGGTCAGCCCGTCGAATAGGATACGATCATTGCCCTACGGTTTGGAGACGGGACAATGCTGTGTCACGTTTATGTTGTTGCGGTTTTTCTGAGCATTTACGCCACCGCACACGCTGACGATTTCCATCCTACCGATCCGGAGCTCAAGGTCGTCGCACTCGATGCCGACAAAACCGAATCGTTCCTCTCCGTGCGCGTCGATACGCAAGGTCGGCTCTTCGTCGGCGGGCGCGAGGGGCTATTCGTCTACGAACCCAATGCCGATGGTTCTTATCAACCGCGCAAGCTTCTCTATCGCTTTCCCGCGCACTCGTGGGTTTATGACATCGAAATCCGTGGCAACGATCTCTACGTCCTCACGCTCAGCGCCCTCTACCTGCTGCCCGACGCCGTCAGCAAGCGCGATGGATTGCAGCTGAAAAAGCTGCTCTGGGGCGTGCCGAACGGGCATGTGCATCAATGCTTTCACTCGCTGGCATGGGGCCCCGAAGGCGACCTGTACATCTCCATGGGCGATCCGCTCTGGTACTACGGCGACTTCGCTCGGCCCGATCACTGGGGCTACTGGACGTTCTTCACGCAACCCGAAGGGACCAAGATTCCCTACCACGGCGTGGGCGGCGTCTTTCGCCTGAAGCCCAATGGCACGCAGTTTCAGATCGTCGCCCGCAACTTGCGCAATCCCTGCGGCATCGCCTTTGACCGCGACTGGAACCTGTTCGCCAACGACAACGATCACGAAGGCCTGCCCGCGCTCTACGTTCCCGGTCGGCTCCTTCATGTGACGCCGCACTCGAACTTCCAATGGCCTCGTGGCTGGATGCTGCACAAAACGCCCGAACGAACCGATCTACTTCAGACGATGTTCGACGGCATGGGCCGCGCCGTGCCCGTTGGACAGAGCTATTACGATGAGACTTTCCTGCCCGAAAAGTATCGGCACAATCTGCTGATCGCCCGCTGGTGCACGCGAACCGTCGCCCGCTATCCGCTGGAGCCGCGCGGCGCGAGCTTCAAGACGACGGAACAGCCATTGCTCGCAGGAAAAGATCTCGTGCGGCCCGTCGGCGTGGCGGTGGGACGCGGCGGCCGCATCTTCGCCACGCTATCGCGCATGGCCCACAACGAAGGCTCGCCGATCTATCCGAGCGACCTGGTGATGATCACGCGATCCGACGATGCCAAACCGTATAAGTTCGCGCCCTACAATGCGACAGCGGCGACGGTCGAAAAGCTCTGGAGCGAACTTGGCGATCCATCCTGGCAACGGCGCTATCGCGCTCAGATCGAGTTGACCCGGCGAGGGGGCAACATTTTCAATGAGGCGAATAAACGGCTCGCGGGCATCAAGGCGAACGACCCAGCCCTACCTTCGCTGATTTGGCTGGCAGCACAGAGCGGCGTCGGCAGCCTGCACCTGCTCCCGCTGGCCGCCCACCCCGAGCCGCGCGTGCGTGCCCAGGCGATTCGCGCGTTGACAGAGTTCCCAGACCAGCTTCGCGGTGAGCCGATCTTCACGCCCGGCTTGCAAGATCCCGACCCGCACGTGCAGCACGCCGCCGTGCTCGCGCATTATTCGATGAAGGTGCAATGGGACGTCGCCGTCCGCCAGGTAATCGAGCGTGGCCCGGCCCGCAGCGACGACACCTACCTGCGCCAGGCCGCGACGTTGTTGCTTGCCGAGCGGGCGACGCTCAAGCAACTCGAATCGCTGTGCACCAGCCGCGATGTGGCGACGCGCATGGCCGGCGTGCTCGCCATCGGTTCCAAGCTGACGATTCCTGAGCCGCACACGCCGATCAGACCGCACCTGCCGCTGGCCGACTGGCGCGAGGAGTCTGCCTATCTCATTGACTATGCGGATGGCAAGCGTGACCTGCGCAAATCGGGGCGTCTGGGAACCTACACCTTTGCCGAGCATTGGAAAGCTGACATGCACACCGTTGAACAGGAGCTAATGTTCAAGCGATTGCGCAGCATGCTGACCGATGACGACGAAAAGATCCGCCTGCAATCGGCGTTCTACCTGTCGCTTTTGAACGACCCGCGCTCGGAGCCGGAGGTTGTGAAGGTGCGATCCGCCAGCATCGAGCGAAAGCTGGCGCTGGCCCCGATTCAGGCGATCAACGAGGTCTGGGCGGTTGGCCCGTTTGCCGACGGCAAGGCGGCACTCGAAACCGTGCATCCGCCCGAGCAGAGCGCCATTGACCTCACGACGGCTTATCCCACCAGCGATAAGAAAAAACTCGTGTGGTCGGCGATCAAGCCAGGCAAACGACATTTTCAGTTCGACCAGATTTTCGGGCCTTGTGATCAATCGTCGTTTTATACCACCGTCCGGCTCGAAAGTTCGACGAAGCAACGCGTGCAACTGCTCGTCGGGTCCGACGACGGCGTCAAGGTTTGGCTGAACGGCAAGCCGGTGTTCACGAATCCCGTGTCGCGCGCTGCGCTACCGTTTCATGATGTCGTGCCGCTCGATTTGGAACCGGGCAGCAACGACTTGCTCGTTCGCATCAACAACATTTCGGGCGAATGCGGCTTGTACCTGCACGTGAGACATCTGCATCCCGTGGCCATACGGCTGCCCGAAAAGCTGACGACGGCAACACTCGCGGATCGCCTGAAGAATGCCGACAAAAACGCCGGCGTGACCAAAGAGTTTCTCGATGTCGATTGGATCGAAGCAGCGAAGGTGGGCGACGCGAAGCGAGGCCGGCAGTTATTCGAGTCGCTCGCCTGCGCGAAATGTCACGCGATTACGCCGGACGCCAACGTCATCGGCGGGCCAAGTCTAGCCGACGCGCGGAAGCGGTTTACGATACCGTACCTTGTCGAGTCGATCCTGTTGCCGAGCAAACAGATTTCGCCCGTGTTCAAGGCGACCTACTTGGAGCTGAAGACAGGCATGGTGCTGACCGGATTGGTCGTAAACGAGACGGCTGAGAAGCTGGAACTGCTGCTGCCTGACGCGAGCCGACGGACGATCGCACGGCAGGAGATCGACACGCGCCGCCTGCTCGAGCAATCGCCGATGCCCGTGGGCGTCGTCCGCCACCCCGACGAGTTACGCGATCTGCTGGCGTTTTTGCTGGGTGATGATAAGAAATAGCGGCTATCTACCAGAGTCGTGAATCCCAACGTAAGCCCAGGGGTGAGGTACTCCGAACCTCTGGGATGATTCCAATCGCCATCCCAAGGGTTCGGAGTACCTCACCCTTGGGCTTGCATTTTATCACCCGATCGCCGCGCCGAGGTCGCCAGGGCAGGGCACGAATTTCTTGTCGCACTCCGGACAAGTCCTCGCGCCAAGTTGCCACATGCGATGGCGGCACGAAAGCATCGCCGGCGCGGCATTGGGAACGGCGGGCAGAAAATCGCGGAAGTACCATTCGACCCAGCGGCGGATCTCTTCCAGGTTGCCGCGCGGATCGTCGTTCATGCGGACCCGTTGTTCGCCAATTTGGAGAGTGTACCTGCCATCGCCACGCTGCACGGCGATCGATGCACCCTTGGGATAGCTCGTGATGCAGGCACCTTCGATCCAGACTCCTTGCGTTCCGATTACGATATTGGGCTTGGGCGCATAGAGCAGCACATCGGGATAGTGCTTGAGGATGTCGGCGTAATTCTCGCTGGCGTTGGCAAGCTCCAAGGCAGTCAACGCCTCGCCCGCACGTTGCCAATGTTTCCCATCACGCTTCTGCCAAAATGCCTGGAAGCGAATCCAGTGCATGGGTTGATTTAGCCGCAGGACCGCGTCGAGCACAGCGAAAGCTCGGCCCAGGTTCAGCCAATCCTCGAGTTCGACGCCGGCGGCGAATGCGCGGTCGGCGAGCAGGATCGGCAAGGCGTTGAGCTGGGACTTGGGCCAGGCGTCACGCTCACCGCCATGAAAGCACGCCAAAAGCTCGACGAGAAACACCGGCGGCAGCTTCGCCTTGAAGACCTCGTCCGCGAGCGTCAGTAAAAGATCCCACGGTTTTTCGCCGGCATCGCGCATCCCGGCAATACTGCGACGGCTCAAGGATGCCAGACAAGCCCGCGCAATCGGCTCGGTTCGCGCGGACACGCTGACTTCCTCACAGCAGTGCAGAAGCAAATCGGCATCAATCTTCACCGTCGGCACGCGATTCGACATCTCGACCAGCCCACGTAAAAAGCTCCAGTCGCGCGGGCCCATTTGCTCTTGCAGAATCTCGGGAACGAGCAATCGCCAGGCAACCGCGAGCAGACGATGCTCGGCAGGCATCGGCGTCGGCCAAACGAGATACAGCAAGCCGCCCGCGACAAGTCCCACGCCAAGCCCCAAACTCGCGACAACAACCACGGGAAACGCCTTGCCTGTCGCCAGGTCGAACGCGGCATAGGCTCCCGCCGTGAGCGGTCCAACGAAAAACAGAATCCCGCCGGCGCGCGTCAACCACCGCCCCTTTTCGCGGCCTTTGAACAATATCGCATCGGGTGTTTCGATTTGCATGTGCGGGAACAATCCCACCTCCGAGACTTCGAGATGGTAGCCGAAGCCATCCAACTCGCCATCGCCCATCGCCAACGGTGGCACAACGGCTTCCGTTTCGATGGCCACGGTGACACAGCAATGCGGGCAGAGTGTGGCATCGCGCGTCCTTACCGACGCGCGTAGTTCGCGCATCAGTTCCGGCTCGCGCAGCCCACGCCGATAGAGCAGCCGCTGAAGCCGCGCGACGCCGGTCTTCGGATCATCGCGGATGGCCAAGCTACGACAGGCGTGCAATACCTGCGGATCCTTTTCGAGGCCGTAGTCAACGACCCAATCCTCAATGACCTTCCAGGGTTCGCGCACCCGTTGACCGTCGAGATGGAGGCGATGTTTTTCCCACAAATGGCCAACCATTTCGCGCTTGACGAGTTCCGTCGGGCAGCGCGGACAGCTCATGCGGGTCTCGTTATCCAGCTCTTGCTCAACGATATCGATGGCCTCGGAATGCCCGAATCGCTGCTCGAGTCGCCGCAGCTTTTCAATTCCGCGTTTCTTCGTGGATTGGGCGACATACGCGCGGAGCATTTTCGTTGCACTGGCGATGTTTGAGCCGAAGCCGCGCAACAGCGCCAGGGCGGCGTTTTCGCGGGCCCGGCGCGGAAGCTCCTTGTTGTCCAAATGCGGCAGTAGCAGGTCTGCGACCTTTGGTGGGATCGGCACCTCCTGGCGAGCCGTCACCTCAAATGCCAGACGACGACCGAGCAATTCCCACGAGGTATTCTTGCTCGGGCCGACGAACAGCGGCAACATCGTCGCGGCCGACTCCGTCGCTGCGATAGTCTCCGCGAGAGCGCCAAATGCCAGCTCGCGCGTTTCTCCTTCCGCATCCTTGATGAATTGGTAAAGCCAGACAACCAAGTAGCGCTCAGCCTCGCCTGGATACTTGTCCGCCGCCAGAGCCGCCAGGCTGATCCATGCCGCGGTGTCGCCCGGCGGCGAGCAGACCGCCTTCACCATTGCTGCACGCACCTCCTGATAGCTGCCTCGTTCGCCGCGAAACTGAAATATCTGATGGGCTTGCCGAAGGTGGCGCTCAAGATCCTTGCTCTGAACCTCGGCCTTGCACTCCACGCAAGCGATGGTGTGTTCCTCGCGAAGTTGCGTCATCACTGGATCAAGCATCGCGCCGTCGAGGCCACGCCCTTGCAATCGCTTGCACAACTCAAGCTGCAAATCGACGACATCCTTCACGGGAACGAATAACTTCAGCAGCCGGCGAACCTCATTGGCGGTCGGACGCTGGCGCAGGTTCTCCTCAAAGAAGGGCAACACCGTTTGCATGCCGAGGTCGCGCAACCGCACCTCGTCGGACGCGAACAGCAATCGCACAATCGGCGTAAACAACGGGCAGTGTCTCACCAGCGATTGAACGCCCGCAATGGCAGCATAGGGCACTGCACGCGGAATCGCCTGCGGATTGTTCGCCTCACCCAGGAGAAGCCGACCAAGGTCGGCGACGTAGTCCCTTGCGACCGCTTCCGGCTTACCGGCTTTGCCGTAGATCGCCAGCAACTCCTGGTGTGCGACGACATCGGAACTGCTGATGACACGCTCCCAAAGCCTACCAAGCACGGTATTCGCCGACTGCACGTCGCCATCGTGCAGGACATAGCCGTGCTCGCTCACCAAGTGCGGCGTGCGTTGCCCTGGCGCCAGCGTTTTTTTGCAAAGGGGACATTCGCTCGGCAACGTCGCTTCCACCTGGCGGACGACCGATCCCACGCGATCCTCGGTCACTCCCAACTGTCGCAGGAAATGCGCGATCGGCACCGGCGTGTCCAGGGTTCCCCTCTGCATCCCTTCGATCAAACGTATGAGCACGGCATCGGTTTTTTGCGGAAACGATGTCCACCACGCCGCCGCCGCGATCTGGCGAATCTCGCCGCTGGTATCGCCGAGGAAACGCCAAAGCATCGCTTCGAGATATTCGCTGCGCGGCGAGCTGCGGACGTGCTGCTCGAGCCGACGCAAGGCCCAACCGCGAACCCGTGGATTCGTGCACGCTAGCAACGCATCCACCACGTGGATCGCATCAATCACGCCGATCACCATGCCGACGCGCGCCGGCGGCGAAGCGACATCGGACGATTCGTAGGCTTGCTGCTCAACCCATTGTCGGAGGTTCGCCGGCGTCGGTTGCCAAAGTGTAGCAACGACGCCCGGCGAATACACCGCCGCATCCGCTTGCTTCCGACGGGTGAATGCCGTGAAGTAAACCTCCTCGGCAGTCATCGGCAGCCCGACGACATGCAGCACCGGACGCAATGGCCCATCCGCAACCGTCGTGCCGTCCGTCGGCGCTTGAGGTGGCGTCCCGTGGCGCATCTGCACCGTCAACTCCAGGCTCATGTCCACGCCGGTGCAATCTAATAGCAACTTCGCGATGTCCGCATCCGTGTGCAACGCGATCAAACCCGCCAACGGCGAGGGCGGCGGGCTTACCAGCCAACCCGACAGCTCAGCAACCGAGCGTGGCCGACGCGACGGTTCGGGCGAAAGCAACAGCCGAAACGCCGACACGAATCGCCGCGGCCATTCCTTCGCCAATCCCGCCGGATCGATGCCGAGTTCCTCCGCCCAAGCGTGAATTGTGTTCGCCGGCAGCTGCACCAAAAACTTGTCAATCTCCGCCCAGTGCGATTCCTCTAGTACCGCCCATGGACGCCCCTGCTCCTCGGCCAACCTTTCAAGATCGATGCCGGCAAACAAACTGAACGCCAGCATGCCCCATGCAAATAGATCCGAGCGCTCATCGGGTCGTGTCTTTGCACTGAAACACTCCGGCGCCGCGTAGCCGCCCGGAAATCGTCCCGCCGGAAAAAGCCGCACCCAGGCGGCCATTGCGTCGTCCTTGAGCAGCGCATTTTGCCGCGACAGGGCAAGCTCCGTTCCTACATAGTGCACGCGATCGCTGGCGTCGATCAGCAGCGCCTGCGGGCCGAGACCGAGCAACAACAGATCCTCCGCATGGGCCTGCCTGAGAAAATCGAGCACTTCCGCCAACACCGACAAAATCGATGACACCGGCAGAATCTGCTCCTGCCATTCGCGCAATGCCTGGCCATGAGGCCGGGTGAAAATAGCAACCGGCTCGCCCGCCCGTGCCGCTTCGTCGTGAAACGTAAATGCATCGCGGGTGTTATCGATCTCCAGCAGGTCAATCGCTTCCGGCCACAGGTTGCTCTGCCGATTGCTGAGCACGATACGCATCTCCGCGTGCGTGAGCGCCCGGCGTTGTTGGATGTAGGTGGGATCGTCAAGGATGGGATAGCGATTGGTGCGGATGAGCACATCAAGCCATTCGAGTTCGTCGGTTTCGCGAACGCGCTTGGCGTTGAAATCGAAGTTGTAGAAGATCTTCTTTCCGACATAAAGGAAATGCCAGGGCGTTTCGCGCAACACAGACGTGACAATATACCCGCCCGGTTGCTGGGCAGGGCCACCGCCCTCCAATCGCTCGCCGACGTGTAACCTCATACTCTCATTATGGCGAATGCCAGCGGATGCGGGCACAAAAAATGAAGCGGAAGGCGATATAGGTGATATTATTTACATTCATTCCCGACCCTACTTCTTCCCCCAGGTAGATTCACGTTTAACGAAAAGAGTTCTGCTTCACGCTGGCGCTCAGGCTCGGGCGCGAAGAACGGCATACCCGACTCATCGCCGGGCGGCATCGTGCACGATGCTGAAGCGGTCGAGTTCTTTGCCGTGCTCGTCGATCTGCCAGGCGGTGAGGGTTAGGCCGTCGAGTTCGATGAGGAACGAGCCGGGGATGGCGATGCCGCGTTGCGTGCCTTTGGGGGTGTCGAAGGGAACGAGAGCGGGGTGGGTGAACTTGCCGTTGATGCGCGACCCGCCGCCTGTGCCGTTGACGATGTACATCGTGCCGCCGTCTTTAGTCGCGGGTTTCCGGATCGGTGCCTTTCGGCCATCGCTGTCGCTTTTGCGGTGGCGCATGGGGTCGAAGGTATTGCTCAGGCCGGTGTGGCCGTGCAATAGGTAAGATCGCTGATAGGTGTGGTCGTGCCCGGTGAGGCAGAGATCGATGCCGTGCTGGTCGAAGATCGGCACGAGACGTTCGCGAAGCATGACGAGCGGCTTGTTGGTGTCGCTGTTGTAGTTGCCATCGCAATAGAGCGGAAAGTGATTGACAACAAAGCTCCACTGTTGTTTGTTGGCGGCGAGATCCTTCTTCAGCCAGTCGAGCTGCTTTTGCCAGGGCTGATGATTTTCGTCGGTCGTTTCCTGCAGCCAATTCTTCCAGGGATCAAGCACGACGAGATGTAGGTTACCGATGTCGGCGGAGTAGTAGTGCATGTTGGGCGATTTCGTCCCGCCTGCTTTCGCCGCGGTGTTTGTGGTGAAGGCGTAGCGGTAAGCATCGTCGATGTCGTGATTGCCGATGCAGGGCCAAAGCGGCGTCGAGCGTAGGTCGTCAGCGTAGACGTTGAAGAAAGACGCCTGATATTGCTCATCGGTTCCGAACGGGTAGGCGTTATCGCCGAGCAGGATGATGCCATCGAGCGGTTGATTTTGGTTGAACTTGCGAAAGCCGTTGCGCACGCGGATCGGGTCGATCGGGCTGGTGTAGCCGAGCACTTTCTTGAGATCATCATCGCGCGGGCGATTACTGCCGGAGTCGCCGAAGAACCAGAAACGTAGCTTGCGCGCTGCGCCGATTTCACACGCCGTGCGGAACCAATGGCGTTCGTCAGCGCCGCACAAGGTCGCGCGGTCGGCTTCGAGGGCGTAGTAGTATTTCGTATCAGGCTTCAGGCCAACGAGGCTCGCCAGCCAATCGCGTTTGCCGGGGTAGTGCTGATGGGCTTCCGTGGCCGCGACGGATTGATCGAGCTTGTCCGGACTGAGGCCAAAACGAACGACTGAGGTGTAGCGAACGGAATCATCGGTCCGCCACCGGATCGTGATGCCATCGATCCGCGGGACTTGCAGGTAGGGGGCGCGCCGAAGTTCGGCGGCGGTGGCGCCGGCGCAAGCAATCGCGGCAAAAACGACAGTGAGGAAGTAGCGTGGCATCGGGTAACTCGTTTAGCCGCGACTCGCAGCGGAGCGCGGACACGGATTCAGGTAACGGAATGGCACGCAATTCACGCTCCGCTGCGCGTCGCGGCTAAACGAAATCTTACTGTAAGGCATTCCGCTGGGCGCGTCATTTCTTCCGCTGCGGTCGGCTTTCAGCGACGGCCGTCGTCGGGTCTTCGGGCCAGGCGTGTTTGGGATAGCGGATACGCAATTCCTTGCGGATGAGCGGATAGGTGTTTTTCCAGAAGCTAGCAAGATCGTCGGTCACCTGCTGCGGGCGATAATTCGGTGCCAACAGGTGAAGCAAGACTCGCACTCGGCCAGCGGCGATTCGTGGCGTTTCCTTCAAGCCGAACATTTCCTGAATGCGGACCGCCAGCACCGGTGAACGGCCTGATTCATAGGCGAGCGCGATCCGACTGCCGCTGGGAACCTGCACGCTCTCCGGCGCTTCGCGTTCCACCGCCTGCACCTGTGTTGGCGTCAGTTTGCTTTGCAGCAACCCCAACCAATCGGCTCGACGAACCTCGTCGAACGATCGGCAGTCGGCGCATGCCCACGGCAGAAGATCGCCGAGTTCGGCATCATCGAACGCCGGTAGGCCAAGGTCGGGCATCTGCTCGCGCAGCCAGCGCGCCCTCGCTAGAAACGAGCCGCCGGCGCTTTCGGCCTCGGGCAGCACGCGCGACAGCCGAGTGCGACCCGTTTCCGCCAAGCGGCGTGACGCTTCCTCCGATTTGGGCAATGCCGCCGGGGTTTCTTCGATCAGCAAATCTTCGTACAACCAGCGTTTGACGGCAACGAGCCGCTCTGATGCTTCGTCAAAGTCAATGGCGATTGTCGCCACGATCGCGCCCGTCAGCCAATCGCGTTGAATGGCGGACGCCTGGCGTACCAGCGTTTCGCGAGGATCGGCATTGACGTCGATGGCAAGAAACAACTCCGCCGAGGACAATATGCACCACGGCGCAAGCCGCACGCCGCTTCCGCCGACCATGACGCCTTTGGTCGGATCGCCAGCACGCCGCCGCGCGACGCGATCGGGAAACGCCGTCAGTAGCGAGCGCAACACCGCTTCGTCCGCCTCGATCCGATTTAGTCGCATGGCGGCGGCATCGCTTCGCAACATACGCAGCATTTGATCGCGTGCCCGAAGCAAAAACCTCGCGGCTTGTGGCAACAACGTGCCGACCGGGAACGTCGTCGTCCCATCGGCCTCGTACGCCTCCAATGCTCGCACTCGTTCGAGCACGTCGGACTCGGCATCGACCTTGCGGCGAATGGGCGATCCACTTTCACCACGGCCGCGTGTGAAGGGATCGCGCTCCGCCAACAGCGCCGCCGCCAGAGCGACGCGCGGGCCATGACCGAAGCGCTCGCCTTCGATCAACATGCGAGCGAGGCGCGGGTGCACGGGCAAGCTCGCCATCGCTCGGCCCAGATCGGTCAAGCCGGATTCGCCGATCGCACCGAGCCGACGAAGCAGCGCCATCGCCTGGTCGATAGCGTCCGATGGCGGCGCGTCGAGCCAGGGAAAGCGTTGCACATCCGCCTCGCCGATCGTGAGGAGTTGCAAAACAGCGCCGGCGAGATCGACGCGAAAAATCTCCGGCGGCGTGCGCTCCGGGCGATGGGCATGCGACGCCTCGGTCCAGAGGCGAACGCAAATGCCGGGCTGCGTGCGCCCCGCGCGGCCAGCGCGCTGGTCGGCAGCGTCACGGGCGATTGGCGTGAGTTCCAGGCGATCCATGCCGACGCTGGCGTCGAACGTCTGCATCCGCGCCAGTCCGGTATCGACGACTGCCGTGATGCCCTCGACAGTGACCGACGTCTCGGCGACGTTCGTCGCCAGCACAACGCGCCGCTGCGATTGCGGCTGTAAGGCGCGATCCTGCTCCTCGGGCGACAAATCGCCATGCAACGGCAATATAAGAATATTATCGTATCCTAGACGATCCTGCAATTCGCGAGTGGCTTGGCGGATTTCTTGCATGCCCGGCAAAAAGCAGAGCACATCGCCTGGCGTGCCCTGCAAGACGCGCTCCACGGTTTTCGCGGCGGCGATGGGCCAGGCGTCCTGCGTCGAGCGCGGTTCGTACGCAATGTCCACCGGAAACAGACGGCCCTCGCTGGTAACGATCGGGCAGGCGGGCTTATTCGTGCCGCTCGCCAGATATGCGGCAATCGTTTCGGTATTGAGCGTGGCGGACATCACGAGGATGCGCAGCTCCGGGCGCACGGTGGTTTGCAACAAGCGAATCATGCCCAGCGCAAGGTCGTTGTCGAGCGACCGTTCGTGGAATTCGTCGAACACAACGATACCGAATGCTTCGAGAAACGGATCGTCCTGCAACATGCGGAGCATTATGCCAGGCGTCATGACGATAACGCGCGTGCGCGGCCCAACCTGGCGATCGAAGCGGACGTGGTAGCCGACGTCATCGCCGACGCGCTGGCCGCGCTCGTGGGCCATGCGGCGGGCGGCGGCACGGGCGGCGAGGCGGCGCGGCTCCAGCACGGCGATGCGGCCCGGAACGATGCTTGCGTCCAACAGCGCCGGCGGCACGCGCGTCGTCTTGCCAGCCCCGGTCGGCGCACGTAGCACGACCGAGGCGTGATCGCGCAACGTCGTCAGCAATTTCGGCAGGACCAGATCGATCGGCAGCGGGTCGAACATTTCATCCTCGTCGGTTGTCTCTTATAATATCCGAGGTTGGCGCCGTCGGTATTCAGCTTTCCGCTTGCGGCTCAGCGCTCGCGTGGGATACCCCGAGCGCTAAGCCGCAAGCGGAGAACCAAAAACAGGCGAATATGCCCACATACCCGCTGCTCTCGATCGCTCAGATCGTCCCCGTAACGGAAGCGGAGGGGCCAGGCCGACGGTTCGCGCTGTGGTTTCAGGGTTGCCCGCTGCGTTGCCTCGGCTGCTGCAATCCGGAGATGTTGCCGTTCGCGGGCGAAACGCCGATGACGTTCGCGGCTGTTGCTGAGTTGTTGCGTGCAGCCCATGCGGAACATCAACTCGAAGGCGTCACGCTCCTCGGCGGCGAGCCGTTCGCGCATGCCGAGGCTGCGGTTGGGCTCGTTGACGAAGCGCATCGGCTCAATCTATCGGTGATGGTGTTCAGCGGTTACACACTTGAGAATCTGCGTGCGGATCCCGGTGCACACCCATTGCTCGAACGCATCGATATTCTGGTCGATGGTCCCTACCTGCGCCATCAGCCGGAGAAGAGACGGCGTTGGATCGGGTCGGCCAATCAGCGCGTGCATTTTCTGAGCGACCGATGTGCCGCGGATGATCCGCGCTGGCTTCTCCCCAACACCGTAGAGATTCGCCTGCGCGATGGCGTGGTCACGGTGAACGGATTCCCGGTCTCGGGCATCGGATTGGGGCTGCGCACACAATGAAAGCCGTCTCGCTATTCGAGTACAACCTGTTGCGTGTGTTGCGCGGCGTCGTCACTCAAGCGTCGCCCTCGCAGATACTGCCGATGCTGGCGAAGCCAGGGCAACGCCCGCTCTGTTTGAGCGCGGACGCCGTTTCGCTTGTGCAAGACATCCTTGCCAAGGGCATGGTGCGCTGGCTAGCGCGCCATGGTTGGGCTAATGACCGCTACCTGCGTGATGGCGTTGCCGTGGCTGGCCGACTCTGGGAGCGCACGCCGCCGGAATTGCTCGGCTTGAAGTTCTCGCGCTGGACGCTTGAGTTTCTGTTGCAGCTGATGTCGAACACGCTCGGTTCCAAGAAGCCGCAGGCGGTCGAGTTGGAACTTGGGGATCGCCTGGTGTTCTTGCACGCGTTCCAAGCGCTGCGCGGCGATGAGCGGGCGGAGAGGTTGCAGAACCATTGGCCCGCAATATCGAGCGACGGCCTGTGCCGACTATTCTTTGTGGAGGAGTTGATCGACGCGAAGACGCTAACGCGCATCGACTGGTCGCCGTGGCTCACAGAGCAGGGGGCTGCGATTCTGGAATCGATGCAGTCCGCGCTGGCCGATCGCTGGGAGCAACTAGAAATCCGCAAGCAAACGTTCCGCGACGTTGTCAAGGTTCGCCAAGTCGGCGCATCGCAGACGCGAGTGCTTGGTGAGTTTCTCAACGCGATCGATGCGGTCCATCGTCGCGATTTGGCACGGTGTCTGCTCGACGCGGGTCGCCGGGTGATGCGCGATCAACCCGCAGCACGGCGATGGATCGGCAACCTCGACATCAAGCGTGAGCGCATCGCCGACCGCGTGCTGATCTACCGAGATGCGTTGGCGTTTGTGCATGCGCTGGAACGCTTGCGGACGTGGAACGAGGAGGCATCGCAAGTGGGCTACTTCGACGATGGCTACGCCGCCAGCCAGCTCTGGAAAGCCGACTGGGAACGCTTCGACGGCGAAGCGACAACGAATCACGCCGCCGAGATTTTGCGCAAAGCGCGGCCAATGTAGCACAACGCTCCGCGTTATAGTTTTTCGGTCACGAAGAGGCTGTGGTTATTCGCCGTGGGGGTACGTTGCCATCGTGCCATTTCGCTAGAAAACACGGCACGCCAGAAATGTATCCCACGAACAAATTCACAACGCGGAGCGTTGTGCTACATTGAAAACGAGGTTTCATCATGAGCCGAGCATACAAAATCAGTCTGAGGCAGCGCACGAAGCACGGCCTTCGCGCCAGCGACGAGGTCGGCACCGCGCTGGAACTGCTCGAAATCTTGCCGCCCGAACGCATGGCCGACTTGCTCGCGCAAGAATTGAAACGGCGAGGTTTCGTTCAAAAAGGTGACAAGCTGCTCCGCACGGAAAAAGGCGGCGTCACCGTCGAAATCGATCCGAAGTCGGCGGACGTGATCGTCCAAGTCGAATGCGAGAAGACTGTTACGCTCGAAGCGGAACGCCAAACGTGGACCGAATCGCCGGCGGGCTCCGCGCAGAATGCCGCCCGGAAAGCGATGAAGGAGGAGTTGCAGCGCGACCTGCAACGCAAAGCCGAGCAACAGAAAGCGGAGCTGCAGAAGCGGGCGACTGACCGCCTCGAAGCGCAGTTGAGCGACCTTCGTAAAGAGCTAGACCAAGCCGTCAACCGCGTCACGGCCGAGGCGCTGAAGGAGAAGGCGGCCAAGCTCGGCCAAATCAAACAGATCAGCGAAGACGCCCAAACCGGCTCGCTGACGATCATTCTGGAAGTTTAGCCGTTCGCCTCTGGTGAGCCTAGCCGCGTAAGCGGCAGGTTGAATAAGCGATCGTTTATTCAACCTGCCGCTTACGCGGCTAGGCTCGCCAATGCAGCGCGCAATCACGAAAAGATCAGCCATCGTCATATCGGAGGCCCCATGCACATCCCCGAAAACGAACTGCCTCGAGAGTTGACGCCCGATCAAGCGGTCGAGGCCGCCTACGCCGGCGAGCTGGCCGACGTCGCCGATCGTGTGCGGCGCGGGCTGCCGGCACTTATCGAATGCGATAAGGACCTTTCCTTGTTCATCTACATGAACCTGCGTGCCCGGCTCAAGCAAACGAACTTGCAGTGCGTGCTGATTGATGGCCGCCAACGCGCCCAGGCCGACGCCAGCGGTATTCCGCTCGGCTTCCTTGCCACGATGATCGCGCAGATCCGCGATGCGGTGCGCGGCTCCGTCGAACGCAAGGTCCTCGTATTGCCTCACCTTGACCTGTTGACTACCAGTCAAGGCGGCCTGACGACCGAGGCCCGCGAAGTTATTCCGCTGCTCTACGAGAACCCCGACCTCGTTTGGCTGGGGTTCAAGGATCCGTCGTTCCCGCTGCCCAGCGTCATCGAAAATCTCTTCCCGCATCGCGTCAGCCTGTTCGGCATCGCCCGGCCACGCCTGCGCCATCTCGTCACGCAGAAGGAAGCACGCAAGCTTGGCACACAGTTCAATCCGTGGACGCTCTACAAACACGTCTCCGGCATCAACGCGGTGCGCTTGCGGAAGCTGCTCGCCTCGCTCGACGGCGAAGACTACCCGGCCGACGCTCGCAAGGCTTACGCCCAAATCCGCCAGGCGACGCTGTCAGGGACACTCGAAGTTCCGAACGTCGCGCTCGAAGCGGACATCGGCGGATATGCCAAGGTCAAAGAGCGATTGCGCAAAGAAATCATTGATGTTTTGGCGATGAAGGACAGCCTGACGCGCGAAGACGACGTCAAGCACATCGAGGAGTTGATCCCGAAGGGCATGATCTTTTGGGGCCCGCCCGGCACGGGCAAAACGCTGTTCGCCAAGGCGATGGCGTCGGCGCTCGGTGCGGCCATCACCGTCGTCTCCGGGCCCGAACTCAAGAGCAAATGGGTCGGCGAGAGCGAGCAGAACCTTCGCCAGATTTTTCAGCGGGCCCGGCAGTCCGCGCCGGCGATCATCGTGTTCGACGAACTCGATTCCTTCGCCACCGCCCGCGGAACCTACGAAGGCTCCGGCGTCGAACACTCGATGGTCAACCAACTGTTAACCGAGATGGACGGCTTCCATCGCGACGAACTCGTCTTCGTCGTCGGCACGACGAATTTCGTCGAGTCGCTCGACCCGGCATTGCTACGTCCGGGGCGGTTCGAGTTTCATCTGTACATCCCGTATCCCGATGCCGACGACCGCCGAGCGATTCTGGAAATCTACGATCGTAAGATGATTCTAAGAATGACGCCCGCAGCTCTGGATCACGTCGTGAAACGAACGGGCGATCCGGTTGAGGGCGCAGCGGCTGGGACGCGCTACAGCGGCGATCACCTCAACGCATTGTGCCGAAGCCTGGCGCGGTATCGGCTGCGCGAGCAGGTCAACGGTGCCACCGAACCAGCCGACATCGATCGCGTACTGACCGAGTGGATCGAACGCCCGAAGCTCACCGCCGCCGAGGAGCGCGTCGTCGCCACACACGAAGCCGGGCATGCGGTCTGCGCTCTGTTCAGCGAGCATGCGACGCCGATTGAACGCATCTCGATTCAAGCCGACACAGCCGGTGCGCTCGGTTTCGTTCGCTATCAGGATCCCGCTCATCGCTACGTCGTGACACGCGCGGAGTTGCTCGACGATCTCTGCATCCTGATGGGTGGCCGTGAAGCCGAAGCGCTGTTGCTGGACGACATCTCAATCGGCTCGACGAGCGATTTGCAGCGTGCGACGGCCATCGCACGGGCGTTGGTCGAGGAGTTCGGGATGGGCGGCGAAGGCGTTCCCGTGTGTCGATTTCGCGACGACATCACCGGCGGAGTACGCGTTCTATCGCAAATGCAAATGGAAGCGCTCGATCGCCGCGTCGCCGAGTTGATCGAGTCGGCCCGCAGCCGAGCCGCGACGATCCTGCGCGAGCAGCGCAGCATCGTCGAAGTTCTGCGCGACATGTTGATCGAGTGCAAAGTGATCGACGCGAAAACGCTGGCGGAGGTGGTGGGGCGGTAGGCAACGATACCCAGCGGTCGCATATTATTGTCGCTTGCGGTTTAGCGCTCGCGCGGGATAATCCGAGCGCTAAGCCGCAAGCGGAGGACAGGAACACACCATGCCCGAAATCTATGTCAGCACCGATGTCGAGACCGATGGGCCGATACCCGGGCCGCACTCGATGCTCAGCTTCGCGTCGGCGGCGTATCGCGCGGACAAAACGCTTGTCAGCACGTTTACCGCAAATCTTCAACTTTTGCCTGGTGCGACAGGCGATGCGAGAACGATGGCGTGGTGGGCGCAGAACCAGGCGGCGTTCGATGCGACGCGCGTCAATGTTGAAGAAACGACGGACGCGATGCGGCGATATCTTGCGTGGGTTAACGCGCTGCCTGGCACGCCGGTGTTCGTGGCGTACCCGGCGGGTTTCGATTTCCTGTTCGTGTACTGGTATTTGATCCGCTTCGCCGGCGAGAGTCCGTTTTCGTTCTCGGCACTCGACATGAAGACTTACGCAATGGCGGTACTGAAAACGGAGTACCGCCAATCGGTGAAGAAGAACATGCCGAAAGCGTGGTTCGATGATCTGCCACACACGCATATCGCACTCGATGACGCGATCGAGCAAGGAGCACTGTTCTGCAATATGCTGGCGGCGAATCGGAGCGGATAGAACGCCTACTTTTTCCTCTGGACGAATTTGAGCGTTCTGGTTATATACCGCCCGATTCGGTGGACTGGGTGACGCCGAGGATTTACAGAGGATATATCCATGCGATATGCAGTTTCAGCATTGCTGCTGCTCGGGTGCAGCTCGATTGTCGTTGGCGATTCGCGATTGGCCATGGTTCCCAGGTTCGCAACGGATGCCAAGGATCTGGTTGGGTGGATTCGTCGTCTGGAGTTTCGTCACTCTTTCTACGATGAGCAAATCGATTGGAACGGTTACTACAGATCGCGCGGCTATCCGAGACCTGCGCCTGTATGGATAAACAAACTATGCGACCGCTGGCACATCGCGAAAACGGAGCGTGGGAATCGCGCTCGGGCCGGGCTGCTGCACAATAATACGGGTGAGATCGTTTCCCCAGTTCTCTGGCAATTCAATGCAGACGACATGGGTCGCCAGGAGATACTTTGGCCCGTGACAATGGACGTTCGCGGGTTGGGCCTTCGCCGGTAATAGCCCCCAGGAATCGCTGCGCTCATCCTGGGGCTTGCGGAGTGTCACCGTCCGTTCGGCCGCAAGTATCCCACCGGCGCGACAAACGTCGGGTCGCCGAGCGGGACGTTGTAGCCGGGTTGCGGCGCGGGGATTACCGGGCGCGAGGTCGGGTTGATCGGGCTGGTGATCGGGACCGGCGCTTCCAGCCTCACGCCGGGCGTCCAATCGGTCGTGCCGCTGAAGCTTTTGCCGAACTGGTCCGGCGTCGGCATGCTGCCACGCGCGATGCCTTGCGGGTCGAGCGGCTGGGCGGGCGGGACCGTCGTGCGGATGGTGCGGCCATTGCCGGCATTGACGTAGTTCGGCGTGTTCGTCGGGTTACTATTTGAGTTCGGATTCGAGGCAAGGATCTGATTCGGCTGCTTTTTGGATTCGCGTAGGTTTTGCAGCCAGGCTTGTTCCATTTCTTCGACGGTATTGTGGCCGTAATAGCTCTTGGCCGCATTGTCCCAACCATGCTGCATGCCGTGGCCGACGAAATTGAGAAACTGTTGCTTGTTGCTGCGCTTGACGAGAAAGTCGCAGATCGAGAAGCCCTGGGCGTAAAGGCAAATCACCTGCGGCGGATATTCGCGCAGGCCCAAGAGCGTCCGCATCGGAATCTGTTGGCCGCGGTTGAGAATTTTGCGCACCTCGGCATCGTGGCGGGTGCGTTCGAGTTCGTCCTCGGAGAGCACCGAGCCGCCTTCGTCCGCCCAACGTGGCACGGGTGAGCGGAAGTGATGCGCGAAGATGGTGTGTGTGATTTCGTGAGGCAGCACGCTGTGGATTAGGCGATCGAGCGGCCCTTGGATTTGCATTCGCATACTATTGACGCGGCCGCCGCCGAACGTGAACTCGGTCGCGCCGCTGGGGCCGTCCATGGAGACGGTGACATGCAGCGGGCATGGCTCGGACCAGGCGGGCATCTCACGGCCTAGCCATTGGATCGCTTTGTCTTTGCGATAGTATTCCGCCCATTGAGCGACCTGTTGGCAGACTTGCGGATTGGCGGCCTTGACGAGAAAGTTGGTGGAGCGAACTTCCGCCCCCATTAAGCAGGAAGTGGCCAAGGCCAAAACGATTGCGATTCGTCTCTTCATGTTTCGCAAACCTCCCAGTTCACGTCCTTGCGCCCGATCTACTTTCGCAGCGAATTGTCTGCTTCAACTCTAAAAGCAAAACTTGAGCCAAGCTTGAAAGATGCGCGCATTTTTTCCTGAATCGATGTCCGAACGTGCGGCTTGCATGCGACTTGCGGACGATGCCGACGGCGCATTTACGTTGCAACCTGCAAAGACAGATTTTGTAAACTTTTCCTCACGAGATGCCGACAGCGTGGCGATTGTAAATTTTTCACGCAATGTGGACCTCTTCGGAACACGGCACATCGTGTTGAACCAAAATACAGAATCACGAAAACACGAAAGAACGAAACCACGAAAAAAGGAGGGGGACTCGAGAGTGGCCAAGAACAATTATCCCAGACGATTTTCTTTCGTGTTTTCGTTCTTTCGTGATTCGTATTGGAGATTGAGCCTTGGCCTTTACAATTTGAAAGCCGTTCGTTAAGTCTTCCCTCTTCGAATCGCGCGAGCAACTGCTATGGATGGCAGACTCGCTGCCTCTCTCGTGTTCATGGAGGATGGTGTACATGTCAACAATGGCCGAACTCTCCGTATTTATCGTGACGCTTCTCGGGCTAATCTGCGGCGGCTGGTGCATCTATTGGGTGAAGATGATTCCGTGCGTTCGTCGCGCACGCCTGGGCCGTTGGCTGTTCGTGTTGACGCTGCTTACCCTCGGCGCGATGGCGTTGGTCGCGGCAGTGGTTCACGCCGATAGCTTGGCCCCGCTTGGGCTGCTGTCGGGCTTCCTCGTCATCGGCATGCTCTGGGAAAATCCGCATACTGACGAGGTGCCGAGCGAACGGACGGTTTGATTCAAATAGCCCGCCATAAATAGCTGGGTGTATTGGAATCAACGACAAATCGCGATATGATAAATATTCCACTGTTACCCGCCCAAAGCCTCCCTGCGAGTGTTTTCCATGTTCCAGCTTGAAACCGGTGCGGCGACGAACTTCGGCAAATTCTCCCGCCGCGATTGGCTGCGCGTCGGCTTCCTCGGCCTCGGCGGCTTAACGCTCGGTGACCTCGCTCGGCTTCAGGCACAAGGCGTAGCCCAATCGCGCGACACCGCTGTACTGTTGCTATTCGCGCACGGCGGGCCAAGCCATCTCGAAACCTACGATCTCAAGCCGGACGCGCCGGACGACATTCGCGGGCCGTACCTGCCGATCCAATCCAACGTCAATGGCATTCAAGTTTGCGAGCATCTGCCGAAACACGCCCAGACCGCCCATCGATTCTCACTGATCCGATCCTGCACGCACGATGAGGCCGACCATTTCGCGGGCCATCGTCGTTTCTTGAGCGGTTACGGCCAACTCAAACAAGGCACGGGCGCGGAATCGTACTATCCGCAAGTCGGCGCCGTCGCCAATCGCTACTTACGGGCGACGCAACCTGGCTTGCCAACCGCGCTGTCGGTGGGCGGCGTGGTTGTCAATGGTCCGGATTACGCCTCGGGCATCTCCGAGGGCTTCTACAGCGGCATCCACCGTGTGCCGATCGTCCAGCGCAGCCTGCCCGATGCCAGCTTGCGCGTCGATGCTCGCCGATTCGACGATCGCCTCGCGCTACAGCGCGGCTTCGACACCATGCGCCGCGATCTCGACACTCGCGGTTCGATGGCGTTGATGGATGTCTACGAACAACGCGCCCTCGACGTTCTCACTAACGGCGCCACCCGGCGAGCATTCGACCTCTCCCAAGAGGACCCGCGCATTCGCGAACGCTATGGGCGCGATGGCCAGGAACTGCTCGTCGCCCGGCGCTTGGTCGAGGCCGGCGTGCGTTTCGTCAGCGTATGTGATAGGGGCAATGGGCCGGGCTCAGCTGCCCACAACTGGGACGATCATGCCGTCAACTGGGACATGCTCACCGCGATGGACGCTCGCATGCCTCGCTACGATCATGTCGTCACCACGCTGATCGACGATCTGTTCGAGCGCGGCCTGGCGGAAAAGGTGCTGCTGATCGTGACCGGCGAGTTTGGCCGTACGCCAAGGCTGGAGCGGATGAACGGACGCATCGGCCGCGACCATTGGCCGAGCGCAATGTCGATCCTGGTTAGCGGCGGCGGAATGCGCATGGGCCAGGTGATTGGCGCGACGACGCGCTACGGCGAACGACCGCGCGAACGGCCACTCGATCCGCACGACATCCTGGCGACGATCTACCATCACCTCGGCATCGACCACACCTACCAACACGTCGATCCGACCGGGCGACCGATCCCGCTGGCCCGTGGCGAAGTCATCCGCGAGTTGTATTGAAGCCGTCCAAAAAAGGAATTTGCTATTTATGCGTATCGTCTTCGTTTGCGTCGAGAACTCCTGTCGCAGCCAAATCGCCGAGGGGTTCGCACAACTCGCGGGACGTGCCGATGTCGAAGTCTACAGTTCCGGCTCGCGTCCGTCGGGGCAGGTCAATCCGAAAGCGATTGCCACAATGCACGCGATCGGCTACGACCTGACGACGCACCGCTCGAAAGGCCTCGACGAATTGCCTCAGGTTGAATTCGACTGGGCGATCACCATGGGCTGCGGCGATGAATGCCCGAATTTGAAAGCACGCCATCGCGCGGACTGGGGCATTCCGGATCCAAAGCAACTTTCCAGTGCTGAATTCGACGAAATGCGCGACCTGATCGGCGCCAAGGTGAGGGAGCTGCTGGCGGGTACAATCGTTTAGCACCCATACAGCCCGCCATTCATACTTCGCACGGATGAGAATGTCGCATTTCCGAATCGGGCCAAACATTTCCGAGCCGCGACCGTAAGGGAGCGGCCGACATAAACCGCACGGCATCCTGTCGGCCGCTCCCTTACGGTCGCGGCTCGGAAATGCGTCAAACTC
>CAMAUE010000046.1 GCA_945861245.1 Singulisphaera sp. GP187
GCCATGCAGCACCTTCAGTCGATCACGTTCTTGCTGGCTCATCTCGATCCGGTCCTTTTGTTGCACGCTCATAGCTGTCCTCCTTGCCCAAGGGCGAAAGAGGACATTTCTATTGCGTTATGACCGGACATTTCTATTTTAGTTCAACACGTGTACGTTTTCGCGAGGCATCGTAGTAGCGTTGCGAAAAAAACTTGACTTAGTCCTGCCCTCGCAAAGTATTTGTACCGGTTTGCCGATCGCGAGTAACATCGGCCTGGATGCAAGCGACGAGTGCTTCCGCTGTGGCTTTGTCGGCTGTCACCTTCAGAATTGCATTGCGCAATTCGCCGGTCGTGTCGCGCCAATACAGAACGGCTTGATACAAGGTTTGACCTTCGATGTCGGTGGATTCGTTCACATGGACGGACACAATGTCCATGAAGGGAATCACGAAGTGTTCGGAATTGGTCGACGAAGGCGGCACGGTCATCGTTTTGTGAGCGAGATTCAGTGTGATGTCGTACCGTCCGTTTGTTGTCAAACGAATCACGTTAAAGTATGCCAGCACGGTTAACGTGATTACGGCGATCCAGGCGAGGATCATCGTCACCAGCGCTGTCATGCCCGCGCACAAACAGAACGTCGAGACAACCAGGCCGCCGATCGTTGCTATGATGAACGCCGAGATGGCCGTCGCGACGGGACCAGGGTGCAGTTTGATGCGAACCTTGTCGTCCGATTCCAAAAGGTCCGGCATGGCGGCATGGGTTTTCTTGCTGCGCAGATTCATGACAATTGCAACAAGCATACAAAGGAGTGCTGCATTAAATGGCGCGGCAAGCATCAGACTCCAGAGGCCGTCCGAATCGAAGTCATGAATGTATGGGAAGAGATAATAATCCAGATAGAGCGTCCCGGCGGCCCAGGTGCTGACTAGGAGCCCGATCAGGAGCCATTTCAACCAGGGGACTGAACGGTCCGCCGTGGACTGATCATTTTGCATGGTGATGTTGTATGGTCAGTCATCCATGCTGCCGCCCTCAAATTGCCTGGAATTCATTGTGGTTCGACGCTCGGCGTCGTGAATTCTATAAGACGCGAAGCGTCGTACCACAATGAAAAAAAAGCGACCATTTGACTTTGAGGGGCGCGTCATCCCTACTGCATGCGATATGGAATCAGAAAAAAAGGCAACGTCGTCGATAGCTCGAAGAATTCAGTCAATACCGGAAATAGTAGGGATTACACAAGCCAGCATTATCCCTGCCTTCCCAGATTTTGCATACCTCCCAATCGGATCGACTGAGCGAATGCGCCGAACCGGAAAAGACTAAACCTGGGTAAGCCTGGAATCGGTGAAAAGCTGTGAAGGATGGTGGAAGATTAAGCCGAACGAGACGGGTAGGAGAGAGAAACCACTCACCGTTGGATGAGACCGGGGAACCCATCGGTACGGGGTTTTGAACGAAGTGAATGGAGACCGAGGCGCAGGCAGTTAGGCAACAGGAGCGGGGGGCGTTCCCTCACACAACCAAGGATGCCGAACCTGGGCCGGAACTATTTCCGTTATTTGGAGGATTCCTAGTGAATGCTGTGTTCCTGTTGATGACATCAGCGATGTTGGTCGGCCAAGCGGCGGAGAAAAAGGCTGCCCCACCAGCAGCCGCCCCGACGCCTGCCGTCGCAGCTGCTTGCGGGCCGAATTGTGGTAATTCCGATCCGTGCGGCTGTGAAGGCTTCGGCCAACGTCTGCGAAACAAACTGAAGGGTCTGTTCAATCGCGATGCTTGCGATACGTGCCAGCCGGCGACGTGCCAACCGTCGCATGCCCATGTTTCGTTTTTCAAGAAAAGTTGCGACGATTGCGGTCGCAGCCGCTTGATCAATTGGCAGCCCACCCACCGTCCCCAGACCTGCGCTCCGACCTGCAATGATCCGTGCGCAAATGGCGGCCTGAATATTCTCGGCAAGCTGCGCGGCATTTTCCAACGCCGTGACAATTGCTGCGAAGGTGGTATCAGCTCGCCTGCGGCACCGAAGAAAGCTGGCGGGCCCATCCAGAACCCGGGCAAGACGATGCCCGCCACGACGCCCACGACGCCCACGACGCCCGTTGTACCCAAGGCGAAGCCCCAGGAAGTCCGCATCGAAATCGAGCCAGCCCCGATCGCCCCGATCGCGCCGAGCATTATCCCCGTCGTGCCGAACAGCCCGGCCGTCGAGATCACACCGGTTCCGGCCCCGCGCATCGAAGGCACGAACCGCGACCCGTTTTAATGGGAATTATCAACCCGCTCATGCCGACGTCGTTCCCCTCCTGGCTTTGGTCTTGAGGTAGGCTTCGGTGACGTTGTCCCGATGCTAGACGTCGGCAAACTTACCGGCTTCGCGAGTACCCACACTCGCGAAGTCGGTTTTTTTTTTGTTCATTTCCATGGAATCAACGCCGACGAGGCGATATCCACGATGTGTGGGATGATGGAGCAGCTGAAGCTGGCAGTGAAGTATTCTCGCGCAGCGCAGATTGGCACATCCGAATGTGAGTGCCAGCGAATCGCTGCTTGTCACCCACCGTATTCGGACAAAGTACCATTTCTGACCGCGTGAGGTATGCACTGCCGCACTACCTCTCGAATCTACGGGCCTCTCAGAGGCTCAGCCGCAATGTGTCTCAGCAGTGAATTCATATACTTCGCAGGGTGGGAAATGTAGTCTTTCTGGACGAGTTAGTACGATTTCGATGTATGTTTGCCCGGGCGCGGCCAACAGATTGTGCACGGCAATAAATCGGCGGCGACCAGGCAATCGCAGGTCGGAAAAGCATCAAGCCTGGCCGATGAAGGAATCAACATCAGGTTTCAGGTGGCAGAAACGAGTACCGCGTGAATCTCCCCGCATTACCGTCGAACGTCAAACCCAGCACCATCAGTGATCTAACCGGTCAAGTCAAGTTGCTGCTCGAGTCGGCGTTTGAATCGGTTTGGCTCGTCGGCGAAATCGGCACGCTCACCGTCGCCAGTTCGGGGCATACGTATCTCACGCTCAAAGACGCCGGAGCGGTGTTGCCCGCTGTCATGTGGAAGACGACAGGGCAGCGCTATCGCTTCGCACTCAAATCGGGCATGGAAGTAGTCGTCCGCGGTCGGCTGACGGTATATCCGCCCCAGGGCAAGTATCAGTTTACCATCGAGCAGCTCTTTCAAGCCGGCGAGGGACTCCAAGACCAAGCGTTACGGAAGCTCAAGGAAAAGCTGCTAAAGCTCGGCTACTTCGCGAAGGAACGCAAGAAGCCGCTGCCGACGTTTCCACGACGTATCGCGCTCGTGGCGAGTCCGGCGGGGGCGGCGATACGCGATATGCTCGAAATTCTCGGTCGCCGTTGGCCTCGCGCCGAAGTCTGGGTCATCAGCGTGCGCGTGCAAGGCGAGGGAGCGAGCGAAGAGATTGCAGCTGCGCTGCGTCGGCTTAATGAGTTCGCGGGCATCGATGTCATTATCCTCGGTCGCGGCGGAGGCAGCAATGAGGATTTGGCGGCCTTCAACGAAGAGATCGTCGCTCAGGCGATTTTCGCGTCCACCATTCCCGTCGTGTCGGCCGTTGGGCATGAGATCGATGTCACCATCGCCGATCTCGTCGCCGACCGCCGCGCCGCCACGCCGAGCGAAGCCGCCGAACTCGCGACGCCGGATCGCATCGAACTGCTCGACATGCTGCATCTGCGCGGGCAGCGCCTGCACGGCCTTCTTCTGGGCAAATATCAGGCGTTGCAGCAGCGATTCAGCCAATTCGCGAAACGCCGCGTCTTTCGCTTCCCGCTGGAAAAAATCCGCCAGCACGAAAGCCGGTTGGATGAATGGGACGCCCGCCTGGCCCGCGTGTGGAAGATAAGCGTCGCCCGGTTGCGCGAACGTCTCGCAGCCGTCGCGGGCCGACTTGAATCGCTCAGCCCCTTGAATGTCCTCGCCCGTGGCTATAGCCTGACTCGAACGCTGGCGGACAAGAAAATCATCCGCACTGTCGCCGACCTCAAACCGGGCGACGGCGTTGAGATCGTGTTGACGGATGGCACGGCGGAGGCGGAAATCCGAAAGACCTAACTTGCCGCTTGCGGCTTAGCGCTCACGTAAATTAACGTGACGTGAGCGCTAAGCCGCTAGCGGCAAATGCAAGAGGAACATCACACTTGGCTGAACCGAAAACCTTTGAAGATTCGCTCGTCGAACTCGAGCGCATCGTGCTCGATCTCGAAGCCGGCGAGACGGGCCTGGACCATGCACTCGCGCGTTACGAGCAGGGCGTCGGTCTCATTCGCCGCTGCTACGACCAACTGCGCAAGGCCGAGCTGCGCATCCTCGAAGTGACCGGGAAAGACGAAGCGGGCAACCCATTGCTGCGGCCGTTCGAGCACACGTCGGCTGTGAAGGCGAATGGATAAGGGAACATTTATTGTCCTTCCACCTTAAATCCTACCTCACTGAGAAGCAAAATCTCGTCGATCACGAGTTGGCCGACATCCTCGCGCACGAAACGAATGCACCGACGATCCTACTCGATGCGATGCGCTACAGCCTGCTCGCGCCGGGCAAACGCCTACGGCCCGCACTCGTCCTCATGGCATCGAGAGCGGCGGGCGGTTCGGACGCTCAGGCGTTGCCCGCGGCCTGTGCAGTCGAGATGATTCACACCTACTCGTTGATCCACGACGATCTGCCCGCGATGGACGACGACGACCTCCGCCGCGGCATGCCGACTTGCCACAAGAAATTCGGCGAGGCCCTGGCGATCCTCGCAGGCGATGCTCTGTTGACCCTCGCGTTTCAGGTGCTCGCTGAGCGTCTGCCCGCCAAATCCGCAGCTATGTGTTGCTTTGAACTAGCACGCGGCTCCGGCGCGGCGGGGATGGTCGGCGGGCAGGTCGAGGATCTGGCGTGGGAGCGTGCGAACGTCGGCGCTCGTGCCGCCAAGGATCCGCTGTTCCCACGCACCGAGCAACCGCAGTCGCTCGATGCGCTCGAGCATATCCATCAGCACAAAACCGGGGCCTTGTTTCGGGCGTGCTTGAAGCTTGGTGTTTGGTGCGCGCAAGGCGAACGTCCCAACGGACCCGATGCAGCCCTGTTGCAAAATCTCGATCTCTCCGCACGCAACTTCGGCCTCGTCTTCCAGATCACCGACGACCTCATCGACGTCGAGGGCGATGCCGCGAGCGCAGGCAAACGCGTTGGCAAGGACGCCGCACATGGCAAGCTAACCTACCCCGGCCTGCTCGGCGTTTCCGAAAGCCGACAACGCGCCGAATCGCTGAGCCAGCAAGCGATCGCTGCCGTGCGCCAGATCGGCGATGCCGCCGAACCGTTAGTACAATTGATGGATTACGTGCTTAAGCGTGATCGGTAAGAGTAGGAGCTTGCAAGCCCGAGGGTGAGGTCCTCCGAACCCTTGGGATCGCGTTTGAATGATCCCAGAGGTTTCGATTGCCTCACCCCTGGGCTTGCATTCGATAATATTCGCACTCTGCGACCAACTGTTCTATCTTTCCTCGGTTACTTTTGGTAAAAAAGAACGGATATATATGTAGACCGTGGTTCCTTGTGATCCCAACGCACCGGTCTAACATTTGCGAGCCTACACTAAAAGGAATGCCGCCATGAGCCACCTCTTGCCGCAAATTCAGTCACCGGCTGATTTGCACAAATTGACGGATGTCGAAATGACTCAGTTGGCCCAGGAGATGCGCGACGAGCTCGTCCGCGTACTCAGCATTCGGCCAGCGCATTTTGCGAGCAACCTCGGCGTCGTCGAATTGTGCCTGGCGTTGCACCTCAGTTTTGACTTCACCAAGGACCGCATCATTTGGGATACCGGCCATCAGATATATCCGCAGAAACTCATCACGGGACGCTTCAAAGAGTTCGGCACCATCCGCACCAAAGGCGGCCTGATGGGCTACCCGAATCCGCACGAAAGCCCGTACGACCTGTTCATGACGGGCCACGCCGGCTGCTCCGTTTCGACCGCACTCGGCCTGAAGCTTGGCGACGAGATGATGGGCCGACCCGACCGCTACAGCGTCGCCGTCATCGGCGATGGGGCGCTGCCTTCGGGAATCGTCTTTGAAGCGTTGAACAACGCCGGCCATCTGAAACGCAAGCTGCTCGTCGTGCTCAACGACAATCAGATGTCGATCTGCCCGCGCGTCGGCGCTTTGGCCAGCTATCTCGACCGCGCTCGGCTCACGAACTTTTATCAGGACTCGAAGAAGCAGTTTCGCAATATTCTCAAGCAGTTCCCCGTGCTCGGCAACCTGGCGACGCATGCGTTCGACCAGTTCCGCGATGCTGCCAAGGCTCTACTCACCGGCGGCATGCTGTTCGAGGAACTCGGCTTCCACTACGTCGGCCCGATCGACGGCCACGACCTGCCGACGCTCCGCCATTGGATCAATCACGCCAAGGACTATCCTGGCCCGGTCCTCCTCCATGTGCTCACGGTCAAAGGCCAAGGCGTCCCACAGGCGAGCGATGACCCGGTCACCTATCACACGCCGCCGGTGTTTGAAAAGATCGGCCCGGACCGCACCATCGTCTCGCTCAAGAAGGGCAGCGGAAAAGCCTACACCGATCTCATCAGCGGCACGATCCACGAACTCATGAACGAAGACCCGCGAGTTTCCGTCATCACGGCGGCGATGTGCCAGGGTAACAAACTGGAAAAAGTGCGGGCCGACTTTCCGTCCCGCTTCTTCGACGTCGGCATCTGCGAATCGCACGCCGTGGCTTTCGCCGCTGGCATCGCCAAAACCGGCGGCAGACCGATCTGCGACATTTATTCGACGTTCTTGCAGCGTTCGTTCGATCAAATCTTCCAGGAAGTCGCCCTGCAAAATCTGCCCGTCGTCTTCACGCTCGACCGCTCTGGCTTGACCGGCCCCGACGGTCCGACGCATCACGGCTGTTTCGACATTCCGTACATGCGGCTATTCCCGAACATGGTCGTCATGGCCCCGGGCGATGAACTCGACGCCGCCCCGATGCTGCGCTTCGCCGTCGCTCACACGGGAAACCCGACCTCGATGCGCTATCCCAAGGCAAGCCTTGAACGGGTCGAACGCGGCGTCGCCCCGGTCGAACTGGGCCAAGCCGAGATCATCGATTGGGGCACGGATGTCATCCTCGTGGCGTTCGGCACGCTGTTCTCGAATTGCATTAAAGCCGCGGAAATCCTGCGCAACGAAGGCCTGGAAGTCGGCGTCGTCAACGCTCGCTTCGCCAAGCCGCTCGATACGGTGACGATGCTGCGAGCGATCGAGGAAGCGACCGTCGTCGTCACCGTCGAAGAAGGCACGCTCGAAGGCGGGTTCGGCAGCGCGGTTCTGGAAGCCGCCAACACCGCCGGCGTCGATGCCAAACACGTCCTCCGCCTCGGCATCCCCGACCGCTTCATCGAGCACGCCGAACGCGGCGAACTCCTCACCGACCTCGGCCTCGACGTCGCGGGCATTTGCAACAGCGTCCGCCAGGCCCTCGAAAAGAAAACTGTCACCTTCAGCCGCAAGGCGTTTGCGAACTGAGCGAAAAAAGGGGGCGGGAGTCGATATAGATAAATTCACTTATCTCGGTTCCCGGCCTACGCCAGAGGTGGAAGCAAAGAGGGACGACGCCCCGATGAAGGAAACGTCGCCCCCTGGCGTGAAGCCGACCAACGGGCGCTCAGGTCGCACTCCTGCGGAGTCCTATCCTCCCGTTGGCAAGGGCGAGACTACCCAAAAAAGCCCACAGCGCCCAGCCACGAATCACCCATGGCGAAAAGGGTTCAAGGAGAAGGAATAGGGAAATGGTTGCGGACATTTCTAATGCAACCAAAATGGGGACATTTCTATTGCGTTGCGACATTCCGCGAAAACCGACCTTGACAACCCCCCTTCCCTATAGCGTATGCTAACAGTGAGGTCCGTTAGTGCGCTGTGTCTGGCGCAAGGAATGTCGCCTATCTCGCGCAATATTTCGCCCACGGTGCGTCTATCATTCAGGAGAGGCATCGCAGGAGCACGCCCGATGCGCACCATTGGGGTCCGTATAGGAAGTGGCCGACCGTTACTATACCCAGCATTATGCAACCTTTAAACCATCTTCCTCAGTCCGCGTGCCAAACGAGAGGTGAACCGTCGGAGAGCGTGAACATTCCGAGCTAAGGGCACTGCGATTAGCGTTCGCGTGGCACCTGGCGAGCGCTAAGCCGCAAGCGGCAAACATCGGGATTTTCTGTCTCTCGGCGTGCCTTTCAACGTAACGTAGTTCTCATCTTCTTTTCTCGATCTTTGTCAACACAAGCCGGCAATATGCCGAACATCGACGCGAATGATTGCGTCGTACCTAGGGGAGATATGCACTTATGAACGCAACAGGCAAAGACATCTTGGGTGTAATTCGCGATCATCTCAATCTCAATGATTACCGCAAGGTGCACTGGGAAGGGAGCTTCGAGGAATATCTGGACATCGTGCGCGACAATCCCGAAGTCACGCGCACTGCCTACCAGCGCCTTTACGACATGATTCTCTCGCACGGCGTGGACGATCGGCAAGAGAACAAGGAAAAGACCACTCGCTACAAGTTCTTCACCGAGTTCGGCGAGAAGCACGACGACGCTGTCTTCGGACTCGATCGCATCCTCATGCAGCTGGTCAACGCCTTCAAATCAGCTGCGTTTGAATATGGCACCGAACGCCGCGTGCTGCTGCTGCACGGTCCGGTTGGGTCGTCGAAGAGCACGATCGCTCGCTTGCTCAAACGCGGCCTGGAAGAGTACGCTCGCACCGACGCCGGCATGCTCTTCTCCTTCCGCTGGAAAGGCCCCGACGACACCTGGCTCAAAGACCCGATGCACAGCGAGCCGCTCCAGCTGATCCCGCCCACCATGCGGCCCGCCATCATCGCGCGGCTCTCCGAAACCTTTGGCGATAAGGCCCGTTATCCGTTCCAGATCAAGGGCGACCTGTCGCCTTATAGCCGATTCATGTTCAACGAACGGCTGGCAAAGTACCAGGGCGACATCTCCGCCATGCTCGCCAATGAAATTCAGGTCTACCGCCTGATCTTGTCCGAGCAGGACCGCATCGGCATCGGCACATTCCAGCCGAAGGACGAGAAGAACCAGGATTCGACCGAATTAACCGGCGATATCAACTATCGCAAAATCGCCGAGTTCGGGTCCGATTCCGATCCGCGGGCGTTCAACTTCGACGGTGAACTCAACATCGCTAACCGCGGCCTGGTCGAGTTCATCGAAGTGCTCAAGCTCGACGTGGCGTTTTTATACGATCTGCTCGGCGCGTCGCAGGAGCATAAGATCAAGCCGAAGAAGTTCGCGCAGACCGACATCGACGAAGTCATCCTCGCCCATACGAACGAGCCGGAATATCGCCGACTGCAAAACAACGAGTTTATGGAAGCGTTGCGCGACCGCACCGTGAAGATCGATGTGCCCTACGTCACCCGGCTCAGCGACGAGATCAAGATTTACGAGAAATCGTTCAATACGGAGCGCGTGCGTGGCAAGCACATCGCGCCACATACGATCGAAGTCGCCGCCATGTGGGCGGTGCTCACTCGGCTCGAACAGCCGAAGCATGCGAACCTCACGCTGTTGCAGAAAATGAAGCTCTACAACGGCAAATCGCTGCCGGGCTTCACCGAGGACAATATCATCGAGTTGAAGCGCGAAGCCCCGCAAGAAGGCATGCACGGCATCAGCCCGCGCTATATCCAGGACAAAGTCTCGAACGCCCTCGTTGCCCATCCCGATGAGGACAACATCAACCCGTTCATGGTCATGCACGAGTTGGAGACCGGCCTTCGGCATCATTCGCTGATCACGAACCAGGACCAGCTGCAACATTTCAAGGAGCTGCTGCAAGTGGTCCGCCAGGAATACGAGGATGTTGTGAAGAACGAAGTCCAGCGCGCCATCGCCGCCGACGAAGACGCCCTGTCCCGGCTGTGCCATAATTACATCGACAACGTCAAGGCGTACACGCAGCGCGAGAAGGTCCGCAACCGCTTCACCGGCGGCTACGACGAACCCGACGAACGCCTGATGCGCTCGATCGAGGAAAAGATCGACATCCCCGATAGCCGCAAGGATGACTTCCGCCGCGAGATCATGAATTACATCGGCGCCCTGGCAATCGACGGCAAGAAGTTCGACTACAAGACGAATGAACGCCTGATGAAGGCGCTGGAACTCAAGCTGTTCGAGGACCAAAAGGACACGATCAAGCTGACGAGCCTGGTGTCGAACGTCGTGGACAAAGCAACGCAAGAGAAGATCGACGTCGTGAAGGGGCGCCTAATCAAATACTACGGCTACAACGAATCGAGCGCGACCGACGTGCTGACCTTCGTGGCAAGTATCTTCGCACGCGGCCAAACGAAGAAGTAAAGGAGCAAAAGCCCAGGGGTGAGGTACTCCGAACCCCTCGGCTTTGGGTGATATCATGAGTCAGCAAATCGAACGCGATCATCAACGTTTTCGCAAGATCGTACGCGGCAAGGTCAAGAGCGGCCTGTCCAAGTACATCTCGCGCGGGGAGATGATCGGGAAAAAGGGCCGAGATTTCGTCAGCATCCCGCTGCCGTCGATCGAACTGCCACAGTTTCGCTATGGCCAAAAAGGCTCCGGCGGAACCGGGCAGGGCGAGGGCCAGCCCGGCCAGCCGTTGACGCAACCTGCGGAAGAGGGCGAAGGCGGCGCCGGCGATCAGCCCGGCGGGCATATTCTCGAAGTCGATCTTACGCTCGAAGAGTTGGCCGACATTCTTGGCGAGGAATTGTCGCTGCCTCGCATCGAACCCAAGGGCAAGAAGAATATCGTCACGACGAAGGACAAATATACCGGCATCCGCCAAACCGGGCCGGAGTCGCTGAAGCATTTCAAGCGCACCTTTAAGCGTGCGATGAAACGCCAGATCGCATCGGGAACCTACAACCCAGCCGACCCGCTCGTCATCCCGATTCGCGAAGACAAGCAATACCGCAGCTGGCGCGAGGCCCCGAAACCCGATGCCGTCGCGGCGATCATTTACATGATGGACGTTTCGGGCTCGATGACCGACGAGCAGAAGGAGATCGTCCGCATCGAGGCGTTCTGGATCGACACCTGGATCAAGAAGCACTACAAGGGCGTCGAGAACGTCTACATCGTCCACGATGCCGAGGCTCATGAAGTGGACGAGCACACCTTCTACCACACTCGCGAATCGGGCGGCACGAAGATCAGCACGGCGTACGACCTTGCCAACAAAATCATCGACAAGCGCTTCCCGTCCACGGAGTTCAACATCTACGCGTTCCACTTCTCCGACGGCGACAACTGGGGCGACGACAGCCCGCTCTGCGTCACGTTCCTCCAGAACACGCTGCTGCCCAAGCTGAACCTCTTCGGCTACGGCCAAGTCGAAAGCCCCTACGGCAGCGGCGAGTTTTACGAGTTCATCACGGAGTTGTTGGAGAAGAAGGACAACGTCGTCGCGAGTAGGATTCCGAATAGGGAGGCGATATTGGGATCGATCAAAGAATTCTTGGGAACCGGGAAATAACGCCGTGAGTCGTTTAGCCGCTCGCCTTCGGCGAGCGCGAACGTGGTGCCAGGCGATGATTTTCCCCACAACGCAGTACCCGCGCTCGCCAAAGGCGAGCGGCTAAACAACGATGAGTACCTCATGACTATCCCCTACGACACCCGACTGCCGCCCGATCTAGCCAAGCTCAAGCTCGAGATCGAAGCCCACGCGCGCTCCTTCGGGCTTGATTTCTACGACACGATCTTCGAAGTCGTCGATGCCGACGATCTTAACGAAATCGCCGCCTATGGCGGATTCCCCACCCGCTATCCCCACTGGTCGTTCGGCATGCAGTACGAGGAATTGAAAAAGGGCTACGAGTACGGCCTATCGAAAATCTATGAGATGGTCATCAACAACGACCCGTGCTACGCCTACCTCATGCGCTGCAATCATACCGTCGATCAGAAGCTCGTCATGGCCCATGTGTATGGGCATTGCGATTTCTTCAAGAACAACGCCTACTTCGCGCATACCTCCCGCAAGATGATGGACGAGATGGCCAACCACGGCATGCGCATCCGCCAATACTCCGACAAGCACGGCGAGGACGAAGTTGAACGCTTCGTCGATCGCTGCATGTCGATCGACGATCTCATCGACATCCACTCCACCGCCATCAAACGGCGCGAGGAAGTGTCCCGTTTCGATTTCAAGGAACCGGTCGAGGAAACGGAGAAGCTGACGCGGTTCGAGAGCAAGGACTACATGGATGAGTACATCAACCCGCGCGCGGCACTCAAGGCGGAAGGCGATGAATTGAAGCGCAAGCAGCAGGTGATCGATCGCTCATTCCCTGAGAAGCCGGAGCGCGACGTGCTGCTGTTCCTCATCGAGTTCGCGCCGCTCAAACCCTGGCAGCGCGACGTGCTCTCGATCATCCGCGACGAGGCCTACTATTTCGCGCCGCAGGGGCAGACCAAGATTATGAACGAAGGCTGGGCCAGTTATTGGCATAGCACCATCATGACCGAACGTGCGCTCGAAGGTTGGGAGTGCGTCGACTATGCCGATCATCATTCAGGCACGATGGCGATGTCGCGCGGTCGGCTCAATCCGTACAAGCTGGGCATCGAACTTTTTCGCGACATCGAACGGCGTTGGAACACCGGGCAGTTTGGCAAGGAATGGGAGGAATGCGAGAACCTGGAGAAGAAACGGGCCTGGAATTTGAATCTGAATCTCGGACGCAGCAAAATATTCGAGGTTCGCAAAATTCATAACGATGTTACCTTTCTCGATACCTTCCTCACGCCCGAGTTCTGTGTCGAACAAAAACTGTTCTCGTTTGCCCATAACGAACCACAGGATAACTATGTCATAGAGTCGCGCGAGTTCCAGAAAATCAAGCAACGGTTGCTCTTCAGCCTGTCCAACCACGGCAGGCCTTTTATTTACGTTGTCGATGGAAACTACAAAAACCGCGGCGAATTGTTGCTCAGACACGAGTATAATGGAGTAGACTTGCATATCGACCGGGCAGCGGATACGCTGGCCAATGTCCAAGCGATTTGGTCGCGCCCTGTCCACTTGCATACTATCGCCGAAGGCAAGCCTGTGTTATTATCCCATGACGGAACCAACGCTACCCAGAAGCAAATAGGAGAGGTTGATGACCCTCGCAAACATACTCCGCCAGCAACTAAATAGCTCGGAACCGGGCGGGTTCCATGTCTCACTTGGCGATTGGAGCGCGACGATCGCCGTCGAGAAAAAGGACAGCATGAGTTGCCTGTTCACGGAATTGACTGTCCGCAAAAGCACACCAGCGACGCAAGACGTGCGTACCTGGGGCGAACGCATCGCTAGCCGCGCGACGGGCCTCTTGGAACCGCTGCGTCTGCTCGAAGCCGACGCACGCTTGAACCAGGCGTTGCTGCGCAGCACCGCGCCGATGCAGCGCGATGGGCAATCGCTGTACTACGAGATGGCGCTGACGCGCGACTCCGCCACGCTGCACCGCTATGCGGGACGAATCGGCGCGAGGCGTGAAGCGATCCCGTTCGCCCTGACGCACGACGCGATCGTGAAACTCGTTGCGGATATCGTTGGCTGAATCGCGCCGCGAAAATCGTCGAACTTGAGCGTTGCCCAACGACGCTTGGGTATTTCGTTCTGACAGAACGTGTGTAAAGCCAGCAGGCGACGAAGGAGCCTGCGGGCTTGCTGATTTATTTTGGCTCGCGTGAAGTACAAATCCCCGCGAATGATGCACTCAGTGGGCAGAAATCGATAGAATGACTACATCCTGCCTTCGGTAACACATTCACTTTCTGATGCCGTGCCATGAATTGCTGTTCCAAAATCTTGGTGCTCTCGTTTTTCGCGTTCCTCTGCGCTGGGTTGGTATCGTCGCAGGAGGGGAGCTTCAAGAAATCGAAGAAAGACAGAAGGCCTTCCGACGAAGACGCCAAGATGATGAAGATTTTGGAGCGCTCGTTCAAGTTGGCCGACACGGAGCGTGATCGATTCATCCGAGAACTGGTCAGGCTTGATCCAACAGAAGCGCTCCGCGTCGATTTCAAGCAATGGTTTGCCCGTTTATCCGCCGGCGGAACGACGTGGGAGCGCGGAAAGTTTGAACGCCAGAACATCATGGAGTTGTTCGACCGCGCTGCCATGCGACTCAAACTCGACGGCAACACAATCACCCGCGACCAGTTCTTCGTTTACGCCAATCGCTACCTCGGTTCGGAGAATTCACCGTATTGGCGCGAGCCGAAGGAAAATGCTTCATCGAAGGATATCACCAAAGTTTTCGAGTATCTCGATCGCGACAACGACCAATTTCTCAAAGGCGACGAAATACCGACATCGCTGCAAACCGATCTCGCACGCTGGGACAAAAACAACGACAGCAGAATCGATTCGGATGAATACAGGACGTACTTCCCAGAAAGCTATGAACGCGTGCGTCAACAGATGCTAAGCGGCGGCCAAGGCATGCCCGGTCAGCAGCCAGTCGAAACCGCTGACCCCGACACGGGCATCGCTCCGGCCAAGCTGCCGCCCGGACTGCCCAGATGGTTCGCCGAGGTCGATCGTGATCGCGATGGCCAAATCGCCCTCTTTGAATGGCGCAAGGCAGGTTGGCCTCTGGACGAGTTTGGAATGCTCGACATCAACGACGATGGCTTCCTCGTGCCCGACGAAGTCTTGCGTTTGCTCGCCACGATCAATCGCGACGGCACGCAACCGTTTGAATATTTGATGAAAAAAACGACCGCAAAAACCTCGGGCAGCCTGGCGAAAAAATCGTTCGGCGGGCGAAAATGATTGGTGTGCTAACCCAGTACAGCTCAATCGGATCACTCAAAAATTAACGCAAACAAGTACTTGATAGAAAGCATCAATCAAATCTCGGATAACACCAATTCCTTCAGCGCATCGGGAAGCTGCGGAAAGCGAAACGCGAACCCGTCCTCACGCAATCGACGTGAAACTACATAGCGGCCGTAAAGCGCGAGGTCAGGATCGGTTCGCAGGAACCATCGTGCTCCCAGGCGAACCATCCATGCAAATGCCGGCAGACCTATCGGCATGCCAACCGCTCGACGAAGTTCGCGCATGAAATCATGCTGAGCCAAGGGATTCGGAGCGGATGCGATGTACGGCCCCTGCATCGACGGATCGGTCAACGCACGCTCGAAGAGTCGGTTCATGTCGGCTTCGTGAATCCAGCTCATGCCTTGCGTGCCGGAGCCGATTCTCCCGCCCAGCCCAAGTTTCACGACCATCCGTAATCGAGCAAGCGCCCCGCCACCCGCGCCGCGATTACGCCCGATCACGAAGCTGGCACGCAGGATAACTTGCCGTTGCGTTGGCAGCACACTTGCGCGAAACTCGTCCTCCCATGCTCGCCCGACGAACGGCGCCAGGCCAACGCCGAACGGCGAGTCCTCCGTGCAAACAAGACCCGGCGGATCGCCGTAGATGTGGGCCGTGCTCATCTGCACCCATACCGGCGGCGGCGCTGCGATCGCGCGAACCGCCAGACCAAGCACCCGCGTCGCCTCCACGCGTGAACGCAGAATCTCATCCTGATGGTCCGGAGACTTGATGCAATCGACGCTGCGGCCGGTCAGGTTCACCAACCCAATCGCGCCGTCCAACTCGTGACGCCAAGCGCCCAATGTTCGGCCATCCCACACGACGTGCCTCCACGGCCCATTCACACGCGGCGCATGGCGCGACAACAGAACGACGGCCATCCCCGCCGAGGACAGATGATGGGCAAGCGAAACGCCAAGGAAACCGCTGCCGCCGGCGATCACGACACGATTGGGTTGGGAGGCTGTCGACATGAAATCGGCTCCAATGAGATCGTGGATGTATGCTCTTTGTTTAGCCGCTCGCTTTTGGCGAGCGCGAACGCGGCATTTTACAAACGTTGTAAATGCGCTGCGTTCGCGCTCGCCAAAAGCGAGCGGCTAAACGAAATTCCCACTATTGGAACCGAATGTGCTCGACAGAATTAACTATCGCGCATCTACTACTTCATCTCATGCGCCGCGGGCCGTATGCCCTTCGTGAAGCTGTTGAAGCCAAACCGTGTCGCTCGGTATTCGCCGACGATGTCCACGGTGAGCGTCGGCGTGATCGCTTTTTCGAGGCCGACGCACCACAACGCGGCATTGACGAGCATACGCCGCGAGCCGGCGGCTTCGAGGTCTTGCGAGGCGCCCAACGTCGTGGTGAAGATTCGGCCACCCTTGTAATCGCGAGTCCAGGCGAGGGGCATCATCGGGTCGTTCTTTTTGCCAGGCAGCGGTTCATCGGTCGATTTCATGCCCTTGAGTACCTGGCCATGGACGAGCACCGTGGAGGGTTTGAGCGGGTTGGCGCCGTACACGTCGGTCGGTCCCCAGATGTCGCCGTCCTTGAGGCCGGCCAAGATCGGGTGCTTGGCTTCGTCCTTGTTCAAGATGCCGCGGGTGCTCTGCGAGCCATGCCCGCCGTGATGGCTGATCCATTTTTCGCCAAGGACCTGGCGCCCGAACCCGCCTTCGTAATCCTTGGCGCCGCCGTTGTTGTACTTGGCGAACTTGCCTTTCATGCCGTTGAACGCATGCGTCGCCGTGCGCATGCCGAGGATCGGCTTGCCAGCCTCGATGTAGTCGGCGAAGTACTGCATCTGGTTTTCAGGCATATTGCGAAAGCGCGTGGCGATAATCATCAGGTCGGCGGTCTTGAGAGCCTCGAGACCAGGGATGTTGCTGATGTTGGGATGAATCTCACCAGTCTTCGGATCGATCGGAAAGAGCACGGTGCACTTGAAGCCATGATGCTTGGCGAGAATTTTGCCAAGCTGGGGCAGCGCTTCCTCCGAACGATATTCCTCATCGCCCGCAACGAGCACGACATGCTTGCCCGAAGCCGGCCCCTTGAAGCCATCGTAAACCACCCACAGCGGCCCCTTGGCGTCCTGGGCGTCGACAGTGTGCGTGAAGAGAATCAAACCAACAATGACAAGCATGATGCGCGACAACATAGTGAACCTTTGTGAGAGAAATCGCCTAGTTTGAAGTGATGGTATGGAAACGAGAGCGCGAGGGAAATGCCTCTCGTTAGCCGAACACGCAAGTTTTGAAGCCGCAGACCTGGGCGTGGAGTCGGTCACGCCGAAAGCGATGCCATACACGACTTGGATGCAGCTGGGGTTCCTGGCACCTCATCCAAACCGGCAACGCTCACCGAACACTTTTCAACAGGTCGCGATAACGCTGTGCGAGGGGCTGATCGGAAAAACCGAAATCTTTTCCAGCCACGGCCAACGCTCGCTCGAAAAACACCAGCGCCGGTGCGGTATCGCCGGCCTCCAGCGCGAGTATACCGCGCAGTGTGATGGCGTTGCAAAGCTCGTTGCGAAGCGAATCGACGCGATTTTGTTGCTCGGCATATCCGTAATAAGCGCGGCTTAACTCCGAGGCCGCCACGGGTGCACCGGGCATCGCCGAACTGAGTATTGGCGAAAGCAATGGCGTTCGCACCACGTTGATAAAGACGCGTGCAGCCGCCTCGCGCTCCTTCTGATACTGCTCCGCGAATCCCTTTTCAATGAAGTCCAGCGCCTCTTGCGATCCAGTGGAGTCTCCAGTGGCGGCGGCGGCTTGGAGCCGAAATTCGGCATACATCGGAGCCGGCAGGCTTTCCTTGAAATTGCCTTCTTTCAGCAAGTCGGCGACGGCGTTGGTGCGACCCAAACGAAGCAGCAGATCGAAGTGGATCTGCAGATGAGCGAGCCGTCTCTCAGGTTCCAGATCACCCGGCTTGATGGCATCGAGCAATTCCAGCGCCTTGTCGCCCAGGCCAAGCGGCGATTCCACGTGCCCTTTCGCGCGGATTTCCTCGTAGCGCATATTCAGGGCATAGTTTACCTTTTTGAGTGGATCCTGGTCGCCCTCAATTTCCTTGAACTTGGCGCGGCGCTGCATGACGTCGTTTTCGTTCTTGGCGACCATTTCGCGGAAGCCCTGCATATTGGCCTCGCGTTCTTTGGGGCTGATATTGCGCTTCGCCAAATTGGCAGGCAGCAAGCCGCCAACGATCTGGAGATGCTTGAGCGCCGAGTCGTAGAGTTGATCTTGCTCGTAAATCCGCGACAGCAAGTGGTGATAGGGCAGCTGATCAGGCTCGAGTTGCACGGCATTGTGGATTGCCGTCACGTTCGTGAGTTGGCGAATGCGATTGCGCAATCGCGAGGGATGCCGGGAACCCAACTGACTACGCAGGCCTGTCCAGGCATCCTCCTGGTTTTCGCGGAGGAACTCACCAGCGCGGACCAGGCCAATATAGGCGGCGGAATCGCGCGGGTTCTCCGCCACGGCTTGTCGGGCTACGCGCATCGCCAGGACCGGAATCGCTGCCAAACCGTGATCGCTTTGGACGAGCAGATTGACGTGCATCGAGATCGCCAACGCATGGGCGAAGGCACTTCGAGCGCCCGGCCCAGTGTGCAACATGCCGATGCCCTGGGCGATCGCAATCGAATTCAGGTCGCGCGCCAATTCGTAACGACTCAGGAGCAATTCGGATTCGGAAATCCCCGTCGGGCGACTGCCAACGCCTTCGAGATAGAGCGTAAACCAATTCGGCGCCAGCGCCGCGCTGGCGCCGTCGAGGGCAGGCCGATGCGATAGCGCCACCTTGCCGAACGCTTGCCGATTCAGGTCCGCAATGACGGTGTTCGTTGGCCAAACCTGATCCGCTCCGGCCCAGGAAAAGACCACGTGGCGATTGTCGCCGAACCGAATGCGCCAATCGTTGGCGCTCAAGAGATACTGCAAACGAATGATGGCTCGTTCATTGGTCAGATTGGTCAAAGCGATATGCCGAACGCCGTGTTTCGTAAATACGTCCTGCCAGGCGTCGGCGGGTTTGGTCTGGTCCATCAACGCCGCGCGGGCAGCGAGAAACGACTTCGCATCGCGCGAAAAAAGCGCCAGGCGCGAATCGACGGCATGTTTGACTTTCATGGCCGACGGCGCCGCGTCACCGACGCCGAGGCTGACGTTGAACAGCTTTGGATTGGCGTCGCCCGGCTGAATATCGCTCAGCGATTCCAAGGCACGCCCGAGTGACGTATCCATGTGCACGCCCCAGGCCACACGCCGAGGCGACGAGAATTCCATCGAGCCATGCAACCAGCCCGGCCAGGCCATGAAGAGGAGCAGAAGAAAGAACGGCACACTGAGCAGACGGGCCGACTGCAGCGCCTTGCGACGATTTTCAAACGCGACAGCGCTGGTCTTGTGCTGCCAGGTCAAGAAATCGCCGAGCGTCATTGCCGTCAGCGGCGCAGCCAGTACCGCCCAGAATACAATCACGCGATGCAACACCAACGCCAAAACCGCCAAGAGCAGCCAAAGCAGGAATCGGCCCAGATGCAGCGTTGGCGCCTTCTTCTCCGCCGGCACGTAGGCCGACAGCGTGAACGAAATCAAGCCGAGCAGCATCAGCGGCACATAAGCAAGTCCCGCAGCGTTCAGGCCGACGCTCGGATTCCAATATACGGGCGATAATGGCGACAACGACCACGTTGACAACAGCACCGCCTGGCCTGCATCCGCGCGATGGAAGGCGCGCAGCGTGTTGCCGGCTGCGAAGATCGCATCGGGTAAGGTCAGCCCCAGTGATTGGCCCAGCGTCACACCAATGTAGGCCAACTCCGGCGGCAGCTGGAAGACACGCACGTGAAACGGATTCGCCAAACACGCCAGCATACCGACCGCGAAAACCAGGCCGAGCGTTTTGCCCGGCACCGCGCTAACACCCGGAAACCGCGTCGCTAAACCGCGTGCCGCCCAGCAGACGCCGAGCACGATCGGACCAAGGATGAACCACGAATCGAAGTTCGCCCACACCGCAAACACCATTGGCAAACCCCACAACCAGCGAGTGTCCGGCGCTAGCGCTCCCTCTCCCGGATAGCTAAATACCGACGCGCGATCGAGCAGGAAGAGCGTGCTCGACAAGAAGAGAATCGAGAACACGATTGGCTGCATCGTCAAACGCGGGCTCATCGCCACTGCTGCCATCGCCAGGCAGATCAAGATAAACCAGCGGTTCGATTCGCTCCAGCCGACGCGGCTCAGCAGGCCGATTGACAGCGTGAACAGAATCGCCTTGAAGAGGACCAGCCCCTCGCCGCCGAACGCTGCGTTCAGCTGATAGACCAGCCAGGAATAGAGCCAGGAGTGATGGACCCAGAAGACCGCCGGTTGATCGCCGACGGGGCCTGTCAGCCACGAGAAAGTATCGACGCCGAACTGAAACGTGCCGTCGCTGATCTGCTGGCCGATTGCCAGGTGCATCCACAGGTCTGGGTTGGTCGCGGTGAACGAGCCGAGGAAGAAGCACAGGATCAACACAAGCGCGAGCAGGAAATAGTCGGCCTTCACCAACCACGCCGGCGAATGCGGCTCGGCCTGCGTGGATGGGTTGGCCGCTGCCGGGATCGCGGGGTCAAGCGCTGGCAGTTGCGTTGTGACATCGGTGGATTTTTCGGGTTCGTTCGTCATCATTATTTGTCTTCGCGGTTAATCGGGACGGGGGTTCAGCGCCGCATTCTCGTTTTCCGCTTGCGGCTTAGCGCTCACGTGGCACACGGCGAGCGCTAAGCCGCAAGCGGCAAACAATATGCACCGATACAAATTCGGGTTCCATCGGACTGCGTCGCCTCCTACAATACAATATGACCTACCGCCAACTTGCCCTTCGAGTTCAGGAGAAAAACTCATGCTTGCTGGTATCGCAACATCGGTACGGAATTTCCTCGGCCGTTTTCTACGACCGACTCTCGTTCTGCCCTCGGCGATCGTCGTCGGGGCTGCGTTCGTCATCTACTTTTTTATGCAATCCGCCTCCACACCCACGCCGCAGGGTCTGCAAGCGGCGGTAGTCCAGCCCAAGGAGAAGGACCGTCCCGAAGCGCCCGAGTTCGCCGTCGGACTCGATTGGCTGAACACCGAGAAACCGTTCACCCTCGCCGAACTCAAAGGCCGAATCGTCCTGCTCGATTTCTGGACGCTCTGCTGCATCAACTGCATCCACACGTTGCCCGATCTCGCCAAACTCGAAGAGCGCTATCCCGGCGTGCTAGTCGTCATCGGCGTGCATTCGCCCAAGTTTGAGAACGAAAAACGCACCGCCAGCATCCTCAAGGCGGTGCTACGCTATGAAATTAAGCATCCCGTCATCAACGACGCCGACCACAAGATCTGGCGTTCCTTCGGCGTGCGCTCCTGGCCGACGCTCGTGCTCATCGATCCTGATGGCAAATATTATGGCAACGTATCGGGTGAGGGCCACCTTGAGGTCTTGGAAGAGCACATACAAAAGTTAATCAAAGTGCACAAAGCGAACAAGACGCTCAAGGAAACGCCGATCCATTTCAAGCTCGCCAAGGAATCGCTTACCTCGCCGTTGTTCTTCCCCGGCAAGGTTCTCGCCGACGCCGCGTCGGATCGCATTTTCATCGCTGACAGCACGAACCATCGTGTCGTTATTACGAATCTGGCGGGCAAAAAGATCGCCATCGCCGGTTCGGGCAAGGAAGGCATGAAGGACGGCAAGTTCGCCGACGCCACGTTCAGCGACCCGCAAGGCATGTGCCTCGACGGCAACACGCTTTACGTCGCCGACCGTAAGAACCATGCGATTCGGGCACTCGACCTCAAAAACGAAACCGTCACCTTGGTGGCTGGCACCGGCGAGCAAGATCGCTCTGGCCGGGCCAAGGGAGGCAACGCCCTCAAGATCGGCTTGAACAGCCCGTGGGATTTGCTGCTGATCAAAGACCGCATCTACATCGCAATGGCGGGACATCATCAGATTTGGTACTACGACATTACGAAGAAGACTTCTCACCCCTACGCCGGTAGCGGCCGCGAGGACCTCGTCGATGGCTCGCTCGCCGAATCCGCCCTTGCGCAACCGAGTGGCCTGGCGACTGACGGTAAGCAGATTTACGTTGCCGACAGCGAAATCTCCGCCATCCGTGCCGTGCCCTTGCCCGGAGTCAAAGGCGATGTCTCCACCATCGTTGGCGAAGGCCTGTTCGAGTTCGGCGACAAAGACGGCGTCGGCGATAAAGTCCGCCTGCAACACGCACTCGGCGTCGCTTACCTCGACGGCAAACTCTACGTCGCCGACACCTACAACAGCAAAATCAAACTCATCGACCCCGCCAAACGCTCCTGCGAAACGTATTTAGGCGACCCGCCCGGCTGGCTCAAAGCCAAAATGTTCGATGAACCCAGCGGCGTCACGATCAGCGGCGGCAAAATGTACATCGCCGACACGAATAATCACCGCATCCAGGTCGTCGATATGAAGACCAAACAAACCACAACCCTCCAACTCGAAGGCGTTCTATCGGTAAGACGCGAAGCGGTTGTAAGCAAGGACAAGAAATAGCCGATATAGTGTTTAGGTTTTGCCGCTTGCGGCTTAGCGCTCGCCCGGCGCCTTGCGAGCGCTAAGCCGCAAGCGGCAAATTTGAATCGCCCAAATTCCCTCACGAGGTGTGCCAGGAATGAGCACCCGTTTTTCATCGCGTATAGGATTGCTTGCCTCGCTGTTCGTGGCGGCGCTCGTATTCCCCGCGCTGGCATCGGACCCGAGCGACCCGTTCGATCCGAGCAACAAAGCGGTCGTGCTGAGCGGAAAATCGAAGAAGCTCCTCGAAATTATCAACTTCGATGTCAAGCTCGCTCCGACCAAGGCCAAACGCGGCGAAGTCGTTCGTGTCACCATCAAAGGCAAGCCAGCGGATGGATTCCATACTTACCCGATAACCGAGCGAACGAACGAACAAGGCAGGCCCGACACGGGCATCAAATTCACCGGCGTTGCGGGTCTCAAGCCGCTGTGGCCATTGGTTGAATCAGCACCCCATCTCGGTCTATCCGTCAATGGCGAAATCGAGTTTCATCACGATCACGAGTTTACCTGGACCCAGGATTTGTTGATCGATCCGTCCGCGACTCCCGGCAAACAAGAGCTTGCAGTCGTAGTTCGTCTCATGGTGTGCAACGCGAGTACCTGTTTTGGCCCCGACGTTTACAGGCCAATGTACGTGCCGTTGGAGATACTTGAAGGCGAGGCCGTCGCACCGGCGAAGGATGTCCTCGACCGCCTCCAAGGTCCGCCGGAGATCAAAGTCATCACGCCCACGAAAGAGCAGGCCGAGAAAGCACGGACCGACGCCAAGAAGAAGGATGTCCCCGGCAAATCGGTTCCTGGGAACACCAAACCGCCGCCGCCGACCACGGTTGACGCCAACAATCTCTGGAGCTTTCTGTGGTTTGCCAGCATTAGCGCGTTTCTGATGTTGCTCACGCCGTGCGTGTTTCCGATGATTCCGATCACCGTCAATTTCTTCATCAAGCAATCGGAGAAGGAGCATTACAACCCGTATTCGATGGCGTGCGTATATTCGGGAACGATCATCGTGCTGCTTACGGCGATCATGCTGGTGCTTGGGACGGCCATCATCGCCGTCGCGAACAATGCGTGGTTCAATGTCGCGCTCGGTTTGGTCCTCATCATTTTCGCAATGAGCCTGTTCGGCATGTACGAAATCGAACTGCCACACTTCCTGGCGCGGTTCACCTCGGCACGCGAAGGCCAAGGCGGCATGTTAGGCGCGATCTTCATGGCGATGACGTTCACGATCACCAGCTTCACCTGCACCGGGCCGTTTCTCGGCCTGATGCTCGGTTCCGTCGCGGGCGTTCAACCGCCGTTGATTAACCTGATCCTTGGCGCGGTCGTTTATTCGACGACATTCGCGGCGCCGTTTTTCGTGCTCGCGCTGTTTCCCAGCATGCTCAAAAAACTTCCGAAGAGCGGCGATTGGCTCAATGCCGTCAAGGTAACGATGGGCTTCCTCGAACTCGGGGCGGCTTTGAAATTTCTGTCGAATGCCGATTTCGCGTTCTTCCAAGGCGCTCCCCAACTCTTCAACTACGATACGGTACTGGCGGCGTGGATCGCCCTGTCCTTGAGTTGCTGCCTGTACCTGCTTGGCCTGTTTCGTTTGCCTCACGATGATAAATCGGAAAGCGTCGGCGTGCTCCGTATGCTCTTCGCCGTTGGCTTTCTTTCACTGGCGATCTATCTCGCGCCGGCGATGTTTGGCATCAAACCCGCGGGCGTGATTGGCGACAACGTCGTTGCGTTCCTGCCGATCCGCACCGGACATGAGAACGACGGCTTCGGTTCCGGCGGAAAAACCGGCGACGACGCACACAAGAGCTGGCACAACACCTACGAGGACGCCTGGAAAGACGCCGTCGATAACAACAAACTGATCTTCATCGACTTCACCGGCGTCAACTGCTCGAACTGCCGGTACAACGAAAGCAGCGTTTTTGTGCTGCCACAGGTGAAATCGGAATTGGACAAGTTCGTGAAGGTTGCCCTGTATACCGACAGCATCCCCAACCCGAAGATATCGGCTGCCGAAGCAAGCAAGCAACTGACACAGAACCAAACATTTCAGGACAAGTTCGGTGTTGCCCTGCCGACCTACGTAATTATTCGGCCCGCGCGCGACACGGCAGCCGAGGGAGGTAAGCCAAAGGGCGAAGTGCTGGGCAAATCGGAAGGCCAGATTCAGAACGTGCCGAGCTTCGTGCAGATGCTCCAAAACGCGCTCGCAACCCAACCGCGTGCCGCGCGTGCTCGTATCGAGGATGCGGTGGCCGAGGCGTCAGAGCCACGCACGAAGTAAGTGGTTGGAATCCACAGAAATTACAAACTCAAACCACTTACTTCGTGCGTGGCTCTGAACAAACGCGTCTCTTTACTTCCGCAACTTTTCGATCAAATATGCAGCCGAACTTGTCAGCTTTTCGTTCGGATGCCCGTTGTAGTGCAACACATAATCGACGCCGGCGGATTTGAGCCGTTCGGCTAACAACAGTCCGAGCATCGGCGAATGTGTCGGATCGGGATGGCTTTCGCCCTTCTTCGCACCCTTCACTCCGCCGTAGTAGAGGCCGATGGATGGGTCATCTTTAGACACATGTTCGATCGGCGAATATTCCTTCATCCATTTCGCAATCTTCTCGCGGCTATCTTCGACCGCTTTGAGGTCCTTCAGGCCGAATGCATGGGCGCCGTAGCTGTAGTTCGGCATCCACTCTTTGAGTTCCTTCGGGTCGAGCGAGGTTTGCGCGCCATTGACGGCGGCACAGTAGAGGCGGGTCGATTCACGGGCGATTGGGTCTTCGCTCTTGGGGTCGGCCATGTCGTCGTGGAAGGCCAGCCAAAGCGACGAACAGCCGCCGGCCGATCCGCCGGTGGCGCCGATGCGTTTCTTGTCGATGTTCCATTCAGAGGCTTTCGAGCGGATGAACTGGAGTGCACGGGCGGCATCGTCGAGCGGTGCCTTCACCGGCGGTTCGATCTTCAACTCGACGCCCTGCCTGACATAGCGATAGTTGATCGCGGCGACGGAAATGCCGACGTCATGAAACTGCTTGACATTGCCGACGCCGTTCTTGTCGCCACCCTGCCAACTGCCGCCGTGAATGAAGAGCACGACGGGCGTGGGTTTGTCCGATTTCGCCTGATAGAAATCGAGCACCTGGCGTTCGTGCTTGCCATACGGAACGCTGGCATACGTCGCTGGCTGCGACGGCTTGGGCGGGACTTTCTTGACTTCCTTCTTCTTGTCGTCCTTCTTTTCTTCCTTCTTGTCCTGCGATTGGCCTTGCATGACGACAAGGCTCAAGCAGACGGCAACACTGCCGAACCACAGCAATCCACGAATCATGATCGAGTCTCCTAAAAAAGTGGGGGATAATCGTACTATACGACTTCTCGAAATAACGATGCAATCATCGCGAATACTGTGTAAAATCAACTCTATTATTCCGCTTGCGGCTTAGCGCTCGCATGTCGCCTCGTGAGCGCTAAGCCGCAAGCGAAATAATCATAATTCGCGAAGTAAAAATTTCACGAGGGGGCACCATGTTTCGCATCAACGGCAGCAAAGGCAGCGATTGCACAGGCATCACCCGGCGAAGTTTTGTGCAGGCGGGGTTGCTCGGACTCGGCGGGCTAACGCTTCCCGAATACCTGCAGGCACGCGCTCAGGCGAATGAGTCATCGCGCGATACCGCCGTTATCCTATTTTGGCTGTCCGGCGGCCCAGGCCATATGGAGACCTGGGATCCGAAGCCCAACGCACCCGATCTCTATCGCGGCCCGCTCGGTGTCACGCGCACCAGCGTCCCGGGTGTCCAGTTCGGCGAGTTGATGCCGTTGCAGGCTCGGCTCATGCAGCATCTCAGCGTCGTTCGCACCGTGCGGCACGGGTCGGGCGATCATACGAAGGCGAACCACTGGATGCTCACCGGCTTTGAAGGCCCCGCATTCAACGCTCCCGATTTCATGAACCAAAAACGCCCGTCGCTCGGCTCCGTCACCTCACGCTTGCGCGGGGCCAATCAACCCGGCATGCCGCCCTATGTCGCTGTGCCTCACCTACGTGGCGGGACTGATAATTTCTTCCACTATTCCGCGTACTTGGGCGGCGGGGCGAATCCGTTCAACGTCGAATCCGATCCGAACCTGCCGGCCTTCCGCGTGCGAAATCTGCAGCTCGCGCCGGAACTGACGTTTGACCGCCTTGAAGACCGCCGCGGCCTGTTGCAAGCGATGAACGACGTGCGGCGATTCCACGATCGCCAGACTTCCGATGTCGGCGAACACTACAACCGCGCGTTCGACTTGATGACGAGCCGCGATGTCGCCAATGCGTTCGACATCACGCGCGAACCGGCAGCGACGCGCGATCGCTATGGCCGACATACATTCGGGCAAAGCGCTCTCGTCGCCCGGCGATTGATCGAGGCCGGCGTGACATTCGTAACGTGTAACTGCGTGCCATGGGACCATCACGGCACGCCGCCGCAGCTGGAGACGGAGGTCGGTGCCCGGATGTTGATCCCGCCATTGGATCGTGCGATCGCGAGCCTGGTCGAGGACCTGATGCAGCGCGGCCTGTATGAGCGTGTGCTCGTCGTCGCGATGGGCGAGTTCGGGCGCACGCCGCGGATGAACGCCAACGCCGGCCGCGATCACTGGGGCCACACGTTCAGCGTGTTGTTTGGCAACGCGCGGATGCGCATGGGCCAGGCGATCGGCCGAAGCAGCCCGCGCGGGGAGCATGTCGTTGACAGACCGTTCTCGCCGCAGGATGTCGCCGCGACGGTATATCATCACCTGGGCATCGATTGGGAATCGGCCTCATTCCGCGACGGCCTAAACCGCCCGCTCGCCGTCATCGAGCACGGCGAACCGATCCGCGAGCTGGTGCGTTAAGGAAGGATTCCGATACGAAGTTCATCTTTCGAGCAACCATGGCCGCATTGGCCTATGATGAGTTCCGCGCCCACGCATTATCTACTTCATGGGCCAGGCTTACGGCTACTCCAGATAAAGATGAATTTTCGTACGCTTTTCGGCAAACCTGGGCCTACAGATGCAAGATCAAGGAAATTGCGATGGCGCTACTCTTCTTTGATGACGGTCGTCGCCCGGCGGTGATTGCGGAAGCGTGCTGGCCAAAAGAAGCCCATTACGCCACCGCCGCCGCCCAGGATGCGGTAAGTGACGAGCAGCAATGTGGTCCCGCCCATGGCCACGATGAAGCCGAGAAAGCTGATCGGCTTGACCTCGGTGTCGGCGACGAAAAAAGACAGCAACGCCGCCCCAACGACCGAACCGATTATGCCGAGGACGACGGTCGCCAGCGCCCCGCCGCCGTCCTTGCCTGGCAACACCGCTTTGGCGAGAAGGCCGACGAGGGTGCCGAAGCCGACGAATTCGAGGAATTGATGCATCCATTGCGTAATGAGTTCAACGTCCATATTCGGCATTTCCGTTGTTTATGGGATTGCACAGGTTTTCAGATTTCGGCTGAGTGGTCGGAATTTCCCACGCGAGCACTCAGTTGAAAACGGTGTAGGTGAATTAATCTTAACGCGCGAAACAGGCAAATGTCAAGCGGCGTGTTGACGGATGTATCGAAAGCAGCGATCCTAACGCGCGTCATCCATTGCATCGACAACGCATCGGTCTATCGTTCCGTCGAATTGCAAGCCAAATTAAAAACGCCAGGTGAGAATAACCGGCGTGATCGGACTACTTTTCCCATCACACCCTATTTACATTGATATTTCCCTTGGCAAAGCGACGGAAATCTGTCAGAATTAAGGGCAGGGCGCACGACCATTAACAACTCCGCCATGTAACCCGCCACAATTAGCGGGCTATAGGGATTTCGAGGCAGCCATGGCAAAGTCAAAAACCAAGCCGACGACGAAGAAAGTCCTCGACGACGAAGACGAACCGCAGATCGCCGAGGACGACGTCGATGCGGATGTCGATGTGGAAGCCGACGAGGTCGAGGTTGAGGTCGAAGCCGACGAGGAGCCTGCGGATGACGATGGCGACCTGGACACCGAGACCGAACCGAGCACGCCGCTGCCGCCGCCCAAATCACGGATGACGAAGACGACGATGTCCCTCATCTTCCTCAACTGGATGGTGGCCCTTGCATTCATCGTCTTCGCCTTCCTCGTAACGACAACGCGGGCACGCTACTCCTACTGGGCGACGCTGAATCATATCCAGGTCTGGGGTCTGCCCTTGGCGGAAGAGAAGGGCGATACGCACATCTCAATCGAGACAAGGCCCGTATTGCGCCTGAATCACGATCAGCTCATCAAAATATACAAACGCCGGCCCGGAACGAAGCAATATCCCATTGACAAGGAAAAGGACAAATTCGTCGCCATCGAGGAACCGGTCCCGCTGCGGTTGAACGCGGGCGATGTTGATGAACGCGTCATGAAGGATATTTTCCAGTCCTTGACCGAACATGTGCCCACGCTCGATGCTGAGATCGAACGGCTCAAAGATCAGCTCCCGATAGTGATCGAACAGGCCGCGACCGACGTTCTGAAGAAAACCAAAGACACTGATGACGCCAAACGCGAGGTCATCCATAAGGCCTTGCTGCCGATCACGCGAAATATTTATCAGATCCGCGACCTGGACAAAGTCGCTTCCCGGGCCAAGGCCAAAGATCTTGACGACCTCGTCATCGAAAGCGTGCAACGCCGTATCTACTACGACATCCTCGCCCCGATCAACGTCTTTCGGCCTGGCGACCTCAATGTCAGCGCCGCCGGCAAACATCCCGTGGACCGCATTGCCGAGGTCGACAAGTCAAACCTCGTCATGAAGCTTGACGAAATCAAGGCGATGCTGACCAAACGCCTCGACAGCGCGATTGCTGCCAACTATGACCTCGACCTGAATCTGGGCGAGGTTTATGAAAAGGAGAAATCCGGCCCGGACGCGATGAAACGCCACGGCGTCGAGAAACGCCAAATCATCGCCTTCATCCTGTTCACTGTCGGGCATGTGCAGGTGCCGATCACCAACGAACGGCTCATCGCCAAAGGCATCGAACGAGCGCAGGTCATCAGCGGCATCTATGAAAACACCAATGCATCGATTCGCTTCGTCGAATCGCTTCGCACGATGCAGGATCGCGTTGAGGAGGCCGTCGTCGCCGATCGCCAGGGGTACGTCATCAATAACGCGGGCAAACTCACGCGAACGGATGGCTTCATCGACGAATATGAAGACTGGATCGACCGCCTGGTGAAGATCGTTGAAAATATCGACACCGCCAAGAAACGCCTCGACGATGTCAAAACACAGCGCGATCATCTGCAAAATGTTCACGCGCATCGCACGAAACAATTGCAGGAAACGCTGGACAAACTGCTGACAGCCCGCAAGAACACCGAACGTTACGCCAAGGATCTGCGTGAGCTGCAAGAGCAGCTTCATGCCGCCCTTGTGGAACTATCCGACGCGGCGGATCGCAACTTTCGACTCCATGATCTGATTCAAGAAATCGAACTTGGGCTGCGTGTGCAATCGAAAAAGAAAGGCGGCGCGAAACGGCCATGATTAACCATCTTGGAAAATTCCTGGTGCTTATTCACGTCACGATGAGCGTTGCCGGAATGATGTGGGCCATCATGACGGTGCTGCAGGCACGCGATTACGGCTGGGCCGAGCCGTATCGTGAAGTGACGGAACGCACGAAGGACGGCGGGGAGAAGTCGGCGGTACGGTATGCCTCGGTGTACGACAAGAGCGAGGCCGCCGTCGTCGCCGCCGCGCGGATGCGCGATCACAATTACATCTACGTGAAGCCGGCGATCGACGCGCTGCAAGCGACGATGCCGCATCTGCCGAATAATCACCTCCACTATCGCCAAGAGCTTGAGAAGCTCAAGACCGGCGAAGGCCCACTGGTGGTCCGCCGGCTGGCCAAGGGCGGCGTGGATACGCTAGACAAAGCGATCGTCGGCAAGCCAGTGCTTGAGGACGAGGACCAGGCGATCAAGAGTATCACGCAATCGTATAAAACTTACGAGAAGGATTACCAGAAACTGTTCAAGGAGATTGATGCCGTTGACGCCGAGGTGCGCGACATTGTCACGAAGACCAAGCAGATCACGATGGAAATGACCGGGACCGACGACACTAACAAGTACATCAAGCCGGGCCTGTACCAACTAACCGACCTGGAGTTCAAGGCGCAAGGCCTCATCAAAACGGAAGTGGACGACATCAAACCCAACTGGTCCAAAGCCGTTGAGCAGGCCCGCCTGTTTCAATACCGCCGCGTGGATCTCGAGGCATCGCTCGAGAAGCTGAAAACTCAACCGCCGGCACCGAAAAAGAAACCGCTCTAGTGCTCTGTCAACACTAAGATATCGAATACGAGCCGGAAGCGTAAGCGACGGATGGTTATGCCAGACCGTCGCTTACGCTTCCGGCTCGTTCTATTGTGTGCCTTCTCAGGCCGTTGCGCACTCCCAACTGCCTGAAAGCGTGACGCCAAACAATCGCTTTCAACAATGCGTTCGTAAAATCAGGCCCAAATTGGTCCACTCATGGCAACGCGATGTGCGATACGCGCAAAACCGTGCGGCCATTGGACTGCTCGTGCGTGCCGAAGACGCTGATGCTGTTGCCTTCGTACTGCGTGAGCGTACCACCTTCGCGAGTAACGAGCGTGGCGATGACGCTGCCGGCGGGGTTTTCGAGACGCCAAACGGGTTGGCCTTCGAACTTCTCGCTGCTGTGGCGAAGCGTGCCCCATGAGCTCCACTGCTTGCTGTCCGTCGTCAGCGAAGCCGGGATGACATGGTTGCGCGGGGCGCTGTCGTCGGTTCGGCGCCAATGGGTTTCGATGAAGTGGGCCGACGACAGTAGGTCACTGATGCGCAGGTTGAGCGATTCGCCTTTGAGTTCGAAGGTGGCCGAGCGGGTCTCGCTGCTGACGGTCGTGGTGCCGCGCTGGATGCGGACCTCGGCTTTGCCGTCCAGGACGAGGCGGTCTTCGTTGAGCGGGATGGAAAGTTCGTTGCAATGGCCCTGGAGCGCATCGCCGTTGATGCGAACTTTTCCGGACGCTTTGAGCGTGCCTTTGTCGGTCTGCAGATCGAGGCTATCGCAGACGATTTTGAACTCGTGCTTCTTGTTGATGGTTGCCGTGATGATCGTCCTGCCTTCGACGACTTCGACATGCAACGCCCACGGGCTGCTAGCGGGTTTGGCGAGTGGTTGATTCAGGCTAACCGGCGGAGCGCTTAGCTTTTGTAGCGGCGGAACCGGCGCAGGCGGGGTGGTGTCCGGGACGCCCGCTGGCTTCACGCCGACATCTTTCGGCGGGGACGGGAAGGGTGGAATGTTGTCGGTCGATTGAAGCGGCAGCGTCGGCTTCACGCTCGGCGGCGTAATGGGGCTGCCGTCGTCATTTCTCGGCAGGATCGTCGATACCGGCGGCGGCACGACTTCCGGTTTTTTCGGAATCAGTTGCTCGATCGGCGGAAACGTAAAACTTCCCGCCTCCTTCTTCTCGATCGGAGCGACAGGCTTGTCGTTAACCTGCGAGATCGGCGGTTGAATCGTCGGCGTGGATTGGACCGGTGGCACCGGCTGATGCACCTCCACTGGCGCTGGCAGCGGCTTCTTCGCGTCAAGTTCTTTCTTCAATAGTTCGGACGCTTTGTCGTCCGTCTTTGCCGGTTCGGGCGGCCTCGGAAGGTCCTGGGCCTGGGCGTTCCGCGTAACCGTCAAGTTGCCGACAACGATCACCGCGATCGCTGCGCTGATGACACCAATGAGAATTCTCTTTCGCATCGTAGCTTCCTTGCTAGGAAATTTGGGGGTTCACCTACCGTCGCGAAATTCTACCAAACCAGGCCGACCTGTGTCATCATCAATTGGTGGAAGTGTAAGTTGTTGGATTGCAGCAAGTTGCGATGTGGCAGTGCATTTTTTTCGGGGTTCCCAAACTCCTGTTTGGGAACCCACGTCCTCGAAACTCCGTTTCGCGGGACCTGGAATCGACGAAATTCTCTTTAGGATAATCGAATTAACAACTTTCCAATTTCGATTTGCCGCTTGCGGCTTAGCGCTCACGTGGTGCCTTGCGAGCGCTAACCCGCAAGCAGCAAATCGGGTGGGATTCCAAGGGTTCGATGTACCTCACCCTTGGGCTTCCAACACCCGCTATACCCCAAGTAACCGACACGCCTCGGTGTGCCCCGGCGCCGCGTAGCCGTGGCCGCTTGCAGTAACGCGGGCCAGTGCGATGAGATAGCGCCACTTGAAGGCAGCACGCGCTGAGGCGAATTCCTCGACCGTCGTGCGGTAGAACTTCTCGTGGTGCAACGCGCCGTCCTCGCTGATCGCAAAGCGCAACAGCAGATCCCACAACGCTCGTGGCGATTCCGTCGTCGTGCTGTAGCGATGCACGATGGCGGCGGCGCGGGTCTGGCTTCGATTGCGAATCGCGTCTTCGAGTGATGCAAGCAGGCGGTTCGGCTCGATGGCGCGTGCCTCGTTGCGAGCGTCCTCGCGCGGATATGGCTCCCAGGTGAGGAAGCTACCACCGCGATCACCACGATCGCGTGCCGCCTGGTAGGCGCCGAGGATAAGGCAGACAACCTTGTTGCGCGGATTGGCGACGCGGGCCAAGCTGCGCCAGGCGTTGGCTGAGTCGGTCGCATGCACGCCGATCGAATCGCCGTGAATGCTGCCCGCAGGTTTGTTCGGGCCTTCCGCGTTGACTCGACCGTTGTCGCGCAGCACGAGTTGATTGGTCGCCAGCGAGATCGCCTCGCCGATCGCGGTCGGGTCGATACCCTCGGCAAGCGCGGCAGCGGCAGCGTCGGCGGCACGCTCCGGCGTCGCTCGGAAGATCGTCATGCTGAACTCTTCCACCCAGCGATCATCGACCATCCGCGTGCCCAGCTCACGGCCGATTAAGCGATGCTGATCGAGCAAGCGCGGCACCATCGCACGCAGACCGGTGTAATACGTTGCCGTGCGGTCGTTTTCACCCTTCGCACAGAATCGCACCGACTGACGCAAGAGCGTATGCGCCTGTTCGCGGCCGATGATCGACATCAAGTCCCAGGTGCGATAGGGCAGTACGGTGCGATGCACGTCGGCGCCGTCCTCGACGGCATACAAGACATTGTTAAGGGCGTCATCCGCAGTGCCCGCCATCGCGACATAGAGGCGTTCGGGAACGGCAGGATTCGTGCGATCGCGGCGAATGGCGTCGCGCAGTGCCTCGCCGGTGACACCGCCAGCTGGTACCTCGCCTGCCGTCACGGGGCGGAGCACTTCGCGCGCTCGGCCGCCTTGCTCCTGGATGCGTGTCGCATTGCGGAAAAGCACTTTGAGAACCGGCAACGCCCGGCGATTTTCGGGCAGCTCTTGAGCCATGTAGTAAGCGGGCGCGATCGCCATCATCGTGTGAAAGCCGATATAATCCTCGCCGCCAAACGTGCGAGCGTTGGCGAACGCCGCCGCGGCGACGACATCGCGCAGGCTGGTGCCGCTGCGCATCCGTTCGACGATTTGCGGAATGAGCTGAGCCGCGGGTGTCTCCTGTACGAGACTGACGAGCGGTTCGAGCTTGCCGAAGGTGAGGCGTTCGGTCCCTTGTTGAGCGAACGCGGTCGAGAAGCCGAGGTCGTTGGCTAGTCCCGAACCGATGCTGGCGACGACGACGCCGGTGCCGACATCCTGCAAAAATTCACGACGGTCCATACTGATGCCCTCGGGAGGAGAGGAGATTCGCCGCCCGACATCCTCGCGACTCGAGTGGCTCAGTTGGTGTTGCGATTAATAACGTTAGCGTATCCGATAGGCGTGACAGATGCAAAGTTTTTTTCGGACGAACTGGTCAACCGTAGATGCTCAACACGGAAGCAACCTCGAACAATGCCGCGATCGATAGTAATTAATACGACAGCGCTACTTGCATTGCAGCTGTCAGTTATGGTACTCTGTAACTCCTTAAATTACGGACGTTTGCAAATAGTTACGGATGACCCTCGATCAAATACTTTCGCTCGGTCCTCAACTCGCCGATTTTCTCGGAGAGTTTGACGAT
>CAMAUE010000047.1 GCA_945861245.1 Singulisphaera sp. GP187
CTCCCCGGCCTTTGCCGAAAACGGCCAAGCTCGCCGGGGCAGGCGTGTTCGTGGCGACAATCAGCGTGGCCGGCGCAGCCTGGCGGACATCGACCGCATCTCGCTGGCGGAACGTCGGCGCGAGATCGTGGCGAGGAAGGCGAAGGCGAATCAGGAGAAGACGGGAAAAAACGCTCCACGAAATCCTAAAGGCCAGTTGCAACCGGTTTGGGCAATTTTGCCCAAACCGGTAAACACCCGCGCCGAACTCGCTAAGCTCGCCGGGGTAGGCGGGTTCGTGGCGACGCCGAAAAAGAAAAAAGCGGTTGTCAGTGACAACCGCAAAGGCGCATATTCGAGCGTTTCCAAGCACATTTACCTACAGGCTCAAAAGTGCGTTTCGCTAGGTTATTTGCTTGTTTTTTGGGGTTTTTGAGGGAAGTGGAAGCTACCTTAAAAGTGCCGTGCTCTACCAGCTGAGCTACGAGCGCAATCGCGGTCCCGATTGCTCGGTTTCACGACGAAGGAAATTACATTCTACAGAGCTATCGCGATCCATCAAGGCCAGGGTGATAGAGAACGAGCGAATCATTCGTTATCGTCCCAATCGGCGTGCGGGCCGCCGTCGTTGCGGACGATGAGGGCACGCAGCGTTTCCTCGGAAATGTCGGCACGCAGGAAACGCACACTCCCATCTGCAAGCGCAACGAGTGCCCCCGGATTGCGCCTAAAGCAAGGGAACGGCCAATGAGCCTTGGTGAGATAGTCGCCCCCCAGTTTGGGCAGCGGAATGTTCGGGCCGAACGGAATGTCAGCGGGCTTGGTCCACGGGACATGGTCGGCTGCCTCGACGATCAAGATGGTGTTGCGTGACGAGTTTCGTGTGCCAGGCGAGTGACGCAACGAAGCAGAACAGGGCGACATAGCTGAGAAACGAGAATGCTTGCTGTATCACGCCAGATTGGGAGGGACTCGCAGCAAATCCAACGGCGAGCGTGGCGACACTGAGCAGCGACGTGAATAGCAGCAATCGATCGGCCCAGGAAGATTGTTGAGACATGGTTCTGTCACCTTTCTGGGGATATTATACTCGGAACGAGCAACATCAATGTTGCAATTAAAGCGATCTTCTTCGTTTAGCGCCCGCTGGATGCCTCGACGGCATGGCATCGCGCGGACGCTAAACGCGGAACTCACCACACTCCAGGCGAACATCATGCGACACGCACTTCCCTTGCTTTGGCTCCTTCCCGCCATCCTCTTCGTCACCGTCTGTGCCACGACACCTGCTCAACCGCCCCCTGAGTTCGATCTCGTGTTGCGCGGCGGCAAAGTCGTCGATGGCACGGGCAATCCCTGGTTTCACGGCGATGTCGCCATTCTCCATGACAAGATCGTCGCCGTCGGCAAGGTCGCGGGCAAAGGCAAACGCGAGATCGACGCCAAGGGCCTGATCGTCGCGCCGGGCTTTATCGACGCTCATTCGCATTCCGACTTCACGTTGCTCGAAGATGGCAATCTGCAATCCAAAATCCGCCAAGGCGTGACTACCGAAGTGCTCGGCGAAAGCACATCGCCCGGCCCATTTCAAGATAAGCTCACGCCGCCGAAAATGTCGATCGCCGGAAAACCCGTGAGCTGGACGACGCTCGGCGGCTACTTCGACACCGTCGATAAATCGGGTGTCTCCGCGAACGTCGTTTCCTACGTCGGGCTGGGCACGGTCTGGCGTTGCGTCATGGGCGATTCACATGCGAGACCGACGCCGGCGCAGTTTGGCCGTATCAAAGAACTCGCCCTAGAAGCGATGAAGAACGGCGCCAAAGGCATGTCGTGCATGCTTGCTGCGCCGCCCGATTCGCTCGCTACCAAAGACGAACTCGTCGAACTGTGCAAGGTCGTCGCCAAGCACGGCGGCATCTTCGTCTCGCACATTCGCAACGAAGGCACGGGCGTATTCGACGCCATCCGCGAGGTCATCGAGATCGGTCGGCTCGCGAATATCGTCGTCGAGATTCTGCACATCAAAATCGCCGATCAACAATATTGGGGCCGCATGAATGAGATCGTACGACTGATCGACGATGCCCGCAAATCAGGCGTGAACGTCGGCGCGAACGTCTATCCCTACACGCGGGGCAACAACAATCTCGCCACGATTCTCCCGCCCTGGGCGCACGAAGGTGGCACGGCGAAGATGCTCGAACGTCTCAAAGACTCTGCCGATCGCAGCACCATGAAAACCGACATCACCAAGGGCATCCCCGGCTGGTACAACCATTACACCGCGATCGGCGGCGATTGGAGCCGAATGCTCATCAGCGCCAACCACGCTTACAAAGGCCTGACGATGGACCGCGTGCTTGCCGAGCGCACCAAGGGTAAGAAGAACGCCGACCTGATCGAAGCATTCTTCGACTTTCTGTTCGATTCAGGTGGCTCCGTCGGCACGGTGTATGACCATCACACCGAGAAAGATATGAATCTCGCCATGACCCAACCGTGGTGCACGATCGGGTCCGATGGCTTCGGCCTATCGATCGAAGGCCCGCTTCGCCGAGGGCATCCGCATCCGCGCAGCTTCGGCACATTTCCGCGCGTGCTCGGCGTTTACGTTCGGCAAAAGGGATTGCTTAAGCTGGAGGACGCGGTGCGGAAGATGACATCGCAAAACGCCGCCAAGCTCGGCATCTTCGATCGCGGCCTGGTGCGCGCGGGGCAATATGCGGATATCGCGATTTTCGATGCCGACAAGGTCATCGACCGCGCGACCTACATCGAGCCGTTTCAATACAGCGAAGGGATTGAGTATGTGATTGTCAACGGCCAGATCGTGCTCGACCAAGGCAAGCACACCGGCGTGAAACCGGGAAGGGCGCTGCGGTAACGGATTCGTCAGCGCTGTATACGCAGGTTCGCAGAGCGGATCGCATGCTGCTGCAGGTAGTGATGCGCGTTTTGGCGGATCGTCTCGCTTGGGTCGTGCTGGGCCATTTCGCGTAGTCGATCCGTGAGATCGACATTGGCGAAATCGCCGGCGGCGCGCACGGCGGCGGCGCGGACGGCCGACTCGGTGTCGTTGCTTAGCTGCCTCAGCCATTCCGCAAGATTCAAATCGGACATATGCGGCAAATGATGCAGAATGTTCAGACGAACCGCAGGCTCCTTGTGGCTAATCATCCGCGCCAGTTTGATGTCGTCATCGGTTAAGTTGCGGCGGCGCAAGGCCATCTCGCTCAGGTATTGAAGCTCGATATCGTCATCGTGAAGCAGCGGCAGGAAATGCTCCTCGCGGACAATTTCGGTTTCTCCGGCAAGGGCCAGAATCGCTGCTCGCCGAACCGTTGCGGTCCTATCGGTCAGCAGCGGAATGGCTTTTTCGAGCAGCGCCCGATCGTGCTTCATCGGGCCGCGTTTGACGAGATGCAAGGCAGCGATGCGCGTGTTCGGCCAAATCTCACCCAGCCCGCGATCAGCCACGGCGCGCAGCTCGGCAACCCATTGGCCGGGAGCGACGCAATCGACCAGTTCGGCGGCGAGAAAAAGTGCGCCAGATCTCAGTTCGATCTTCGACTCGGCATTAAGGAGGATTTCGCAGACATTTTGTGTGATCGCCGGCGGCAACGGTTTCGGCGCGTCCTGTGCCAGATATTTTGTCAGGAAGAGCAATGTCTTCTCTTGGCCCGGCAGGCTGAACATCTCAAACTGTGCGTGCATGCGTTCGATGAGCCGCTGAGAGCGCGGATCGGTGGTTCCCCATTGGTGGGCGAGCAAATTCAAGGTGTGCTGCATATTGCCACAAACCAACGCATCTTGCGAATGGAGTTGTTGCAGAAGGCGTGGGACCGCATATTCGTCGAGCCTGACGACCCGTTTCGCCCAGGTCTCGCGATTCTCCAAATATGCAAAACTTAGCTGACGGACGTAGTACCACGACAGCGCCCATTCCTTCTGCGTCCACACAAAACCGGCGAAGACCACGCAGAAGGCGAGCGTTACCCAGTTTTTCTTCTTGCCGAAATATTTGTTCATCTTCTACCTCTCTGCCTATTGCGGGAAAAAGCATCCCAAGTTGCGTATAGGCGATGAAGAGGCACGCGGGCAAGGTCAGTTTGTCGTGTTGGCTGCGTGAACCGTCATTTTTCTGTTTTCCGTTTTCGGCTAAGCGCTCGCGTGGGCTGCTCCAAGCGGTAAGCTGCAATGCGGAAAACCAGGTCCGGTCAATCCGGCATAATCCAAAAAATCGTTCATGTCACTTTGCTCCATAACACGATGTTTAAGGGGGATGCTAATTTTTCATTGCGACGAGGTGATCATGCGACGCCTGATCCTTGCGTGCATCGGCGCGGTTTGGCTTGTGCAAGGGGTTTCGGTCAACGAGACAAATGCGCAGGGGCTCCTGCCCTTCCGCAAGACCGAGCCGGCGACCGTTGTCGTGGACGTGCCCTGGAACCAACTCGACGCCAAGTCGGCAACCATCGCGAAGTCGATGCTCGATAAAGCCACCGTGCAAGCGCGTGGTCCGGCGGAGACGTTCACCTGTGTGCCCGAGCAATACCACTGGCTGCTCGATAATCCGGATCGCGCTGTCACCGCCTGGCGACGCCTTGGCGCCAAGTGTGTGTCGATTCTGCCACGTGGTCAAGGCAAATTCGGTTACACCGACGACGGCGGCAGCGATTTAAGCTGGGAGACGATTCATCAATCGCCAGGCGCGCGTATCTGGTACGCCGACGGCAAAGTGAAGCCGAGCGCCGTGTTGCCGCTCGTGTCCGTGAAGGCGCTGGTCGTGCTGCATTACAGCGAAGGCAAGAATGCCGACGGGCATACGACGATGCGCCATTTCACCGAGGTCGCGGTCCACACCGACAGCAAAGCCGCATCGGCGGTGACGAGGATGATGGGTCAATCCGCGCCGCGGCTCGCGGAACAGGGATTGAGCCAGGTTCAGATGTTCTTCGCGGCTCTGTCGTGCTATGTCGAACGCCATCCCGACCAGGCCGAGGCGCTGTTCCGCCCCGATAACACGGGCGCCATCCAGCGTGTCAACAAGACAGGTCGCTGAGCGAGTCCTCCGCCAAGCCCACGAGTGAGGTACTCCGAACCCTTAGATTGGTGCGGTCTGATCCCAGAGGTTCGGAGTACCTCGCCTACCATGAATACCAAAATACTGGGAACGCGAATGAATCTGCCGAAACCAGAAATCGTGCGTTGTTTTTTCGATGGCGGCACCGAGTCGCCGCTCTCCGCAATGGAATTGCGCTGGGACGACGATGCGCCTGCCGTCGTCGATAATGTTTGGCATCTGCCCGACGGCGTCGTCGTCAAAGGCTCGGCGCCGAAGCGGTTTGGCGTGATCGTTCGCCGTACCGGACGCAACGCCTATCACGTGCGCGTGCTGTGGAACCGCCTGTCGCTGGCGTGGTATGGCTTAACCGCTCGGCAAATCCTGGCGAGTTCGTTGTGCATCATCCTGCGCTCGCTCGACACCGAAGTCGCGGACCTGCTCAGTCAACCGATCGAAGAATCGTGCAGCCTGGCGGCGTGAAACCCACGCGATCGACGATAGTCGAATGACGAGCCGGAGGCGTTACCGACGGATTTCGTCAGTCCGTCGCTGACGTCTTCGGCTCGTTATTTTTTGGGAATGAACAAAATCGCGCGGATTCCATTCTCCATCTTTGCGTGCCGGTCATAAAATGACCACATGTCGAAACCAAAGCTCACCTATGAATCCGCGGGCGTTGACCTGAAGCTCTACGAGCAAAGCCTGACCGGCATGCTTCCGCTGCTCAAACGCACGCATTCGCCGCGAGTTATGCCGCCGCCATTTCCGTTGCGCCCTGGCGGTGGGAAGAAGGCGGGTGGTGGATTCGCGAGCCTGTTCAGCCTTGACTACAACCTGCGGCTCTTTGCCCAAAACTACCGCCATCCCGTGCTCGTCACTTGCACCGACGGCGTGGGCACGAAGCTCAAAGTCGCCGGCTGGATGAACAAACACGACACCGTCGGCATCGATCTCGTCGCCATGTCGGTCAACGATGCCATCTGTACAGGCGGCGAACCGCTGATGTTTCTCGACTACCTCGCGCTGCCCAAAGATGATCCGCCGTTGATTCAGCAACTCATCAAAGGCATTTCCGACGGCTGCATCGACGCCAACTGCGCTCTCGTCGGTGGTGAGACTGCGATCCTGCCCGATTTCTACAAACCCGGCGACTACGACATGGCCGGCTTCTGCGTCGGCGTCGTCGAACGCGATAACATCATCGATGGCCGAGCGATCCAGACGGGCGACGTGGTCCTCGGTCTCGCCAGCACGGGGCTGCATTCCAACGGCTACAGCCTCGCGCGTAAGATTGTGTTCGACCACGCAGGTTTGATGATCAACGATTACGTGCCCGAACTCGGCAAGACGGTCGGCGAGGAGTTGCTCACGCCGACGCGCATCTATGTCAAAGCCGTGCATGCGGTGCTCAAGCATTACCCGATCAAAAAGCATGTCGTCCGCGGCCTGGCGAACATCACCGGCGAAGGGCTGCCCGGCAACGTGCCTCGCGTGCTTCCGCCGGGCAAACGCGTCTTCCTCAAGCGTGGCAGTTGGCCGATGCCTGCGGTGTTTTCGTTGTTGCAGAGGCTCGGCGATGTCGAACAAGCGGAGATGGACACCGTCTTCAACAACGGCATCGGCTTCGTGATGATCGTCAGTCGATTTTACGCCGACAGCATCCAGCGCCAGCTGCACGAGCACGGTGCACCGGCATACGTCATCGGCGACGTGCGTGACGGCGAACCGGAGGTGGAGTGGTGCTGAGACGGGCTTCAGAAGGGCGGTGTGTTTCGGCCATTACTTGAACTGATCGAGTTCGTGGTGATCTCGAGGCTCAATGACATGTCCAGAGAGGAACTTACGCCGTTGACCTAGACTATTCCTTTTGACTCGCTGCATGAAAATACCCACTAAGAGAGGTGACAGAGTAGGTACACATGGTTGCTTCCGGAAGTGAATTGAACCGTCCCTTACGCTGCCAGCTCTGAGATTTTCTACCGCCTCATCGGCAGCGTCGTCGGCCAAGCGTAGTTGACGCCAGGCGTTGCGGCTTTCTCTCCCGTGGCCTGTTTGTAGCGGGCGAGCGCCATAAGCGGGAAGTAGAGGCGGTACATGTGGTAACGGAGGTAGAAAACCTTCGGGAATCCGGTGCCGGTAAACTGCGGTTCGTCCCAGTTGCCTTCGGCGTTCTGCGTGTCGATGAGATACTGCACGCCTCGCCGAACCGCGTCCGAGTTTGCTTCACCTGCCGCGATTAGTCCCGCCAAGGCCCACGCGGTCTGCGATGGAGTAACCTCGCCTGTGCCCGCTAACGACGGATCATCGTAGCTCAGACACGTCTCTCCCCATCCGCCTGACGCTTGTTGGACGTGCTTCAGCCAATCGACGGCTCGGCGAATCATCGGCTGCTGCATATCTAAACCGCCGGCCTCGAGGCCGATGAGTACCTGCCAGGTTCCGTAAAGATAATTGACGCCCCATCGGCCGATCCAGCAGCCACGCCGATCTTGCGTCCTGGCAACGAACTCGACGCCGCGATCGACTTGCGGATGGCCGACTTTGATGCCGAATTGGGCAAACGTTTCGATAACCCGCGCGGTGATGTCCGGGCAACTCGGATCGAGCATGGCGTTGTGGTCGGCAAACGGAACCTTGGTAAGGATTTCGTGGTTGATATCGCGGTCGAACGCCGCCCAGCCGCCGTCCTGGTTTTGCATCCGCATCAGCCAATTCAAGCCGCGCCGAACAGGCGGGATGATCTCTTTGCAACCCGTTGCCGACGGCGTGGCATTGTCGAACGCGCTGCCGCTGCGGGCCAGGCCCATGAGGACCATGGCGGTGTCGTCGATGTCGGGATAGAAGTCGTTGCGATATTCAAAGAACCACCCGCCCGGTTCGAGATCGGGGTTCATCAGGCTCCAGTCGCCGGGTTGCCGGACCTCTTTCTCCAGCAGCCAATGTGTCGCCTTGGCAACAGCGGGATCGTCGGCCTCCGTACTCGAAAGTGCCAGCGCATTCAGCGAAAGGGCCGTATCCCAAACCGGCGAGAAGCACGGCTGAAGGCGTAGCGTGTCGGCTTCCTCGATCATCAGATCATCGAGTTGCTTGAGGGCGTAAACCATCTCCGGAGAGTCGATCGCATAGCCCAGGCAGTTCAGGCTGATGATCGTATAGACGATCGGCGGAAAGATCGCGCCGACGCCGTCGGAATCGCGGAAATGATCGAGCATCCAGCTCTTCGCCAACTCGATCGCCTTCTTGCGAATAAACTTCGGGCCCCACACTTCAAACCATTTGATAATCTGATCGCCGGCGAGAAAGAAATTCGTCCAGGTGAATAGCCGATTGGTCGGCGGGCAGGGCCAAAGTGCCTTGAACTGATCGTCGAGGAAAAGTTCAGGAATGCCGAGTTCCGGTGGCAGCCGACGTATTGGCTTATGCGCGTAGAAAAGGCTCAACGGCACAATGATCGTACGCGTCCACGCCGACATCGCGTAGATGTTGAAGTACATCCACTTCGGGAGGAACATCATCTCCGGCGGCACGGCGGCGCAGTTCTCGTAGGGGAATTGGCCCAAGAATGCTAAGTAGAACTTCGTATAGCTGTTGCACTTCGTTGCGCCGCCAGCCTTCCGTATCTCCTCGCACGCCTGGCGCATGTACGGTTCATCGGCGGAATGGCCGGCAAGTTTGAGAGCATAATAAGCCTTCACCGAGACGTTGATATCAACCGGCCCGCCGGGATGGTTCGCCCAGCCGCCGTCGGGACGACGTTGTTGCAGCAGGTAATTGCCGGCCTTGCGAACGCGTTCTTCGCCCTCGCGACCCAGGAACGTCATCAGCAGGATATACTCCGACTCCAGGATCGTGTCGCCCTGCAATTCGCCGCGCCAATGCCCATCAGGATTTTGCAGCATATGCAAACAGGCACGAGCGCGTTGAATCGTCGCCGTCGCGTCATGGTCGGCATCAGGTCGTTCAGGCGATGTCAGCAGTTTAGATTCTTGGATACGAAGTGACGTTGCGAGCGCGGACATCCGATCCCCAATCGTAACGAATACCTACCGATTAATGTTCGATGCGTGCCATCATCCTCGAATGGTCGATAAAGCCACGCATTTTTACCTATACGAGGAGATTTTTTCTTATAACGATACTTGTAGAAAAGAACAAGTGCAGAGGCAAGCTGGTTTCACACACGCGAATGGGATAAAGATAGTACGTCTGGCAAAGATGGGAAGGTGAACCCGCAATCAATGGCGGGCTAACTAGGAACCGCATCATCGCCGAAAGACCCACTCGGCTTGATCGTATCGTTCGGCTACGAGCTGTTCCACCATCGCCTCGGGCCAGGCGCTCATCGTTTGATCCACATGCCAGATCTCACGCAAGAGTTGTGTCAGCGTCCCGGCATCGGTCGGCAGGTGCGTCAGAAATTCGTCGTGCGGGCGATCATGGCGATATTCCGGTCGTCGCGGCGGCAGCTTGAGATAGCGTGATACCGCGCGAGTGTCGAAGCCGTGCAGCAATAGCGTGCCATGATGGAGCAGGTGCGTACGCTTGCGCTGCTGGGCGTTGCCGGAGAATTTGCGCCCCTGCCAGGTCAGATCGCTGAAGCCGTGGATTGTCAACGGCGAGGCAATCGGTGCAAGAGATTCAACAATGGTGCCGAGGATATAGCGATAAGACGCACGCAGGTCGCTCAGCATCGGGTCGCGGTCGAAGCGAAGCACGAGGCTGTAGAGCAGGCACCCCGGACCGAGCAACACCGTACCGCCCCCGGACGACCGCCTGGCGATTGGCACGCCGTCTGCGTTGCATGCGGCAACGTCCACGTCGTCGCCAACTTTTCCGCCGGCGCCGAGCACAACCGCTTGGCTTGGCCAATGCCATACGCGCAGACACTCCACACCGCCATCCTCGGCAGCGAGAAGAAGTGCCTCATCCAACGCCAGATTGGCGGGCAGCGTCGGCAGCGTAAGATCGAGGAATTGCACGATTAGTCCTTGGTCCTTAGTCCGTAGCAAAGTGAGGCCGGTTGTCATAGGATTGGTTTCGCTACGGACCACGGACATTTTTGCCGGAGCGAATATGTTACGATTCATTCGCGTACTGACAGTGTTGATCGTATTGATAGGTTCCGCTCGCGCCATCGGCGGCGAGGTGGTGAAGCCCAACGCCGATGGCGTGCGAGTGCATCGCATCGTCAGCGAGCACCAGGCCGGACCGACCGAGATTCGCGTTCTCGCACCGGACGTGATGGAAAAGGGTAAACGCTATCCCGTCGTTTACGTCCTGCCCGTCGAAGCAGGACAGGGCAAGGTCTATGGCGATGGTCTCGCCGAGATCAAGAAACACAATCTGCACAACAAACTCGGCATCATCTTCGTCGCGCCGACGTTCAGCCATCTGCCCTGGTATGCCGACCATCCGACGAATGCGAAGATTCAGCAGGAGACCTATTTCATCAAGGTCGTGTTGCCATTCGTGGAGAAGCATTATCCCGTATCGATGATCCGCTGGCTGCTCGGCTTCAGTAAGTCGGGCTGGGGCGCGTTCTCGCTGTTGCTGCGACAGCCCGAGGTGTTTGCCAAGGCCGTCGCCTGGGATGCACCGGTGCTGATGACGCAACCGAACAAGTATGGCATGGCGGAAATCTTCGGCACGCAAGCGAACTTCGAGAAATACGACATTGCCAAGCAGCTGACGGCCCGCGCTAGAGACCTCGGCAAAGAGCCACGCCTGGCGCTCATCGGTTACGCCAGTTTCCGCACGCACCATGTCGAAGCAAATATCCTGATGAAGCGACTCAGCATCGCCCACGAATACCGCGACGACAAAAAGACGCCACACACCTGGCATTCGGGTTGGGTCGTTGAGGCGGTGCAGTGGTTAGTACTTGGTACTTAGTACTTGGTACTTGGTGCTTAGTCCGTCAGTTTCTGCCGAAGGACGAAGCACGAAGCACGAAGGTCGATTTGGGCACTTGCCAGGCGAAGCAAGGTCGCTACAACGTACAATCTAACGATAGGTGCCTCGGCTTGGGGCCGGGGACAATAGGGAAAACGGTGTAAATCCGTTGCGGGGCCGCCGCTGTAATCGGCCAGGTTTGTCGCGTTATGCCACTGCTCACGGAAGTGATCGGGAAGGCGCGAGCGAACCGAATGAGCCGAGAGCCAGAAGACCTGCCTGTCGTGTCAACCCTCGGGGCTTCGGACCCAAGCCACCGCGCGGAGATCGTCTATCATCTAAACCTGCCATTCATGGCGGGTCGAATGCCATCCTCCACGCGTGTATGTCCGTTGCCTCTTTTCCTGCCCGAGCCTGGCAGAAAAGGATAGGCACACATGTTTTCGTTTCGTCGTCGCGCCGGTTTCACTCTCATCGAGCTGTTGGTCGTTATTGCGATCATCGCGATTTTGATTGCGTTGCTCGTACCCGCAGTGCAAAAGGCGCGCGAGGCCGCCTCCCGATTGCAATGCTCGAACAATCTCAAGCAACTCGTATTGGCGGTGAACAGTTACCATGGAGCGTTCAAGCGGTTTCCGCCGAACTTCACGACGCCCAATCCGTCAACCTGGCCCTACAGCTCGACCTACTGGTTCGGCGTCGTCGATCCGGCAAGCAACGTGGATTCGACGAAAGGCCACCTGACGCCCTACTACGAGAATCAGACTGCGGCGATCAAATGCCCGTCATTACCGTCCGGCCAACTCAAGGCTGTCTACAGTTCGTTGACGGGCGGCTACGGCTACAATCGCTGTCTGGGCGGCGTGTATTGGGTCTCGCCGGACTGGTCTACGCCGCTTTCGTACACGAAGCGATTTTCTGATTTTGAATCAACGGGAGAAACGATCGCATTCACCGATTCGGCTCTGGTAAGCGGAGCGACCGGCGCGACCCCAGCGTTGCAGGAATCCTTTGCCTTGGCGGCGCCGGCGACATCGTTTGTCGGCGGGCCGAACATCGGCGGGCCGCAACCGACGACGCATTTCCGTCACGGCGGGCTTGCGAATGTGGCGTATCTGGATGGCCATGTGGATGTGCGAACGGAGGTTATCGTCGCCAGTCCCACGACCTGGACCGCCGCCGCCAACACGCTGCGAGCCCAGAATAACATCGGCTACCTGGCGACAACAAACTTCCCGTACGAGGGGCGCTAAATTGCAACTTGCCACTAATAGCACTCGCAAGGCACCACGAGAGCGTTAAGCGGCAAGCGGCAAATCATCGCTGGCTACTTCGCCTTTGAAGTGATACGAATATTACGGAACGCGACCGGGCCGTGGTCGCCCTGGAACAACAGCGGGCCGGTCGGGACTTCGTTGTTCTGCAACGCTCCGCCGGTTGCGCCTTTCAATACCTCGGCGTTTTCGTGGATCACTTTGCCGTTGAGTTCGACTTTCAGAAACTTCGCATTGGCCGTTTTCTTCTTGCCGTCGAATCGCGGGGCCTGGAAGTCGATTACATATTTCTGCCATTCTCCAGCTTTGAGACAAGCGTTGAACTTCGGGACGGCAATGCTGTAGATGGCGCCCATGTCACCCATGCCAAGCTTGTCGCGGCCGTAGCTGTCGAGAATTTGGAGTTCGTATCGGCCCATGAGATAGATGCCGGAGTTGGAGCCTTTGGGGACCATGACTTCGCATTCGACGATGCAGTCGCCGAACTCGGCGGTGGAGTAGATATCGATGCCGCCGCCGGCGGTGTTGACGAGATCGCTGCCGCCCTTGGTGTAGGTGAGCGCACCTTTGGCATCAACGCCGGCGGTGCCGACCTGCCATTTATTTTTGTCGTCTTTGCCCTTCACCTTCCAGCCGGTAAGGTCTTTGCCGTTGAATAGCGATGCCGGTGTCGATTTCTCACCGGCGTGGCCGAGGAGAGTTGCACCGAGGAAAAGCGTGAACATTGTGGTACCGAGAAGCGAACGTTTCATGAGGAAGCTCCTGTGGAATGACTCGGCGTAAACCGCGAGACGCCCCCGTCTGCCGGCTTCGCCGTGTGCAATGGTTTGCTATTGGCATATGGAAGCAAGAATTGAGCTGCAATGAGTGTCTCGATTTGGCCTTCGCCCGTGGGTCAGGCTTTCCGGCCTGCCCCACGGGCCAATCAACCAACCGAGCACGGGTGTTGTCCGTGGATTAGGCTTTTCAGCCTGCCGCACTTTGACGATCATGGGCAAGCTACGGCAGGCTGGAAAGCCTGACCCACGGCCCACGGACGAATCCAAGAGTTCGCCTTTCCGCAATCAAGAGAATAAGTTAAACTCTGATGTAATAAAATCAAGAGAACATCGCATGGACGCAATGTCATCCCTTCGGGTCGTTTTGGTGCACGATTGGCTTACCGGCATGCGCGGCGGCGAGAAGGTACTCGAATCGCTGTGCCGACGCTGGACTGACGCACCGCTGTACACGCTCATCCACAAGCGTGGCTCGTGCAGTAAGGCGATCGAAAATCGGCCCATCGTCACGAGCATGTTGCAAAAGCTGCCCAAGGTCGATCGTTACTACCGCTGGACGCTGCCGTTGATGCCCTGGGCGGTCGGCTGGCGTTTGCCTAAGTGCGACCTGGTGTTTAGCTCTAGCCATTGCGTGGCCAAAGGCGTGAACGTGCCCACCGGCGCGAAACACATCAGCTACTGCCATACGCCGATGCGCTACGCCTGGCATATGCAGGAATCGTATTTTCATGATCGTGGCTGGTGGGGGCCGAAGAAATGGCTGGCCTCGGCGGTGCTGTCGCGTCTGCGGGAATGGGATCGCCGAACCGCCGCCGGCGTGACGCACTTCATCGCCAATAGCAACGTCATCCGCGAACGCATCCGCGATTGTTATCAGCGTGACGCCGTCGTCATCCATCCGCCGGTGGATACTGATTATTACTGTCCAGGCAATGTCGTACGGGAAAACTACTATCTCATCCTGTCGGCTTTTGCACCGTATAAACGGCTCGATTTGGCGATCGACGCCTGCAAAAAGCTCGGTCGTCGGTTGGTCGTCATCGGTTCCGGGCAGGATGAGGCCAAGCTCAAAGCGCGAGCCGAGGGCAAGGTTGAATTCCTCGGCTGGCAGCCCGACAGCGTCCTGCGTGACCATCTCCGCCGCTGCCAGGCCTTGCTCTTTCCCGGCGAGGAAGACTTCGGCATCGTGCCCGTCGAGGCGCAGGCGTGTGGTACGCCCGTCATCGCCTTCGGACGCGGCGGCGCAACTGAAACCGTAATCCATGGCCGGACGGGCATCTGGTTCCCCGATCAGAGTGTGGATTCCCTCGTTGCCGCCTTGGAGCTGTTTGAAGCCCACCGCGATTCTTTTGATCCCGATAAGCTGCGCACGCATGCTCTGCGATTTCGGACGGAGCGTTTCGAGGAAGAAGTGTTTGGCTTCGTCGAGAGCGTCATGGCCGGCCGCGGATTGCAACGGGCGGCGTGACAAATGTCTGAAAAGCCCGTGGCCCGTGGCCCGTGGTCGGTTGCTTGGTGTTGATTCATGCGTATTCGTTTAGCCGCTCGCCTTGGGCGCGCGCGGGTGTGTGGTGCACAGTTCGTAGGCCGCGCTCGCCCAAGGCAAGCGGCTAAACTTCCATTTTTGGACGCGAGATTACGATGACCTTAATTCTCGACGGCAAGAAACTCGCGCAAACGATGCAGGTGGAGATCGCCGTCGGTGTCGCGGACTTCGTGCGTAAACAGGGCTTCGCCCCAGGTTTGGCGGCCGTTCTCGTCGGCGAGGATGCGGCAAGTCAGGTTTACGTGCGCAACAAACGCAAAGCCTGCGAGAATGTCGGCATGCAAAGCTGGCTGCATGCACTCCCTGTGGACACCACGCAAGACGCCTTGCTCCACCTCATCGCTCAGCTCAACACCGATACGAACGTGAGCGGCATACTCGTGCAGCTGCCGTTGCCTAAACAGATCGACGAAAGCGCGATCGTCGATGCCGTCGCACCGCTCAAGGATGTCGATGGGTTCAGCCCGATCAGTCTCGGGCTGATGATGTCCGGCCAGCCGCGCTTTTTTCCGTGCACGCCCTATGGTGTTCAACAGATTTTGGTGCGTAACGGTATCGCGATCGACGGAAAGCATATCGTAATCGTTGGGCGGAGCAACATCGTCGGCAAACCGCTGGCGATGATGCTGATGCAAAAAGCGGACGGTGCCAATGCCACGGTCACGGTGTGTCACAGCCGATCGCGCGACATTGGCGTGTTGACTCGGCAAGCGGACATCGTCGTGGTGGCGATCGGCAAGGAGCGGTTTCTCAAGTGTGATATGATTAAACCAGGCGCGGTAGTTGTTGATGTGGGTATCAATCGTACCGCCGAGGGGAAGCTGGTGGGTGACGTTGACTTTGACGCAGTTAAGGAAGTCGCCTCCGCGATCACCCCTGTCCCGGGCGGTATTGGTCCGATGACGATCACAATGCTGTTGCAGAATACGCTGCGAGCGGCCATACTACAGCACGGGTAGGTGGACCTCCCTGTTTTCCCGCTTGCGGCTTAGCGCTCGGGCTCGGAATACCCAGAGCGAGCGCTAAGCCGCAAGCGGAAAACAACGTCGGTACCTTCCTAATCGACACGCGAATGCCAAGCGGCGCGCGGAGAAAAATATGCTACCGCTGAATACAGCCACGCGCATTGGATTAAGCATACTGCTGCTTCTCGCCGGCGTTGTTGCACTGCATTTGGGCGCATCGGTCTTTATGCCGATGTTTGTCGCTTTGCTACTCGCTACGGTGCTCGGCCCAGCAGCGGTTTCGCTGCACGAAACGTTCAAGATACGCTGGGGCGTTGCGTGCATGACCGTCGTGGCGACACTGGTGCTCATTAACTTGCTGCTCGTCGCGATTTTCTCCGCCAACGCCACCGTCATGGTCACGAAGATGTCGGACGAGAAGCAAATTCTCGAAATCTACAATTGGAAACTTCGTCCGAAGCTTGAGAAAGTCTGGCCTGTCGAGTTGGACCCCGACGTATTCCCGAAAAACGCCAAGGATATTCGGAGTATCGGTGCTCTGCGTTACTTTATCGATGCCGCCCCGGATTATTTCCGCAAGACGGCCCGCGTTACTGCTGACTGGAGCTGGCAGGTAATTCTGACCTTGTTCATCACCTTCTTCGTGTTGCTCGAAGGAAAGATGCTGGCAAAACGTGTCGTCGCGATCTTCGGGCCTACGCCGGAGATTCAGGGCAAAGCCACCGAAGTGCTGTTCGAGATGGCAAAACAAGTGCGGAACTATCTCGTTTGGCGAACCCTCATCAACCTCGGCTTGGCCATCGTGATGGGCATTCTCTACCAGATGTTCGGTCTGACGCAGGCCTGGAACTGGGCGGTCCTGCTGGCGGTGCTCAATTACGTACCGTATCTCGGTCCGTTGCTTGCGATAGTGCCGCCGTTCCTGGATGCGTTCATCTTCGTCGATCCCGCCGCCGCGATCGTGTTGACGGTTCTGTACATCGTTGTGATCGTATTGGAAGGGTATCTCGTGGTGCCGTTGGTCATGGGCCGCAGTATGGATTTGAATGCGACGACGGTGATGCTGGGCTGCCTGTTCTGGGAATTGGTGTGGGGCATGACGGGCCTGTTCTTGGCGATGCCGATTATGGCCGGCTTGAAGGCGATATTGTTCCACGTACCCGAATGGCGGCCGTGGGCGAATCTGATGAGCGCGGAAGAGCATCCGCTGGAGAATCCCCCGGCACCGCCGGCTGGCTAATCTCCTGTGATTTTCAAAATCCAAAAGCACAAACGTAGTCCGTATTCAGGAATCGACGGGCCACTAACTACGACCAACCCCTTCGGCCCGGTGATCGTCGGAATTGGCGTGGTCGGTTGGTTGCTTGGTGTTGCATCCGTGGTCCGTGGGTCAGGCTTTCCAGCCTGACTAATTTTGACGACTTCGTGGGGCAGGCTTTCCTGCCTGCCGCATTTTTTGACGATCAGGGGCAAGCTACGGCAGGCTAGAAAGCCTGTACCACGGACTCCTGACTCCTGACTCCTGACCAACCACGGCACGGCCTCAACTTTTCGGCGTGGCCATGTCATGTTGGGAATAGAAAGCTTTTTCATCTTGGGAAATCGCGGCGCATGCTATAGAATGCGAGGACTGGGCGGAAGCGGTCGCCGATAACATTTTGTGTAGAACGAACGTCAAGGGGGGCCTTTTCGATGGCATCCAACATCACACGCCGAGATACACTTAAACTCGGGCTTGGCACGCTCCTTGGCACGGGGCTGGTTGATCTGCTTCGCTTGCAATCGCAGGCGGCGGGGACCTCGGCGGCGCCGGCGCGTAGCTGCATCCTCATCTGGATGGACGGCGGGCCGACGCACTACGAAACCTTCGATCCCAAGCCGAATGCTCCCAGCGAGATTCGTGGCGAGTTCACGCCCATCGCTACGCGGACCACGGGCATGATGTATTCGCAGCACATGACCAAGCTGGCGAGCATCTCCGATAAATTCACGACCATTCGCTCGATTCGCCACGACCAGGGCAATCATGGCGCGGGCAACCATTACATGATGACCGGTGCGCCGCCGCGGATCCCGGTCGGGTGTGGGGCGTTCGTCAGCTTTCATCCGAGCATGGGTTCCGTCACCGCGCATGAACGCGGCGCTCCGCACGGGCTGCCCGCGTATTTTTCGATGCCGACGATGTCACGCTCGGGCGGGCCGAATTTTCTCGGCGCTCGCTATGCGCCGTTTGTCGTTGAAGACAATCCGAACGTGGCCGACTTCCGCGTGCGCGATGTTGCCTTGCCGCGTGGGTTGTCGGAAGGGCGATTCGACTCCCGGCGTGAGATTCGCTCGGAAGTAGATCGTATGCAGCGCATCCTCGATCAGCAAGCGGGCGATCCGGTCAACGCGCTCGAAGAACATTACACGCAGGCCCACAACCTGATGCGTTCGCGCGAAGCCCAGGCGGCATTCGACATCACACGCGAACCCGACCGGGTGCGCGACGCCTATGGCCGCAATCCGCTGGGCCAGCGTGCACTGCTGGCGCGTCGTTTGGTGGAAGCGGGCGTGCCGTTCATTACGCTGTACGATGGCGGCTGGGATCATCACGTGGATCTGTTTGCGTCGTGTCACCAGCGACTGCCGTCGTGGGACAACACCGTGGCGACGCTTATCGAAGACCTGGATCAACGCGGCCTGTTGGCGAGCACGATGGTCATCGCGCTCGGCGAGTTCGGCCGCACGCCGCAGATCAATCCACGGGCCGGGCGCGATCACTGGAGCAACTCGATGTCGGTATTGTTCGCGGGCGGCGGGACGCCAGGCAATCAGGTCATCGGCGCGACGGATGTCCGTGGCTACGCACCGGTTGGCCGCACGAACAGCCCGGAGCAGTTCGTCTCCAGTGTTTACCTCAAGCTCGGCATCGACCCGGGCAAGATACTCTACACGCCACAAGGCCGACCGACGCATCTGGTGAGCGATCACAACCCGATCGCGGAGTTGATGTAAGCGGCGTCGGATCGTGGAGTTGCAGGCGATACTGTCGAGGTGTAAGAACGCTCTCGGGCTGGCGGAGAAAATCGAGCATGAAGAGATGCCTCGCATCTTTCGTCGCACTGACGATCTTTACCTCTGTCACAGGCGTTTCCCACGCCGCGCCACCGAAGCTCGACTTCCTCTTCCCCGCCGGCGGCCAGCGCGGCACGACCGTGGATGTCACAGCGAGTGGCACGTTTGAACGCTGGCCGGCCAAAGCCTTCGTTGATCGCGAGGGCATCGAAATCACGCCTGCCAAGACCTCCGGAAAACTCAGCATTGCGATTGCCAAGGACGCGGAGCCGGGCGTCTATTACCTACGCTTGCAAGACGCTGACGGCGCCAGCGCGTTGAAGCCGTTTATCGTTGGTATACTGCCCGAAGTCATGGAGAAGGAACCCAACGACGATCCGAAGAAGCCACAGATACTCGACAGCTCCTCCGTTGTCGTCAACGGTCGGCTCGATAAGCCCGGCGACGTCGATACGTTTTCCGTCAAACTCACCAAGGGCGAAACGCTGGTCGCGGCCCTCGATGCCAACAAGACACTTCGCTCCCCGATGGACGGCGTGCTGCAAATCCTCTCGCCTGATGGATTCGTCCTCGAACAAAACGACGACTACCACGGCCTCGATCCGCAAATTGCCTTCACCATTCCCAAGGACGGACTTTACCTCGTACGCGTTTTCGCATTCCCAGCAATCGCGGATTCCACGGTCCGCTTCGGAGGTAAGGAAACATTCGTATATCGGCTGACGATCACGGCAGGGCCGTTTGTCGATCACACGTACCCGCTGGCGGTGCCGCGCGATGGGCCGAGCGATGTCGGACTTGTCGGCTGGAACTTGCCTGACGACCTCAAGCGATTCAAAGTCTCACCGCGCCTGGACCTCGACCTGCTGAATCTGTTCGATGCTCGCATCGCCAATCCGTTCGCTGTTCAGCTCGCGCCGAATCCAAGTATCGTGAAAACGAAGGCAACTCGCGCCGAGTCGCAGAAGGTCGCAATTCCGACGACGATTACGGGCCGACTTGAGAAGCCTGGCGACATCGACGTGTTCGAGTTCACGGCGAAGAAAGGGGACAAACTTTCGTTCGCCGTCGCGTCGCGCACTCTCGGATTCCCGCTCGATTCGGTACTGCGTCTGACGGACTCGGCCGGCAAAACGTTGTTGCAATCCAAAGCCGCAAAGATCGGCGATGACCCGGCACTGAACTACGCAGTCACGCAGGATGCGGCCTTTCGCCTGGAGATCAGCGACCTGCACGATCACGCTGGCCCGCGTTATGTTTATCGTTTGCGCATCGGCACACCTGTGCAGGACTTTGACGTTAAAGTTACCGGCGACAACTTCACAGTCGTTGCCGGCAAGTCACTGGAGATTCCCGTTGCGATCACACGATTCGGCGGCTTTAAGGACGAAATCACACTTCAGGTCGAAGGCCTGCCCAAGGCGATCAAAGCCACGCAGACACCGAAAGGAATCACGCTGCAAGCCGCGAACAGGCCACCGATTGGCCATGCGATCCGCATCGTCGGGGTTTCGTCCACAGGCGTTACGCGCATCGGCCATGCGACCGTGGCCGATTTGGGGCGATCGACGATGTCACTCTGGTTGACGGTGAGCGGGAACTAAAATGAATACGTTCAACGGGTGATTTTATCGCTTTTCCGAGCCGCGACCCGTCAGGGAGCGGCCGACAATGTGCGCACGGCATACAGTCGGCCGCTCCCTGACGGTCGCGGCTCGGAAAAGGTTCGATTCGTCCGAAAATGCGACATTTCCAACCGTGCGAAGGATGTTTTCGCTTTCCGCTTAGCGCTCGCATGGAGTCGTGTGAGCGCTAAGCCGCAAGCGGCATTCAGCCAAATTCCATTGCAGGAGACATTCCGTGTTGCCACGTTGTTTTGTCCTCGCGTTGATTCCACTGTCGTTTGTCACCGCCGAGCTTATCGCCGGTGGCAACAAAAAATATCCGCTCGATGCCCAGCTCAAGGTGCTGGAGGCGGATGTCAAAAATCCCGTCTATCGCAAGCTTGTGCTGGAGAAGATGCTCATCACCGACATCGCCGCCGAGTGGCAGCGCGTCGCGACGGTGGACAACGCTGACAGCTTCATCGAAAAGCACGGCGGCAAGGAAAAGGTGCTTGGCGACGCCGAGTTGAAGAAAGCTTACGAGCGCCGGCTGAAGATTCGGACGGACTATCTGGAACTGATGCGCGATGGCTATCGCAAGTACAAACAGATTCCGCCATTCGACAAAGGCGCGAAGGCCGAGCCGGCGGGCACATCGATTCGCAAGACGAACGCGGCGGCGCTGGAGCTTTCCGTCATCCTGCCGTCGCCTGGCGCGGATAAGCATTGGCCTCGCTTCCGCGGTCCCGATGGCCAAGGCGGCGCGGGCGACATGACGTTGCCAACGACGTGGGACAAGGACGGCCGCAATATTGCCTGGCGGACGAAGCTCACGGGCCTGGGCAACTCGTCTCCCGTCATCTGGGGCGATCATATCTTCCTCACCAGCTCCAACGTCAAGGGCACGGAGCGTTTCATCCACGCCTATCATCGCGTCACCGGCAAGCCGCTCTGGACTCGTCAAGCCCCCGCGCGCGATCCCGAGCCAGGCGTGCGCGACAAGAACGGCTACGCCTCGGCCACGCCCGTTACCGATGGCGAACGCGTCATCGTCTTTCTCGGTTCATGCGGCATCCTCTGTTACGACTTCGACGGCAAGCTACTTTGGCATTACGATTCGCTCAAAATCAAAACCACGCACGGTACCGGCTCCAGCCCCGTTCTCTACAAAAACCTCGTCATCCTTGCCCAAGACCAGAACCAAACCGATTCCATCTTCGTAGCGCTCGACAAAACAACAGGCAAACTCGTCTGGACCGCCAAGCGTGGCAAAGCCATGACCTGGACTACGCCGACACTGGCCCGCATCGGCGAGCGCGACGAACTTCTCATCGCCGGCGCGGAAACGGTTCGCAGCTATGACCCGAACACCGGCACCGAACTCTGGTCGCTCCGCGGGCCTACCGTCGAAGTCGTGCCGATGGTCGTCGTCGGCAAAGACATGTTGTATTCGTCGTCCGGCCGCAACGGGCCGACGCTCGGTTTTCGTCCCGGCGAGAAAGGCGATGTCACGCAGACGCATCTCGTTTGGCGCGCAGTCCGCGGCGGACCGCACGTGCCCACGCCGGCGCTGCACAAAGGTCGCCTTTACACGGGTAACGACACCGGCATCATTAGCTCGCTCGACGCCCAGACTGGCAAGCTCGTCTACCTTGAGCGGGTCGATGACCGCTTCGCCGCCTCGCCGATCGTCGCTGGTGGTCTGCTGTATTTCGCGGGAGAGACCGGCATGACCTACGTCGTCCGCGCTGGCGATACGCTCGACATTGTCGCCCGCAACGATCTCGGCTCGCCGATCCTCGCATCGCCAGCAGCGGTGCAAGGGCAATTCTTCATTCGCACGGAAGCCGAACTCGTGTGCATCGGGAAGTGACGGCACGCGGAAACCAGAGCCGGAAGCCCGCGATAAACGAGAATCACCGTCATCGACACTTCCGGCTCCGAAAATCACTCAATCACCGCGATCAATTCGATCTCGATAAGCCAATCTGGATTCACCAACGCTTGCACACCGACCAGCGTGCTCGTGGGCGGATTTTGCTGGTTGAAATAGCGTGCTCGCACTTCGCGCAGGATTGGCACCTGCTCCGACTTCAGACCTACGACATAAAAACTTGATTTCACCACATCCTTGAACGTTGCGCCGGCAGCAGCCAGGGCATTTTTCAAATTTTCGAACGTCTGCGTTACTTGAGCGTGAAGGTCACCTTTACCGACGACTTCACCCTTCTCGTTCACGCTGACCTGGCCCGATATGTAGATCGTCTTCCCGCCGCGTGACGAGGCAACATGCGTCCACCCAAACGTTGGGCAGAGCGATTTTCCATTGCTGAATTCAATCGTCATTATGGACTCCGGTTATTAGAAGGAAACGGAAAGCGTTCGGCGGATGCCTCACCAGATGGAAGCGTTTGACGAAGGCGAGCGGTCGATCACTCAGCGTCTGTGTAGCCAAGCAATTCACGAATCGAGGCAAGCAACTGTTTGTACTTAATCGGCTGAATCAGGCACGCGACGCCCGGGGTATCGGCTAATTTTTTCTGAAACGGCGTCTGCTCCGGGCCGAGCATCAAGATTCCTTTGCACGGTATATTCTGACGGCGGGCGTCTTCAAGAATGCTCTCGAAGACATAATAACCGGTTTCGCCCGTGGTGGCAGCATCGACGATGAGGAGGTCGAACGGCTGCTGGCGAAACCGCTCCAACGCCCGCACCGGGTCGGCGGCGATGAGGACGCGGAAGCCCTGTTTCTTGAGCTTCTCACGCAGGGCGTCCTGGAGCGTTTCATCGCTCTCGGCCAGGAAGATCGTGGTCTGAGCTTTGGCCTTGGCCGACTCACCGGGTTGTGAAACGCCGCCGAGTTCGCGTCGGCATTCGCGGACGCGGTCCACCAATTGCGACGGCGTCTGGATGCGCAAATCGGGATTCAGAGTAAGCAAGCTCTCGACGACGCGGCCGACCGATACAGGAACGTCGAGTTGCTCGGCTTTGAAGGATGCGAGTTTGAGAAACCGCTGAGCGGACATGCGTGCCTCGGCTCCGCGTTTTGTGTCCAGTGGCGACTTCCCGGTGAGCAGTTCGTAGGCGACGCAGCCGACGAAAAACAGATCGCTACGCGGATCGCCATGCGGTGCGTTGGTTGCTTTTTCGAGGCCGGCGTAATCGACCGTGCGATCGACATCGACTTCATCCTTGTCGTCGTCCGCGCCAGCGGTTGACGCCGCTACCGTGGCGGCGATAGCGGCATGGCCCGCATGTACGCCGGCGAGGCCGAAATCCACGAGCTTGGCATGGCCCTGACTGGCCAAGAGCACGTTCGTGAGTTTCATATCGCGATGCGTCGTGCCATGGGCGAACGCCGCCGCCAGGCCTGCCGCGATGTCTTCCAAGATGCGCAGCATTTCCGCGGGTTGGAGCGTCTTGCGAATATTGAGAATATCACGCAGGTTCCCGCCTTCGACGAACTCCATTACGATGTAATACTGGTTGCTAGATTTCTCGTGATTGACGGCAAGAATCTCGACAATATTGGGATGGCGCAGCGTCATGCCCATGCGGCCTTCGCGGACGAAGAGTTCGATCTTGTGCTTATCCTCCGACCATTTCTTGCGCAGAATCTTGATCGCAACTTGCGATCCCGTGCCAGGTTCGACGGCACGGTAGACCCGTCCGAAACTGCCGGACGCGATTTTGTAAAGGAGCTGATAGCCGCCCAGAATGTAGCCGTTCTTGTCGCCGCGGATGAGTTTGTTGGTCTGGAATGGGGTGAGGTATTGCTTGCGCTCCATGCATCGCAGAAATTTCTCGGCAGGGCCATTGCGGGCCCCCAGTTCATCCCACGCTTCGTCGACCTGTCTCGAGGTCAACAAACCAAGTTGCATCGCGGCGTTAGCCAGGGCGGCAGCATCCGAACTCACCATACTCTCCATCGTCTCTCGTTGGTTCCGCGCATGATTGTGGATAAATGAGCAAGCCCAGGGGTGAGTTACTCCGAACCCCTGGGCTTGTTTGCCCATTTCCACAGTCTTCGACGCGTAACGCTTTTCCTTAGTTCCGGGTTTGCAGGAAAATCCCCTTGCTATTTTTCGTACTCCACATTATACCGCGCCGCACTGAATTAGATGGGGATTTTTTTGTTCACCCAATCCCATGCCCAAGGAGGCTCGCGGTGGCGTATTCCACGTGCTCATTCGTACACTTATCTCGTAGGTCGGCCGGGTTGGCGGCAAGCATGGGCTTTTTCGCCCTCGCCCTTGCCATGACCGGTTGCGCGGGGCTTTGGGAAGAACTCTCGAGCCACGAACGAGACTGGTCCTACGTCACGGGTGTTGGTAAGCCACATCCGTTGACGGTAATTGAGAAGACTACCGACGGCGCTCGCCGGGCCGAGGCATTGGGTCGACTCAAGGAACCGATTCTCAACGGTGGCAACGCCCAGGATCAGGATGCCTACCTCCGTATCCTCGGCACGGCTGCCCAGACCGATGCGCAGCCGTTATGCCGCCTGACCGCGATTCGGGCGTTAGGCAAATACAAGGACCCTCGCGCGGCTCGCCATCTCGAGGAAGTCTATCAGCAGCGCAATATGCATCCGATCTCGATGCCGGACCAGATCGCCATGATCCGCAAAGAAGCGCTGGTCGCCTTGGAGCAAACCGGCGACAAGGACGCACGCCATCTGTTGATTCGCGTCGCACGCCAGCCGGGACCGTCGCTGGAATCCAACCTGACGGATCGCCAACAAACTCAGGACGAAAAGCTGATCGCCATTCGCGCATTAAGCAAGTATCGCGATGCCGAGACGGTCGAGGCCTTGAAATATGTAATGCGATCGGAGAAGGACGTCGCCCTGCGTCATCGCACGTTGGAATCGCTGGAAATAGTTACCGGCAAGAAATGGCCCTCCCATCGCGAAGCATGGTTGAACGAAGATCAGTCGCCGCAACCGCTTCCGGGTGGGAATGAGAAGAATCCGATTCTGCGTGTTGGCGCTTGGTTCAAAAATTAAAATCCTGTCTTCCGCTTGCGGCTTAGCGCTCGCATGGGTTGTATCGAGCGCTAAGCCGCAAGCGGTACTACACCTGCCCCTTGGCGGCACGGATGAACGCCTCGAAGTTCGCGACTGGCATGGCCTTGTCGCAGCCGTGGTTCAGATTCAGGATATGCCGTCGCCCGCCGCCTTCGTGGAGACATCGTTTCGTAGCAGCGATAACCTCGTCCGGCGTGCCCGTCTTCAACAATTCCTCATCGACATTGCCTTGAAACACAAGATTCGGATAATCCCGTCGCGCCGCAGCCAAATCATGGCAACGCCCAAGGCTGACCACGTCCGCGCCGCTACTTGTGAGCAGATCGAGATACGGGCATTCCTTCACGAACAACACTCGTGGCACGCTCGCAGCGCCTTGGAAGATGCGCTGATGGTACGGGTGTGCCAAGCGCAAATATTCCTCGCGAGTCAACTCGCCGGCCCAGGAATCGAAGAGCTGATAAAGCGCCGCCCCGCCCTCGATGAGCGTGTTGACGAAGCGAATCGTGGCCGACTGGATGCGCTCGTTCAGCGCCTGCCAAACCTCCGGACGCTCCTTGATAAACGATCGCGTCGCCGGCAGGTCTTTGCCCGTGCCGATGCAATAGGTCGCCACGGTAAACGGCGCGCCAGCGAAGACGATCGCCGGTAGCTCGCCTTTCAATTCCTGGCGCACTTTGCGCAGCAGTTGCACGATATGCGCGAACGTCTCTGGTCCCGGTTCTGGATTGAGCCGCTCGACATCTGCCATCGTACGAATTTCGCGGTCAGGCACGGGACCGCGATTCGGCTGCAACGTAAACGGTAAGCCCATCGACACCGTCAGCGTGGTGATGTCGTAGAAGAGGATAATCGCGTCCACGCCGAACCGCCGAGGCAGCAGCGACGCTTTCGCCGACAATTCGACGTTCTCTGAAAACTCGAAAAACGACAGCCCGGAGCGCACCTTGTTGAACTCCGGATCCCAACGCCCGGCCTGACGCATCGCCCACACCGGCGGCCGTTCGACGGCTTCGCCCCGCGCGGCACGGACGAGTAGATGATCCATTTTCGTTCTCCATTTTTTCAGAGCCACGCACGAAGTAAACGGTTTGAACACACCGTCCTTGCCAGTTTGGACCCCTTACTTCGTGCGTGGCTCTGACGCTTCCTTCGTTCCCATATACAGTGTCGCGATTCCGAACGTCATAGGCTGCCACGATACATTTTTCAGCCCATGCCCGCGCAGACGCTCGGCCAGCGCTTCGCCGTCGGGGAATTGCATGACGCTTTCGGGCAGATATCGGTAGGCATCATCCTTCGAACGCGAAATCAATTGGCCCAAGCGAGGCAGTATGTGCTTGAAGTAAAACCGATACATCGGGCCTAACAGGAAGCCGCGAGGCTGCGAGAACTCAAGGATCGCGATCCGCCCGCCGGGATGGGTCACGCGGATCATTTCGGCGATTCCTTTGTCGGTGTCGGTGACGTTGCGCAGTCCGAAGGCCACCGTCGTGATCTGAAACATATCGCTGGGGAACGGCAAGTGTTGGGCGTCCGCTTCCAGGAAGCGAATCCTTTCGCCGGCGTTCTTGCGCTTCGCTTTTCCTTCGGCGCGAACGAGCATCTCGTGACAGAAATCGGCGCCGATGATCGGCACCCGGCCCTTCGCCGCTTTGTCGTACGCCAACGCCAAGTCCCCTGTGCCCGTACACAAGTCGAGAATCGGCGCCGATGCGGAAGCGATAGGCGGCACGAGCTTTGTCGTCCGCCATCGCCAATAGTGATCGATGTTGAGGCTGAGTAGATGATTCAGAAAATCATAACTCGGAGCGATGTTGTTGAACATGCTCCGTATCTTCGTCTCACGTTTGTCGAGTAACAGTGAATTCACGTACACACCAGTCATCGTCGGCTCCTCTCGTCAGCAGGTGGGTTTAGAGAAGAAACCGTATCGCACGTTGGTAGGCAACAGACCTCAATGTTGTTTTATGATGGGAGCATCGATTTGGCAGGAATGAATCGCCCAAGCCCCATCATGAGCGAAGTGATTGTTGGGGGGCTACCCCCAGGAATCGCCGTGCTCATCCTGGGGCTTGAGGGTTTTTGAAACGGATTCCATGTCGCAAGCGTAAATCAAGATGGCTGCCGCCGTTGCTGAATCAACTCCGGGAGTCGGCGGGGTGTTTCGCGAACGGGAACGGTTGGCAATGGCTCGACCGACGTAGGATCGACCGCGCCGATCAAAATAAATAACCGGAGCTGAGCCTTGTTCAAGTCGCGCACGGCCTGGATGTACTCCAGGCGAGCACCGCTCAGTGTGCGCAACGCCAGCAGCACTTCGCTCGACGATCGGCCTTTGATATTCTGCCGCAAACGTTGGTCGCTGAGCTTGTACGACTCCTCGGCGTGGCGGATGTGTCGTTCAGCAAATTTGACCTGTTCACGGTTGGAATGCGTCGCTTCGCGAGCTTCTTGTACGCCGAGCGTGAGCTTGGAGCGAAGGTCGTGGATCGACAGATGCACTTGTTGGATATTCGCGTCGGCCTGATGGCGTTTTTGCTTGGCGTAGACGAACTCGTTGAGGTTCCAACGCATATGCACGGCGGCATCGAAACGGTTCGCCCATTCGATCTGTCGCCCGGGGCCACCGCCGAAACTGCCTTCGACGATATTCAACTCGACGCTCGGCATCCAGTGCGTCGCACCGTAGTTGGTGTTGCGTGCGGCCTGGACGGTTCGCAAGAGTCCTTCGAGTTCGCGCACGCCTGGTCCACGGCTCAAGGCGCGATCGACGAGTTTGTCCACCGGCGTGTGGGCATCGACGAGACTGATCGTCGCGAGGTATTTATCGGCGATGATGATATCGCAGCACGGATTGAGGCCGAGCAGGTAGGCCAGCTTCGCCGCCGAGCCTTTGCCCGCTTCGCGCAGTTTGGCGGAGAGAACGGTTTGAGCCATCAACTCGGTTTCGATGCGCGAGACTTCGACGCGAATGCCGGGATCGACTTGGGCCAAAGCAATGGTTTGATCGAGCAGGTCCTTGAGCTTGACTTCGGTTTCCAACGAAATGATTGCGCCGGTTCGTGCCGCCACGAGAGCGACGTAGGTCGTTGAGGCGTCGAGCAAGTTCTCGCTGGTGAGTTTGCTGAGTTCGCCTTTTTGCTGCCAAACACGGCGTTCGGCCTCGACGCGGCGGAAGAGGGTTTCCTTCCAGTCGTACTTACCGGTCAATTCGAGGCCGGCGAGGGCTGAGCCATAGCTGGAACGAACGATGTTACCCTGAAAATCCTGGATGGCGCCCTCATGCCGATAGGTGCCAATGCCGACGGAGAGATCGGGCAGCCAATGTTTGGCGGCCCAGTGTTGGTCGTAGGTGGCGTCGTCGAGACGCATGCGAGCGAGGCGGATTTGGCCGTTGTTGTCTTGAGCGCTTCGCAGCACGATGTCGAGACTGATCGGAATCGGTTTGCCGTCCTGCGTCGGCGCCTCCACGGTGTAGGTGACAGGCACGAGTTCCGGGACGCGCGCCGGAACTAGCACCTCGGCGGTCGGGATGGAATGGCAGCCCGACAATAAGAGGAAACAGCAGAGACGCCAATTTGGCCAATGCCAGCGTCCTCCGGTGTTTTTCGGATTCATGGGTTCGTCCGTTCGCTGTTTCCGCAGTGATCTTCCGTGCTAACTACCGGAATCGAGCCAGGGCCAAGATATTTCCGGCACACCTTTCACGATGTAGTAATTTCATCGAATCTTGGTGATGGGAAAGTTGACAGGAATTAGCAAAAGTAACGATATTGCGGCCTGTTTTTAAGTGCACCAGTTCATCGCGCGGTTGCGTATTCGACGCAACTTGACACATCACAACGCGCAGGCCGTAAGATGGAGCGGATTTGCGAATGACGGGAACATTGCGAACTTGGGCAAGGCGCAAGCCTGCGTGGCCATCGCAAAGCGCCCTTCATTCGCTGGTGACTTGTTGCTATACTTCGCGCTGGAATTACTGATGCATTGTCCGAGAAGCTTGTCCTTCGCTGGCGCTCAGGCTCGGATTCATGTGGCGAATTCAGGAGATCGATATATGCGAATTCTTTCGCTTGCCCTGGTTCTGTGTCTTGTCGTCGTCCTCACGGCATCGGGCCAAGGTGTCGCGCAACCTCAGTCCGCTGCGGACCTGGATGCGGTGCTGCGCGGTTGGGAGAAAGGCATGACCGACCTGCGAACCTTCGTCGCCGACGTCAATCGGACGACGCTGGATAAATCGCTCGGCGCACGCGACGAGTTTCAGGGTTATGCCATGTTCAAGAAAGCGGAAGGCGCCGCAGCCACAAGTCGGGCACGCCTGGAACTAGCGAAAGTGAAGAATACCAATCTGTTTGAAAAGTTCATCTGCACCGGCATTTACCTCTATGAATACGCGCCGGCGAACAACAAGGTCCGCGTGCACAACATGCCTCAGCAACAGAACGGGCAACAGCAGCAGAGCTTTCTGTCGTTCCTGTTCGGCATGGGCGCCAAGGACGCCAAGCAACGCTACGACATGGTGCTCGACTCTAATTCCGCGAAAGATGTGAACTATTATTACATCCACGTGAAGCCCAAATTGCCTCACGACAAGACCGATTTTACCCAAGCACGCTTGACGCTTTATCGCAACAACAGTCTGCCTGCGCAGATTTGGTATCACCAGCCGAACGGCAACGAAATCACGTGGAATTTCACGAAGCTGCAAATTGACGTACAGATTCCGCCCGAATTCTTTGAGCCGGCGATTCCGAAAGGCTGGGTCATGGAACGGGTTCAGCCGAAGGGCGACCCGGAAATCGCGCCGGCGGTCCGCAAACCGGGGTCGTGAGGTGGTGTTACGACGCATTCTGCTTGCGGCTTGGCGCTCGCATCAAACCGTGCGAGCGCTAACAAAAAAACTCAAGTCTTGGCGCAGACACACCGACGACGGTTTGTTATCTCCCTCCTAGTCCGAACCAATTCGGATTCTTTTTGGAGGATGAACAATGCAATATTTCCGCACGATGATGTTAACTGCCGGGCTGTTCGCCTGGGCGAGTGTTGTCCACGCCTCACCGCCGACAAAAGCTTCGACGCAAGGCCTCGGCGATCAGCAACAGGCTGCGAAGGCCTCGCTGCTTGAGGTGTTTCTTGCGCAGTTCATGGGTTCCGCCAAGCCGAGCGACGGGCCGGCAGCGGTCATCAACAACACCAAAGCCGCTCGATGTGAAGCATGCGAACCGACGATCGTTCGCGACAAGGGCCCCCAGAGCGCACAGGCGGCGAAGTCCACTGTTGCGATCCAGGCTAGTGAGCAGGGGCGGGACACATGCATGGATTGGGGCTGCATTCGTTTTCCAAGCAGTAGTGAAATCGCTGCCGCGCTGATGAGGATGCGAGATCAAGCGTCCTCGCCGGGCCTGAAAGCGTTCTTTCAGGTGCCGATGCCGATGTCGGGCGAAGCCATCGACGCGAAACCCGTGACGGTCTTTCGCGTGCCTGGTGTGCCGCTGTCGACGCCTCTGCCGCCGCCGTTTCCAATCGCTCACGAGATCATGCCAATCGTCGCGTCGCCGATGCCGATGCCGCACCGGATTGTGCCGATCGCCTCGCTGGCCAAGCACGTTCATTTTGTCACGCCTGATCTTGAAGCGCACTGCGAGCGGATGACGCATCGTGGCGACGTGGTCGTTCTTGAAGGCGATGTCAAGCTGCACTGCAAGAAGCACGGCCAGAGCATTCGCATCGAAGCCCAGCGTGTGATTTTGAATATGAAGGATGGCACGTTCACGGTGGAATCGGAGATCGCCTCGTCACGAGCGACGGCGCGCATGGCGTTGCCGCCACTTGTGGAAACGCGCCAGATGCAGTGGATGCTGGTCCCGCCGTCTGTGCCAACGCCGGTTTTCGGGCCGTATCATAATCCGTTGTTCAAGCGGTAGGGTCGAATAGGCATGAAAAAACAGCCGCGACCAATTGTCGCGGCTATCTTCGTTTGTTGAATGCGTACGGCTGATTATTTCCGTCGCACGGGTGTGATCGGCTCCTCGCCATAAGCCGGGTAGGAGACGCGAACCGTGGAACTCGCGGTCGAGCCGATGATGTTGCGCGGGTTTGGGGTCGGGATCGGTGACACGCCGCCGAACGAAACCAGCTTGCCATCGAGCGGCACGAGGCCTTGCGGCCCCTTCACGGGATCGGCATTCACCGGCGCAGGCATCGGTACGATGTTGCGCGGTTCGCCGTCATAACGGAACGACCCGTCGCCCGCAGGCGGCATCAGCGGGACATTCTTTACCGGCGGCGGCGTATAGCCCTGTGGCGCTGGCAGCAGTGTGCTGCGTGACGTCGCCTGCAATGCGAGCGTCGGCGTCTCTTCACCGACGCATGGATAATAATACGAGCTATAGTACGGCGAGTAATAGCTCTGGGAGTAGTAGCTGTGCGGGTAGTAGTACGAGCTTGAGTAATAGGACGGCCTGTGGTAGTAGGACCGTGAGTAATAGCTGTAATGGGCGTACGGCGAGTAATACCGTGCCCCGTAGCCACCGCCGTAGTAACTGCCGCCATAACCGCCGCGGTTGTAGCCGCCGCGACCTCGGTGCACCAGTTCGGTGTTGGTTCCGCCGGTGATGTCGGCTTGGGCTTGTGGCCCGCCGAGCCGAACGGTGTCGTTCGCCCAAACTACCCCGCTGCCCGCGAGCATCAGCCCGACGGCAGCAAGCGCAATCCACGTACCTTTTCGCATGGTCATGCCCTCCAATAAAAAGAGCCAACTCTTCCACTATCATCCTTGGTAGACGGCGTTTTCCGCTGGCATGCCATCTCCCCTCATTGTAACCATGCCGATGTTCATCTGTCAACAATGCGATTGGTCTTGCTGGAAAAAAAAATCTGCGGTACGACACATTTCCCGTTTAGCCGCTCGCCTTTGGCGAGCGCGGAACGTCGCGCTCGCCAAAGGCGAGCGGCTAAACGAAAGTCATTAACACAAGGGAATCCGTGCCATGGTCAATCGATACACGCTGATGATCGCGTTCCTGATTGTCCTCATCAACCAAACAGGCTGCAATCGCAACGACGCCGAATGCCTTTCGCGGGCCGGACAAAAAGTCGCCGTTCACGCCAAGGGCAACTTCAGCGAAATCGGCGGCAAGGTCGATGTCTCCTGGCCGGGCGTCCGACGCGAGCCGACGCTGCACGAAAAAATCCACGATCGGTTGCGTTTCGACAAACTGATGAAGGACGCCACGCTCGAAGTTCACGTCAAAGACAAGGAAGTCGAACTGAAGGGAACCATCGCCAATCTCGAGCAACGCCAACGCGCGATCGAGTTGGCCGAGTCGGTCGTCGGCGTCGAAAAAGTGACCGACGCATCTCAGCTGCGCGAACCGATGGTGGACTAATATGAGGAATTGGCGAGCCTAGCCGCGTAAGCGGCAGGTTGAACCGACGATCGCTGATTCAACCTGCCGCTTACGCGGCTAGGCTCGCCAATCGATTCAAATCCAATCGCCTATCGCCTATCGCCGAACGCGCATCAGGACCAACACAATCACCAGGCCCAATACCGCGAGCACGGGAACCCAATTCGTCGATGGATTTTGAGGCGAAGTTTTGCTCTCCGGCGCCGCGGGGCCGTCCTCCAGCACATTCATTTTACCTTCGGGTTGCTTGGTTAAGTCAAAGCTATCGTGCAATTCGCCGGTCGCGCTGCGGGCTTCATAGTGCAAGCGGTCGCCGTCGATGGTGATCGCCTGAAAGAGTTGCTTACCCTCACCCCAGCGCCGCATCCAGCCGAGCTGATCGACCTTGTAAAACCCCGGCCCGCTGACAGAGACGACGAACATTGTGCCACGTCCGCCAGCGTCGCGAAAGCCATCAAGACCGCTGCGGGCATAGGAATGGTCATGGCCTTGTAAAACGAGATCGACGCGATGCTTGTCGAGGATCGGTAGCCAGCGTTTGCGGAGGTCGGTGTTGTCTCGGCTGAACGCGGATGACATTACGGGATGGTGGAACGCCACGATCGTCCAGCGGTTCGGATTGTCGGCCAACACGCGATCGAGCCAGGCCGCCTGCTCGGCACGTTTTTCGTTGCTGTTCAAACAAACGATGCGGGCACCCTGAATGTCGAGATAGTAAACGCAATGCTCCAACCCGGCAGGGCCGTTGGCGGGTAGTGCGAACTGCGCTTTCCAGTGCGCGGTCACGCCGGACTCGTCTTTGGCGCCGAAGCCAGAGAATTCGTGGTTGCCTGGGCTCGGCAACACCGGAATCCTGGCGTTAATGAAGCCTGCCGCCTGATGCCATTCGCCCCATTCCGAATCGCTGCCGGCGATGTTGATAAGATCGCCGGCGTGGAGTGTGAAGCGTGCCCTCGGCGCATGAGCGTATGCTTCGCGGATCAGCCTCGACCAGAGGCTGCGGATTTCGTGCTGGGCGTCGCCGAAATAGAGAAAGGTGAACGGCTCGGGCTTCGCGCTGGCGGTGCGGAAGTGGTGCCATTCGCTGAATCGTACGCCATCGCCGACGCGGTAGGCGTATTGCGTTGCCGGCGCGAGGTCTTGAAAGTTGACGACATGATAATGAGCCGCGCCGAGATCTGTCGTGAGCGGCGTGGTCACGGCTTTGTGCGACGCAATTTTCGCCAGAAACGCCCGCCCGCCATCAGCCGGCGCGATCTCGGCAACGCCGTCGCGCACGCTGACATCGGTCCGCCACGTCACCGCTTGCGACCGGGCCGGATCGCCGCGCCACGTCAGCACGACGCGGTCCGGCCAGGCGCTGGGCTTATGCAGTTCCGCCTCGACGGGTTGCGCATGGGCGATGCAGGGCGCGAACGCAAGGATCACGATAAGCGCTCGCCATTTTCCGTTTGCCGCTTGCGGCTTAGCGCTCGGATAATCCAGCGTTAGCGTTTGGTCATTCCTTCGACAGGTGAACGTGTCGTATTTCCGAGCCGCGACCGTCAGGGCGCGGCCGACA
>CAMAUE010000048.1 GCA_945861245.1 Singulisphaera sp. GP187
AAGAACCCCGATCCAGGTACGGGGACGGGCGCCATCTACGATTACAGCAAGTCAAAGCTCGTGCCAGGCTCGGCTGCGGTCTATGGCCCGCCGGGTGCGCCGACCAACGGGTTTGTGGGAATTTGGCGACCGGAAACGCGCTCGGTTCCAATTGCCGTCTTGAAGTGTCCATCGGATCCGAGCGGATTTCAGCCCGCCGCCGGCAGCGGCTTGGTCTACGCCAACACCACGACGCCGTGGTCCAGCACCAACTACCTAGCGAACTGGAATGTCTTTTCCGCCGAGCAGCCCAGCCTGGGTTACCAGGCCCCGCCGCAGAAATTCACGAACGTCACCGATGGACTCTCCAATGTCGTCCTTCTTGCCGAAGGCTATGCGTGGTGCGAAGCCCGTGGCCGTACCGCGCTGCTTGCCTGGCACCTGGGCGGCGGCGGAAACAATTATGGCGGGGTGCATAACTTCGGTTTGACATTTGGTCTTGGCAACAACAAGATCGACCTCGGCGCTGGCCCTGTCTCCGTCGCCAGTGCGAATGGCTATCCCAATCCGTCGCTCAGCGCGCCTCTGGTTTTCATGTTCCAGATTCGTCCCGATCCCATCCAATCCGGCGCGATCGGCTGTGATTCGCTCACCGTTCAGACTGGCCACGACGCCCTCAATATCGCCATGGGCGATTGCAGTGTCCGGTCGTTCTCATCGTCGATGGATCGCATGACCTGGGCTGCTCTAATGCTCCCCAGTGACGGCGCCGTGGTGACGGCGGAATAGGTCGAATACAAAGTCGGATCGCACGGATTCGGAGTTTATTAACTTCCCAGTATTCCGCTTGCGGCTTAGCGCTCGCGTGGGGTAACCCGAGCGCTAAGCCGCAAGCGGAACTTACCAACCGACGTGCACTCGCTAAAATCGCCACGGCACAATCGCTGGCACCCTTCGCCGATATTCCTCGTATTCCGAGCCGAATTCACGAACCAGATCGTGCTCCTCCCAACGGATTGCGACCAAAACATACATCGTCATGCCGAGGTTCATCATCAGCAACTCCGGCGGCATCACCGGCACGCCCCAAATCGCAATCAATAACCCAAGCATCAACGGATGCCGCATCAAGCGATAAGGCCCTTCGATACGCAATTTCGCGGGCCCAGGCCTGACACCGGTCCAACCCTGCGTCAGGCCGAAGAACGTCGCATGATCGAACCACGTCGCACAGACTCCGACACCGAAGGCACCCAATAAACTGACCGCGACAATGGCGATCGGGCCGTGCCAGAACGGCTCACCTGGCAGCGGTTGCCAAAGGACGGTCAATAAACCAAGTACCAATCCCGATGCTGCAACGTAGGTGGATCGTTCGAGACATTCAGGAACAATACGTAAGATGTATTTCTTATACGCCGGACGTGCCATGCCGCTGTGTTGCATCGCGAACAATGCCAGCAAACCGAGATTGATACCCATCGACCAGGCCGTCGAGGTCGCCTCGCCTCGGGGCCAAACGCCTATTCCGGCGCCGAGAACGTACGCGAAATAGACACTCGCGCCGGCGAGTCCGATCAGGTAGGCGATAACTGAGTACACTCGCCGCAACATGGGTGCTTTCTTTCGTGAACTGCCCGTGTAAGATAGGCGTGTTGAACTTCCCGGTAATACCGCTGGCGGCTTAGCGCTCGCACGGAGTATTCCGAGCGTAAAGCCGCTAGCGGAAAATAAGTATCAGGAAGTTGCTTCTTACCGCCTGCATAACTGCAATTGTACGATTCACTGACGAAAGGGTTTTTCATGGCCACCAAGGGCGAAATGTTTGCGGGTCTCACCGTTGCGATGATTACGCCATTCAAAAACGGCGAGGTCGATTACGACGCCCTTCGCAAGATCGTCGATTGGCACGTCGCCGAAGGAACCGATTGCCTGGCGCCGTGTGGCACAACGGGCGAATCGCCGACACTCAACCACGACGAACACGAAAAAATCGTCGCTACCGTTTGCGAATGCGCGCGTGGTCGAATCAAGGTCATGGCCGGCACGGGATCGAACAGCACCCGCGAAGCGATTCGCTTGACCAAGTCTGCGAAGAAGGCCGGCGCGAACGGGGCACTGATGGTCGGACCGTACTACAACAAGCCGACACAGGACGGGTACTTCAAGCATTTCGCCGCTGTTGCCGAGGCCGTCGACTTGCCAATCGTACTCTACAACATCCCCGGTCGCACTGGCTCGAACATCCTGCCGGAGACGATTGCGAATCTCGCAAAACTGCCGACGATTGTTGCCGTTAAAGAGGCGACAGGTTCGATGGATCAGGCGTCGGCCATCGCCGCATTGTGCGACATAACGCTGCTTTCCGGTGACGACAGCCTGACGCTGCCGCTGATGAGCATCGGCGGTCGCGGCGTCGTCAGCGTCGTCGGCAATGTCGTGCCGCGCGACATGAAGGCGCTCGTTGCCGCCTGGGATGCTGGCAAACGCGACGAGGCGATTCGCTTGCACTACAAGCTGTTCACGCTGTGTCGGGATATGTTGGGCATCTCGACGAACCCGATCCCCGTGAAGACCGCGTTGCGCATGCTGGGCAGGGACACCGGCGAATTGCGATTGCCGCTCTGCACGATGGACGCCAACCAAGAGGCCAAACTGGCGCAGACGCTGAAGGCATATGGGTTGATGTAATTTGCCCCGTTTTCCGCTTGCGGCTTAGCGCTCGTCCCTCGCCCCTCGCCACATGTGAGACAGCTATAGAAATGACGCCTCAGAGCGCATTCATTCCGCAGCCTACTTCTTCTCCGCTGGCCTGAGCGTCCAGGCCAAGGCGAGCCACCCGTTGCGGACGCCGCCGCGCGGGGCATAGAAACGTAAGTCGGGGATCGCTTCGACTTGCGGCAACACGAGCGCGAGGCGTTGCTTCAGGACCTCCTCCATTATCGCGCCTCGCAGCAATGTGAACGCCACGGGTTGTGCATTCAGTTTCTTGCCATCGGATGTCGGTTCATCGCCGGGCAGATATTCGATGGCGCCCTCACGCTCGGCCTGGGGCGAATCGTCGGTATTTTCTAGCCGATATTTGGCGCGAGCACGCATGCCGGCGTAGCGAGTTGTGTCATTTTGTTTGATCGAACCGATATGGATTTCAGCGATGTAGCCGTTCTCTGTCGCGGTAACGGTGAGCGGGTCGTTTTTCGCCAATACGATGACCGTCTGCTTGCCGCCGAAGTCAGTGAGCACTTTTTCGAGCGCCCTTAGAGTGTCCTGTTTCTCGGCATCCTTTCGGCCATCGCGCAATAGACCGAGCGTTACTTCGTCGTAGAATTTCTTGATTTCGCTCAAAGGAAATTCGCGTCCACCCACGGCGATACGGGCAGCTTCGTTCATCAACGATGGATGGGCGAGCAGGCCGAGATCGAGGTTGGGCGTCATCGTCGGGCGCGGTCCGATGACGATGCTTTCCGGTATCGCCAGGCGCAGCTCGGTATGAAGCGCGTTGGCCGTGGTGCTGAATTCGAGCGAATCGATTGCCAGGCCGCGGCCCTTGAAGTGCTCGAATTCCGATTTGCCAAACGCCGTTGCCGCCTTGAGAATCGGCGTCATTTCATCGCCGAGCCGTTTCGATACACGTTGCGCCATCTTGTTCGCAGCCTCGTCCTCGGCGGCGGCCTTGGTACGCTCGAACAGAAATCGCATGACGCGTTGGGCGAGCACGTCCGGCTCAGCATAGCTCTTCACGTCGTCCAAGGTCGTGGTAGCCTCGGCCTTGCCTGGCAAATCGAACACACGAAGACCTTTGCTATCGATCACCACGCGCCGTCGAACTTCCACGTTTGTATTCGTCGAGGAATAGAGCATCGTGTGCGGTCTATAACCGATCGAACGCGAATAGATGTTGCCGTTAAACACGACATCCATCACGCCGAACTTGGAATTGGGAATAAGTTGCACCCCGGACGTCCCGATCGTGCGCCCCACGCCTTCGACAGGCGTATCCTGGATTTCATCTTTGAAACGCTCGGTCTGATCGATCGATCGGCGAACCAGAGTGTTGATCACCGTGGCCGATACGTCGAGATAAAGGTTCGGCACCTTGGCGGTTTTCTTGTCGTTCGCGCTGAGTGGGTCTGTCGCGATGATGAGACAGACGATTGCGAGCAGCGGTTTGATAACAATGCGGATACCATTCATCTCACTGTCTCCAACGGGCAATGCACGAATCTTCGCAACCGGCAACCGTGTCCCGTGAAAACCACCATGTTCAAAGCCGCGGAAATTGGCAAGTCGGCGGCCGGGAGATCCATCAAACCACTGAGTACGATCGAGGCATAAGTAGTAATACTTAACGCCTTCGCTTATGTCCAGGCGAACCATTTCTGGAACAACCAGCGAACCGTCGGCGTGAGCCGGGTGCGGTTGTGGGCGTCGCCGAGTTTGCGTAACGCCTCGGCATGGGTTGGATAGGGATGCACGGTATTGGCGATGGCTTTCAGGCCGAGTTTGCCGGTCATCGCCAGGGCGACTTCGCCGATCATGTCGCCAGCGTGGCGCGACACGATCGTCGCACCGATGATTGCGTCGCTTCCCTTGCGAACGAGAACCTTCGCGAAGCCGTCCGTATCGCCATCGAGGATCGCGCGATCGATATGAGTGAACGGCTGTGTGAACACATCCACGGCGATCCCACGTGCCAGTGCTTCCGCTTCCGTTAAGCCGACTTGCGACACTTCCGGATCGGTGTAGGTGCACCAGGGGATTACCAGATCGCTGGCCTTCGCCCGGCCAAGAAACAGCGCGTTGCGGACGGCGATTCGCGCATACGCATCGGCTGCATGCGTGAACTTGAATCGCGAGCAAATATCGCCAGCGGCATACACGCGCGCGTTCGTCGTCCGCAGGCGATCATCGACGATGACACCCGCCTTGGGATCGAACTGGATTCCCGCGGTTCCTAAGTCCAATCCTTCCACATTCGGCACACGCCCAGCGGCAACCAAAATGGCATCGGCGGTTATCACGCGCTCACCGCGATGATACACGCGGACAATTTTCGCAGCCGCGTCGGTCGATTCAATTGCGTCGATCCGCGCGTCGAGTAGTAGCTCCACACCGTCGCGTTCAAGGTGTTTCGCGAGGATTTCCGAGGCGGCGACGTCCTCTCGAGGCAGCACGAGCGAATGGTTGCCGATGAGCGTGACGCGCGAACCGAAGCGAGCGAACGCCTGGGCCAACTCGCAGCCGATCGGTCCGGCGCCGATCACGGCCAGGCTCGCGGGCAGGGTGGTGAGATTGAAGATCGTTTCGTTCGTCAGCACGCCGGCCTCGTTCAATCCGGGAATCGCGGGCAGCATCGGGCGCGTGCCCGTGGCGATGATCGCGCGGGCGAAACGCAGGGTTTGCTCGGCAACTGCGATGCTGTCGGAACCCGTAAAACGAGCATCGCCTAAGAACACATCGACGCCGAGATCGCGAAACCGCTGCACGGAATCGTTGGGGCTGATGTCGGCCCGCAGTCGGCGCATGCGATCCATGATCGCGGCGAAGTTGACGCGCACGTCGCCAACGATCTCGACGCCGAACTCGGCACTTCGCCGAACATCGGCGACGGCACGGCCTGCGCGAAGCAGCGCCTTGGACGGCACGCAGCCGAAGTTCAGGCAATCGCCGCCGAGGTAACGACGTTCGATCAGCGCGACTTTCGCGCCGAGTGTCGCGGCGCCGGCGGCGCTGACAAGGCCGGCTGTCCCCGCGCCGATCACCACAAGGTGATACCGTTCCTTCGGCGTCGGGTTGACCCAGTCCGCAGGCCGCACGCTTCGCAACAGGCGTGCGTCGTTGGCATCGTTTGGGGTCATTTCGGTCTTCCTTTATCGCCTGTTCACGAGTGCTTGGGAGGTTTCCACATGAGCGCTAAGCCGCAAGCGGCTAAACGGGAACGGCGATCCTCCGGTCCCCATCATTCCCTCGCCAGCGCGACCAATTTCGCGTCCGTCAGTGTTAGCAGAGCATCCGGCGCGATTTCGATTTGCAGTCCGCGTTGCCCCGCGCTGATGTAGATCGTCTCGAACAGGCACGCCGATTCGTCCAGAAACGTCGGCAGCGCTCTGCGCCCGCCCAGCGGACTGATGCCCCCCACGACGTAGCCCGTCGTCTTCTCCGCAAGTTTCGGGTCAGCCAGCTCCGCTTTTTTTCCGTCCGCGGCGGCAGCAAGTTTTTTCAGATCGAGCTTCCCCGCAACAGGAAGTATCGTCATCACGAGCGCATCGCCATCGACACGAGCGACCAGTGTCTTGAACATGCGTTCGGGCGACACGCCGAGCTTGGCCGCGGCTTCCTCGCCAAACGATTCCGCACTCGCGTCATGCGTGTAGCGATGCAGGGTGAACGCGACGTTCTTCGCTTGCAGCAATCGTATCGCGGGAGTCACGTGCGGCACCCTGGATCGAATTTTGTTTTGCCGCGACGCGAAGCGGAGCGCGGCCACTCGCCCGCGCTCCGCTTCGCGTCGCGGCTAAACCTCGTTTTGGCGCAGCTCCGCAAGCGGGTAGAAGCAACCGCGCCAGGCGATGCCGCCGCGTTTGAGCGTCAGGAATGCCGAGCGTGCGAATATCCACACGAGAATCGTCGTGAGCACGGGCGTCAGCACGGCGGTGAGGCGCGACTGGCTGGTGAACGGAAGAAACAAGGCGAGCGTCCACATCGACACGAAGCTCGCCGACGCAGCGACAATCGTCGTCGGCACGTCGGTCCAACCAAGCAGGGCGAGCGGTCCGAGGTCGGACAACAGCACCACACACAATCCGAATGCGAGGAACCAGACGCGGTAATCGACGCCCGCAAGTATGTTCTTCTCCAGCCCGACCGTCATCGCCCGAACCGACGAGTACCATTGCAGCGATAGCGCGTCCTGGCCGAACACAATCTCCTGGCGGAAGCCGCCGAGCTTGAGAATCTTGCCGAGCTTCATGTCATCGTCAGGCCGCAAACGGATGCGTTCGTGCCCGCCAGCCGCCTCATAGGCATTGCGGCGAACGAGGTTGAACGCACCCAGCCCGATATGGTTCGGCGACTTCGGATCGCGTGCCCGCCACGGTTTGACGAACAGCGTGAAGTTGCGAATGAACATCGCCGACAGCATATTGATCCAGAAACTATCCGATCGGATGACGGGCGATACGGTCAGGTGATCGATCCGGTCGTTGACCAGGAGTGCGACGGTGCGCTTAAGCGCGTCCGGCGTGAAGACGATGTCGGCGTCGGTGAACAGCAGCAACTCGCCGGTCGCGATCGACACGCCGCGCATGAGAGCGTGGTTCTTCCCTAGCCAACCCGCAGGCAACTCAGTGATCGTTTCAATTCGCAGCTGGGGATGCGTCGCCTGGACCATGGTAAGCACTTCGCCCGTGCGATCCGTCGAGCGGTCGTTGACGACGATGACTTCGACGTTGGGATAATCGAGCGCGAGCACCGAGCGCAACGCTTGTTCGATCTCGGCTTCCTCGTCGCGGGCCGGGATAAGGATCGACACCCGCGGCCAAGCGCCATCGATCGTGGTCTCTGGCGGAAGGTCGCGTGCTTGCGCGCGGCCATAGAGCAACAACACGAGGTTGTAGAGTTGAAGGGCCAATAGAGCGCACGCAAGGTAGAGCACGATGTCATCCGATCCGTTTTTTCCGCTTGCGGCTTAGCGCTCGGAATATTCCGTGCGATCGTCAAGGTTTTCTATTTGTGCTAAGCTATGATTCCACGTAACCCCGGCGAGGCTCCTTGCGTGTCAACGACCGCAACCCTAAGATCATTGCAATCAGCGATCCTCATCGCGGCATCCTTCGCTGGCGCTCATGCTCTGAAATAAAATTCCTCGATGACGTCAGGAGCAAACAACCCCATGGACGATTCGCAACCAGCCTTCGACGCCGATCCTGCTGCCGAGCCGAGTAGGCCTCGCCGACCCTGGGCGGCGAAATTCCGTGATGCGCTGCGCGGCATGAAGCTCGGCATCCGCGGGCATAGCAGCTTCTTTGTGCACTTCTTCGCCGCTGCCCTCGTCATGGCGGCAGGCGTTGCTTTGCAGTGCACGCTACACGAGTGGGTGATCTTGGTGCTGTGCATCGGCGGTGTTCTGACGGCGGAGCTATTCAACAGTGCACTCGAAGTGCTGCATCGCGGCCTCGACCCGGAGACGCGGGAGCGCAACTACAAAGCGCTCGACATCGCCGCCGGCGCGGTGCTGATGGCGAGCGTGACCGCGGCAGTCGTCGGCGCGATCGTTATCGCTTATCAACTCGCGAAGTTGTTGCACTGGATTTGAAGCGGACGCGAGCGGTTGCGGCAGAAACGCTTGCGATCGCGTGGGATATTTCGAGCGCTACACCGCAAGCGGTTATCTCACTGCTTCGCTTTTTTGAGGGTGTACGCCGCCTTGGCTTGAATTCGGCGGGCGTAGATGCGATCACCCGCCGCGATGAATAGTTGATCTGCCTTCTCGCCGCCGATCGTGATTGCCGTCATCGGCTCCTTCGAAGGCGATGCCACGACGCCCGAGAGTCGGCCCGTCGGATCGAACACTTGCACACCCAACGGCGTGCAGGCATACATCAAGAAGCCGGCGTCCATCACCATTGCCGAGACGGGCAGCGGCTCTTTGGGCCGCGTGCGCAGCGAGTAGTAACGATCGCCAGGACCGAACGACCCATCGGCTTCGATGCGCACGGCCCAGAGGTAAGCGCCATCCGCCTCGCCGATGACGAGATGGCCATCATCAGGCCAAAGCGTCACACAACTTGGCGTGATCAGGCCTGGCAGTTTCAGCAGCGGCGCGTCCTTCTTCTCTGCCGAAACAAACCAGACGTACTTCCCGCCCTTCAGTTCATCCGGTGCGATAATGTACGTCCCTTTCGGTCCGTTCACGCTGGTCGCCGACAGCGCTTTTCCCACGACGACCTTGGGCAACCGCGTGACCTCTCCCGTCGGGCTGATTTGGCCCGCAGGCGTCGGCTGATAAATGCGGATCGACCCGACCGCCTCGCCTTCGAGCAACGTAACGTTCGGCCAATCTTTGGCGATTTCGCGCCAGCCTTCTTTCTCGACGAGAATTTTCGACAGCGGAATGTCCTGTGCGACGGCGATGCTCGATGCCGTCAGAAATACTGAGATTGCGAGGAGGGTTTTCATCGTTTGGATCTCACGGAGTGGTGGCAACCAAGCGAAGGTTGTTGTACGTCCAGGAATGCAAAACGCTCGCGGAAAAATCCGCGAGCGCCCTGTTTTTGGGTGGGCACTAAGTTCCGTCGTCAAGCAGTCACTACTATTCCTGCGAGGATACCGCCTTGGTCGAGCAGCAGCTCTTCTTCGCCACGTTGTTGAGAACGCAGCATTCGCTCGGCGGATTGCAGCAATCGGCGCCGGGATAGCAGCAGCTGAAGTTGCGGATCGCCGCATCGCCGGAAACCCACAAGGTTCCGGTCAGCATGATAGCGATGATGCATTTGGTAAACATGTTCTTTCTCCTGAAGAGAATTTATTTGATTCTTGAAACCATGGTTGACTGAGCGCGCAATCGACGCGCATGATGGAACTTCCCACCGGCTCAACACAGCCAAACGCAATGGAGAAGATTCAAAGGAGGAGATGGCCCGAAAAGGTTGATCGCCGAATGTCTCGGTTTGAATTCGGCGATGAAATCATCATGAGCCAATGACAAATCGGTAACGAGCAAATCCAAATCGGGATATTCGTCAAACACCTTTGGCATGGTCGCGGGCATCGGCTCGCAGCAGCAAGCGATCGGCACGGGCGGCGAGGGCTTCGCAGGTTTCGTCGTTGACTCTTCCTTGCAGCAACAACACGTCGGCTTCTTTGAACCCTCACCAGAGGCGTAGGCAAACGTCGGCAGCCAACAGCACCAACCGATTGGCAACGCAATCGACAAGGCGCTGTACACCAGGGTTTGACGCATAATCCGTTTCATATTCTCATTATGGGCAGGTCCGACCGCGTTTGTCAAGGGCATGCGCTGCGGACGACCGCTTGCGGAATGCAAGACACCACTTTTCGAGGAAAAAATCAACTATGGACAACATGATCTGACGGATGGGAAATACAATGCACGTTGATTTCCCAATCCGTATTTTCTGGGATATTCGTCGCGCATCTCGCCTTGGCGCCAACCATGTGGAAATGAGAGGATACGCCGTGATCATCACGTGCAAATGTGGCAAGAAGTTGAAGGTGCGCGATGAAATGGCGGGCAAGAGGGCCAAATGCCCCACCTGCGGCTCGATCATTCCGGTCCCCAAGCCGACACCACCCGATGAGGAACTCCTGGTCATCGAAGAAGAGGACGCTCCTCCGGCGAAACCCGTCGCCAAAAAATCGCCGATGCGCTCGCCGAAGATGCCTGCACTTCCACTAGAGAAGGAGGTTGACAACGAGGAGGAGGCGCCCCGTGCCCAAAGCAATCAACCTCGCATCTGGACTCACGAAGGCGGGGCCGTCGTCTACCTCTCCAAGAGCGAGGTCTCCTTCCCGTTGCTGGAAATAAAACATGTGCCGACGGCAGTCGAGGAGTTGAAGGACGAGCGGGACATTCAGGACGTAGTGGACGACTATCGAATGGTCCTTCCCGGCGAAGAGAATCCGGAGCCGCAGGTGTTCTCGACAGCGGACATCCAGGAAGTCCGCAAGAATGAGAGGCAGTTCTGGGTGGAAGTCATCGTCAAGCAGAGCGGGCAAACCTATCGGCCCTTTGCCTATCTAAAAAACAATAAACAGCGGGACGAGGTCTTTGAGGCGTTCCGAGAGTTGCTCGGCAAAAGTGCGAAGAGCCAAACGGTTCAGCATGGTAGGTTAGGTTCGATCGTGCTGCCGCTAATTCTGCTGATGGTGCTTCCCGCACCGTGCGTCGGCTTGTTTTTCGTGGACCGCATTCCCGAGCCTGAAGGAATCGTCGTCGTGGAGAGGATGCCCACACGGTTTGCCCGCGATGCGTTGAACCTGGTCTATGACACGACCGGCCCCATTGTTTTCCTCGGGTTAGCGGAGTTCGTTGGCCTATGTTGCGGGGCCTGGCTGATCGCGCGATTTCTCAACCCGGCCTTGATGACAACCCTGCGCCGAACGCGTCAGCGGGATGATGACGATGAGGAGTGACCCAGCATTCATTCCTTCACGCAGTCCTTGATCTCCAGCCCGTGCACGCGCTCCAGCTCCACGGGATAGTTCTCGAACGACATCGTGTACTGCGATTGAAACACCGGCTTCAGGAAGTCCTCGATCTTCTCGTCGAACGTCGGCTTCACGATAAACTCGTGGCCATCGAAGGTGCTGCGGATGTGGCCTTCCTCAACCGCGAGTTCGCCAGCCTTGAAGACGTAGCGCGGATAGCGGAACATGTGCTCGCCGTCTGGATTCTGGTTGTAGACCGCGACGTCGCCGTCGGCGCCGATGCCCAGGTGGCCTTTCTGCTTCAGGCCCAACGCCCGAGCCGGGCCGGCGGAGGTGATGATCGCGATCTCGTATAGCGTATACTCGCGCGAGATATCCGCGAGAAAGATGCGCGACAGCGCCTTGGCCGGCAGTTTCTTGATGCGTTCGCGGCGAGCCTCGGCGTTCATCAGCAGTTGGATGATTTCCGGATAACGCCAAAAGCAGGCACCGTTCGGATGATCGGTCGTCAGGAAGATTCGCCACGGGTCGTCGATCAATAGGAGCAGTTCCAGGCCAACCGCCCACTGCACGATGTTGACGAGATTCGAGCCTTTATAGGTGTACGGCACGATGCCACAGCCCGTTTCGTTTTCGACATCAAGGTTGCCCCACTTGCGACCCGTGAGTTGATAGAGCAGATGCTGCCAGGGCCCGTCGGCGGTGATGGTGACTGAGTTGCCAAACAGCACCGCGCCGGCGTCGGCGGTGAGGTTCTTGTGTTTGTTGAAGTAGTCGGCGATCTGCCTTGCCTCGGAGCGCATCGTATGCCAATCATCGCCGCCGTAAGCGTGGAACTGGAGATGGGCCATGTGAGCGCGATTGCCTTCGAGCACCTTCATCGTTTCGAGCGTGGTCTTGACATTGCCTGGGGCGCCGAGATTGTTGCAGTGCAGGTGAACGGGATGAGGCAAACCGAGGTCATCGACGATCTGCGCGAGCGTCTTGACGATTTGCGCCGGCGTGACGTTCTTGTAGCCATAGACCGGTTCAAACATCTGCTTGGCGTCGTGGCCCCACTTCCACGCCGTCACGCCGCCGGGATTGACGGCCTTCACACCATAGACCTTGGCGGCCCAGACCATCCAGGCGACGACCTCCTTGGCACGGGACGCATCACCAGCTTCGAGCAGGTCCATGAGGATCTCGTTGTTCGCCATCAACAGCAGCGCGGCTTTATCGACGATCGGTGTGTCGCGCAACTCTTCATGCGTATGCTTCGCGGACAAGAGGGGTACGGCGGCCTCGACGACGGTCGTGTAACCCATGCCGGCATAGAGGTAGCCCGTCGCGAATGTTGTCGGCGTCGGCCCGCCGATACCGGCGCGCGTGGTTTCGGTGTGCATGAACTTCATCGCATTGCGTTGGTTCTCCGGCGTCATGGCGCGAGCGAAGTTGAGCGCCGCCCCGGCAACGTGCGTGTGAATATCGACGCCGCCGGGAAAGACGATCATGCCAGTGGCGTCGATGATTCGGCCACCATCAACATCGGCGACGACTTTGCCGTTATTGAGGCAGATGTCCTTGACGACGCCGTTGACGTTGTTGGCGGGATCGAAAACCTTACCGCCTTTGATGCGAAGCATGCTGTGGGATCCTTGGAGAAAGCGGCGGAATGGAATGCGCCGCCGTTGTTGACATGATATGTATGCACGGTGCAAATGCGGGTGCGGCGTTTAGCCGCGACGCGCCAGCGGAGCGCGAACTCGGTCGGCGGCGTGCATTCTGTTCGCGCAACGCTGGCGCGTCGCGGCTAAACAAGTCGGATCACATCGCCGCGATGATCGCATCGGTCATCGCCGTGGTCGTCGCGTCACCGCCGAGGTCGCGGGTGAGCGTTTTGCCATCGGCGAGCACTTGTTCCATCGCGGCAAGGATTTTGGCGGCGGCGCTTTTTTGGCCTATGCCGTCGAGCAAGTCGATCGCGGGTAGCAAGAGCGGCAGCGGGTTAGCGCGGTCGATGCCGATGCGTTCGCGGCCCGCGCCATGGAAGCATTCGTAACACTGCACGCCGTCGCCGATATTGATGCCTGCCGTCGCGCTGATGCCGCCGACGACGCCGGCGCCGAGATCGCTGACGATATCGCCGTACAGATTGCCCATCACCAGCACGTCGAACTGTTGCGGTTTCGAGACCATCTGCATGCAGCAGTTGTCCACGATGATCTCGCGAGTCTGCATCTCCGGGTGTTCGTTCGCGGTCGTACGAAATGCTTCGAGGAACAGTCCGTCCGACAGCTTCAGGATATTCGCCTTGTGCACGCAGGCGATCGACTTTCGGCCTGTTTCCTTGGCCCAGCGAAACGCGAAGCGAAAGAACCGGCGCGATGCCGCCTCGGTCACGACCTTGATGCTCTGCACGACGCCCGGCACGATTTCATGCTCGATGGCGGCGTACAGGTCTTCGGTGATCTCGCGGATGACGATCATGTCAACCTTGTCGAACCGCGCTTTCAAACCGCGAATGTTCTTCAGCGGACGAACGCTGGCAAACAAACCGAGCGAACGCCGAAGCTGCACGTTATAGTTGACGTTCGGCTTATCGGGCGACGACAAAAGCTTCGTCTTGAGTGCCAGCCCGTTGCGGCGAACCGATTCGAGCATCGGCGCCGGCAGCGGGTCGAGGCCTTGGCGGATCGCTTCATGACCAGCGACGTGTTCATCCCAGTCGATGGCGACACCCGCCGCCGCGATGACGCGCTTGACCGCCGGTACGACATCGTGGCCAATTTCGCCGCCTTGGATCAGAGTGACACGTAGGGACATGTTGGGTTCCATTTCACGGCAAGGGTTGCGTGAGCTTCTGCATTTTCACAAATTGCGAATCAGTTCGTCGGTGATCGTCCGCGTGTTGCCATTGCCACCTAGGTCGCCGGTCAAGCCGACGGCGGCTAGAAGGGTCTTGCGGACCGATTGTTCAATTCGGGCGGCGGGCACACGTTGGCCGACGTGGTCGAGCATCATGGCGGCGGATCTTAGCAGCGCGATCGGGTTCGCTATGCCCTTGCCGGCGATGTCCGGTGCGCTGCCGTGCACCGCTTCAAAGAGCGCGTAGCGCTTGCCGATGTTCGAGCCGGGCACAACGCCCAGCCCGCCTACAAGGCCCGCGCAAAGGTCGGAGAGCACGTCGCCGAACAGGTTCTCCATGACGAGCACGTCGTAAAGCGTCGGGTCCATCGCCAGATCGAGCGATACGTGATCGATCGTCTGTTGTTGATATTCGATAAACGGATAGTCGTCCGCAATCGCGTCGGCGATGCGCAAAAACATGCCGTCGCTGATCGGCAACACGCTTGCCTTGTGGACGACCGTTACTTTGCGTCGGCCCTGGTTGCGTGCCAGTTCAAAGGCATAACGCACGATTCGCTCCACAGCATCGCGAGTCACCAGACGAAGGCTCTCGACGACGCCCGGCACGACGACATGCTCCATGCCCGCGTAAAGCCCTTCGGTGTTCTCGCGGACGATTATCAGATCGACATCGGTGTACGGGACTTTGATGCCGGGCAGCGTCTGTACGGGCCGAATGGAGGCGAAGAGGTCGAGTTCGCGGCGTAGCCGAACGTTGATCGAGCGAAAGCCTTTACCCACGGGTGTGGTGCACGGCCCTTTGATGGCGACGCGATGTTTGCGGATGAGATTGAGTGTCTCGTCGGGCAGCGGGTCGTTGAATCGCTCGATGGCGGGCAGCCCGGCGTGTGCCTCGACCCAGTCGATGCGCGCCCCGGCGGCGTGCACGATTTCACGCGTCGCCGTCATCACCTCCGGCCCGATGCCGTCGCCTGCGATCATAACCACGGATGTCATGGTGGAAGCCTCGTGCTGGAAAGATGAGGGATCGGGGACATACTAAACGAAGGCGGAGGAAAGGCAAGAGGCGGTGGATTACGAAATGCGAAAGTACGAAGTATGATTCAGGTTTTCCGCTTGCGGCTTAGCGCTCAGGTAACGTTTTCCGAACGCTAAGCCGCAAGCGGAAAACGTAGAATCAGATTTTTCGCCCTTCACAGATTCGCAATAATCGCTATGAGACAAACGGAACCGTCGCGTTCACTCGCCAAACGGCAGTGATCCAGATAAACTGGTAACATAGGCGAAGTTCAAGCGTATCTTAATACGTCCGTGGGAGTTTGCGATGTCGTTGAATGGCGAATTGAATGGCGATGTAGACGTTCTCGAAACCAAAGAATGGCTCGATTCCCTCGGCGGTGTCCTCGTCGCTCATGGCGAAGACCGGGCACGCTTTCTGATCCATAAGCTGCACCAGAAGGCGCAGCGTAACGGCATCGAAGTCGCGCCGTCCATCCAGACGCCCTACATCAACACCATCCCCGCCAATAAAGAGGCGGCGTTCCCAGGCAATCGCGAGATCGAACGCAATATCAAGAGCTTCGTCCGCTGGAACGCCATGGCGATGGTCGTCAAGGGCAACAAGAAAGCCGACGGCATCGGCGGACATATCTCCTCCTATGCCTCGGCGGCGACGCTGTACGAAGTCGGCTTCAACCACTTCTTCCGTGGCCCCGAATCGCCCGGCGGCGGCGACCTCATCTACTTTCAAGGCCATGCCGCCCCCGGCATTTATTCCCGGGCGTTTCTGGAGGGCCGATTGTCAAGCCAGAAGCTCGACAACTTCCGCCGAGAATTGGGCGAAGGCGGCGGATTATCGTCGTACCCGCATCCCTGGTTGATGCCGGACTTTTGGCAATTCCCGACCGTATCGATGGGGCTCGGGCCGATCATGTCGATCTACCATGCCCGGTTCTTGCGCTATCTTAACGATCGCGGTATCGAGGACACAACGAACCGCCGCGTCTGGGCCTTCCTCGGCGACGGCGAAACCGACGAGCCCGAATCGCTCGGCGCCATCACCATGGGCGCTCGCGAACGGCTCGATAACCTCACGTTTGTCATCAACTGCAACCTGCAACGTCTCGATGGGCCTGTCCGGGGCAACGGCAAAATCATCCAGGAACTCGAAGGCCTCTTCCGCGGCGCCGGCTGGAACGTCATCAAGGTCGTCTGGGGAGGCGACTGGGATCCGCTCCTCGCCGCTGATCACGATGGCCTTTTGCAGAAACGCATGAACGAAGCCGTCGATGGCGAATATCAACGCTTCACTGTCGAAACAGGCGACTACATTCGCGAGCACTTCTTCGGCAAATATCCCGAATTGGCCAAACGAGTCGAGCACCTCAGCGACGAGCAGCTGCAAAAGCTTCGGCGCGGCGGGCACGACCCGGTCAAAGTTTACGCTGCCTACAAAGCCGCCGTCGAACACAAAGGCCGACCCACCGTTATTTTGGCCCAGACGATTAAAGGCTACGGTCTGGGCGAAGCCGGCGAAGGCAAGATGTTTGCCCATAACGCCAAGAAAATCACCGCAGACACGCCTGGCAAATTCCGCGAACGCTTTCACCTGCCTCTCTCCGATCAGCAAGCAAACAATCTCGAATTCTACAAGCCAGCTGAGGACAGCCCGGAGATGAAATATCTCCGCGAGCGCCGCAAGACCCTGGGCGGCGAACTGCCGTCACGCGTGGTGAAATGCCCTACGCTGCAACCGCCGTCCGACGAACTCATAACCAATTACAATCAGAGATCCGTAGGAAAAGATGACTCGACGACCATGGCCATCGTCAAGCTCCTGCCCATGCTAATGCAGGACAAAGCGATTGGCAAGTGGATCGTTCCCATCATTCCCGATGAAGGCCGAACCTTTGGCATGGAAGGCATGTTCCACAAGTTCGGGCTTTATTCGAGCGTCGGTCAGCTCTACGAGCCGTACGATCACGCATCGTTGACGAGCTATCGTGAAGCGAAAGACGGGCAGATCATTCAAGAAGGCATCTCCGAGGCCGGCGCGATGTCGTCCTTCATCGCCGCTGGGACCGCTTACGCCAATCTCGGCATGCCCGTGGTTCCGTTCTACATCTACTACTCGATGTTCGGATTCCAACGCATCGGCGATCTCGCCTGGGCCGCCGCTGACATGCGCTGCAAGGGTTTTCTCATCGGCGCGACCGCAGGGCGCACGACGCTCAACGGCGAAGGGTTGCAGCATCAAGATGGCCATACGCATCTCGTCGGCTCGACGATTCCGAACCTGCTTTGCTACGACCCGGCATATGCGTATGAAATCAGCACGATCGTGCAGGACGGCATTCGCCGAATGTACCAGAACGGCGAGAACATCTTCTACTACCTGACCGTGGGTAATGAGAATTACGCCATGGAAGCGATGCCCGAAGGTTGCAAGGACGGCATCCTCAAAGGCATGTACAAGTTCCGGGCCAGCACGCTTACGAAGTCCGCGGTGAAGTCGAAGGTGCATCTGCTCGGCAGCGGGCCGATATTGCGTTCTGCTCTTGCCGCTCAGAAGACGCTCGCGGAAAAGTACAACATCGCCGCCGACGTGTGGAGCGTGACGAGCTATCGCGAACTTCGCCGGGAGGCCATGGAATGCGAACGCTGGAATCGGCTGCACCCGACAGCGACTCCGAAACGCAGCTACCTGGAGACATTGCTGGCGAACGAATCGGGTGTGTTCATCGCAGTCAGCGATTACATGAAGCTGTGGCCCGAATCGATTGCACGCTGGGTTCCCGGTGGGCTAATGCCGCTGGGCACGGACGGCTTCGGCCGCAGTGAAAGCCGACAGGCGTTGCGACGGCATTTCGAAATCGACGGCGAATGCGTGACAATTGCCGCGCTAGAGCAGCTGGCCCGCAAAGGGGAGTGGAAACTCGCCGACGTGGAGAAGGCGATCCGCGACCTGGGCGTCGATGCCGAGAAAGCCGACCCGGTGCGGGCGTAGCAAATGCTAGTTTCTCAAAATAGCCCGCCATTCATGGCGGGTCCGTCCGCAGATCCGCCATATACTTCGCACGGTAGAAATTGTCGCTTTTCCGAATCGATCAAAACATTTCCGAGCCGCGACCGTAAGGGAGCTGCCGACCTAAACCGCACGGCATCCTGTCGGCCGCTCCCTTACGGTCGCGGCTCGGAAATGCGTCAAACTCACCCGTGAAAGGTATAAATGGCGGGCTAAATGTGGAGTTACTTCGCATCCAGCTTCCATTGCTCATCGAGGCGCTGCCAGCGTGCTGCCATCTCACGCACGCGGTCGGGTTGTTTGGCCGCCAGGTTGATCGCTTCGCCGCGATCGGTGGCGAGATCGTAGAGTTCCCAGCCGGCGCCGCCGCTTTCATAAACGATCTTCCAATTGCCGACGCGCAGAGCGCGATGGCCTTGATGATGAAAGAAGATTTCGCGCGAATCGCCGACATCCTTCTTGAACGATGGCACGAGGCTCTTACCCGGGAACTGCGGAGCGGCGACGCCGTTGTGTTTGTCGATCTTTTTCGCACCCGTCAATTCGAGCAATGTCGGTGCAAAATCAACGATATGGCCGACGTCATGGCATACATCGCCGCGCCGGGGCAGACCGCGAGGCCAATGGATAATGAGCGGCGTGGCGACACCACCTTCGTAGACCCAAATCTTGAATCGGCGAAAAGGAGTATTCGCGACTGCCGCCCAGCCGCCGCCCAAGCACAGGAACGATCCCGCCGAGCCCATCGCAGCGTTTTGGTCGTGCCCGTCGCCGCGAACCATGACCTCGGCACTCGCGCCGTTGTCGGAAACAAAAATGATGATCGTGTCATCGAACGCATTCATCGCCTTGAGTTGTTCGATCACCTTGCCAATCTCGCGATCCATGCGATCGACCATCGCCGCATGGATCGCCATCTTCGTCGCCTGATAGCGCTGCTGGTCCTTCGTCAGCTTGTTCCACGCCGGCGAACCGTCGACCTCGTTCGGGCCAAGCGTCTTCAGGTCGGCCTTTTTGTAGACCAGCGACGGCGTCGGTTCCTCCCACGCTGGCAGGGGGCAGTTCACGATGCCGAGCTTCTTGGCGCGGTCATAGCGCTCAGCGCGTATTTTTTCCCAACCGTCCATGTAGCGATCCTTGTAACGGGCGATGTCCTCCGCCGGCGCGTGGAGCGGGAAGTGCGGCGACGTGAAGCAGAGGTACTGGAAGAACGGCTCGTCCTTGTGTTTCTCCGCATGCTCCTTCAAACAACGAATTGCGTGGTCAGTCATGTACGACGTGGAATAGTGGTCGCTTTTGACGGCGCTAGCGGGCAGCGGCTTGTCATCTTCGAAGTGTGCCTTGGGCGCGAAATTCCGATCATGGTCGGTGAGATGATAAGAACGATCAAATCCGCCGCTTTTGATGATGCTGGGAAAAATACTGATGTGCCATTTGCCTGAATGGTAGCAGCGATACCCGAACGCCCGCAGGTGATGCGAAAGCAATCGGGTCCAGGCGGGCGGTCCGGCCTTTTTTTGCTGCGGGTCCATGCGAACCTGCTGGGCGTAGTAGCCGGTCATGATGCTGGAACGCGACGGCCAGCAGCGCGCGGTGTTGTAGAATTGCGTGTACCGCAAGCCGTTGCTCGCCAGGCGATCGAGGTTGGGCGTTTTGATTTCGCCGCCGTAGCAACCGATGTCAGAAAAGCCGAGATCGTCGGCGAGGATGATGAGCACGTTCGGCTTCCGCGTCGGCGTTTGAGCCTGGCTGAACGCGGGAAGGGTGAGGAGGAGGCCGAACACGAACAAGCTGCGAAGGGTCATGACTACGCTCCAACAATGGTGTCGATTCGTCTGTGGAATAGAATACAACTGAACGGTATTTCGTTTAGATCGAATAATTCACCACAGAGGCACAGAAACACAGAGAAATCCATTAAGGAGAAGGTGCTACGGATCACTCTCATTCGCTTGCTGGTGTGTGTAGTTTATTTCACCTGTTTTTCTCCTGTCTGTGCCTCTGTGTCCCTGTGGTGAATAATTCTGGATTGATGATTTTTACATATTGATACGCCCTTGTGCGGGAACCTGATTCATGCGTTTCGCGGTGAAAGAGATTTTCTACACGTTGCAAGGTGAAGGCGCAAACGTCGGCCAGGCGGCGGTGTTCTGCCGATTTGCCGGGTGCAACCTGTGGACCGGGCACGAAGCCGATCGTGTGTCGGCCCTGTGCGATTTCTGCGACACCGATTTCGTCGGCGTGGACGGTCTCGGAGGCGGGAACTTCGTCTCGGCCGACGCGCTCGCCGACGCCGTCGATTCGCATTGGCCCGCGCAGTCGCAAGGCCGTAAATTTGTCGTTTGCACCGGCGGCGAGCCGTTGTTGCAAATGAACGAAGACCTCGTCGCTGCCTTTCACGAGCGCGGCTTTCAAGTTGCCATCGAAACGAATGGCACTCGGCCTGCATTGCGTGGGCTTGATTGGATCTGCGTCAGCCCAAAGGCCAAGGCGGAGATTCTCTTGACGGTCGGCGATGAATTGAAGCTGATCTTTCCGCAACTCGGCGCGGAACCAGAACGGTACGCGAGTCTCAACTTCAAGCACTTCTACCTACAGCCGATGGACGGCCCTGAGCGCGAACGCAACACCGAACTCGCCATAGCCTATTGCCTGGCGCATCCGTGCTGGCGGTTGAGTTTGCAGACGCAGAAGATACTGGGAATCCGGTGAATACCTCGCGGCGCCGACGGTATCGTTAGGATCGACACGGACTATTTCGGGAAAATTCATTGTTTTGCGCGAAATCAGCGCGTCCATTCTTTACGGCATGCGATAATATAAGACGGAAGTCGCGCGGATTCGCGCGTGATGATTCCCGATATGCGCCGATTTTTGGCTTACTTGTTTGTAATTAACAAGCCGGTTCGCGCAGCCTGGGCAACGGGACACGAACAGAAATCTCTCGATTAACGCTGTGAATTCAAGGTATGGCTCTTAATCCGCAAACAGCAGCATTATTGAAAGCGGCTCGGACGATGCTCGACGAGCTTGCCGCCGACGCCGTGCTACTGCTTACGGAAACCGATCTGAATTGGGCCCAGGTGTTTGAAATTCTTCCTGCAGAGAAACTGCTGGTGGCTTCAAAGGTTCCCGCGCTGAATACGGAGTTGCAGAAGGTATCGAAGCTCCGGCTCCTGGACATCGACCCGGGCCCGACGCCGACGCACGAGCAAATGAGCGTCGCACTGCTCGAGGCCGTCGCTACCGAGAAACTGAAGACGGGTGCTCAGGTCATCGCGATCTACAACGGCATCGGCGGCGAGAACGAGCGCCTGGAGCAAGTCGATAGTCTCAGCATCATTCACCTGGGTGAACACCTCGAACGCCTGACAGCCGCCGACTTGCGTAAGCTGGATACGCAAGTTCCTTTGGAAACGCTTCGCGCGGTCGTCGAACTCGCCACGGAGATTGGCCAGGAGGGCCGCGAGGGTAAGCCGGTTGGCACGATGTTCGTGGTCGGCGATACCGAAAAAGTGCTGTCGATGTCCAGGCCGCTCAACTTCAATCCGTTCCGCGGCTATAGCCGAAAAGAACGCGACATCCGCGATGCCAGGGTGCGCGAGCAGATCAAGGATATCGCTCAGCTCGAAGGCGCGATCTTGATTCGGCGCGACGGCGTCGCCGAGGCGGCGAGTATGTATATCGATGCGCCGGCGGATACCGTCGCTATTAGCAAGGGCTGGGGTACGCGTCACTGGGCCGCCGCCGCCATCAGTAAGAAAACGAAAGCGATCGCTGTCGTCGTCAGCCAGTCGACCGGCAAAGTCGTCATTTTTCAAAACGGCATGGTCGTGCTGCAAATCGCACCCTTCTCGCGCCCGATGATCTTCCAACGCTTCCGCATGGACCATTCCAGCGATAGTTCCGCCGTTACCCCGACCTCCGGCATGGGGCCGGGCAGCGTTCGGGTGTAATCTCTCTGACTGGTGATGTCAGCGTTACGCGCAGATTTTGGAGTCGCGTTTTACTCTGCGTGCTTCAAATACAACGATAAATAGTAATCGAGAAACGACAAACCAAAACGCTAGAGCAACGGGCGGTCCATTGGCAAATTGCCATTTATCATTTACTATTTACCGTTCACTATTTATCGTTGCATTTCTGAGTATGGTTCAGAGTCCCTCGTTTTCTGGTGGCGCGTTTGGCTGCATTGGATTCCGATCGATTGATGGCTTCGTCTCACGATCCAAATCCAATGCTACCAGTCGCGCTACCGCAGCATACCGTTCTCCGCGTGGCGTCAGCTCTAGCCGTCGAGACGTTTCACCGATGATCGTGATGCAAATCTCTAGCTGTTCCGCGGGCATGCACGTCGGCACCTTGTCGGCCCATTCAACCAGGCACACGCCAGAGTCCCGGAAATATTCGTGCACGCCCAGGTCGGCAAAGTCGTTTTCCGTTGCCAACCGATAAGCGTCGAAATGATAGATCGGCAAACGGGCGTCGTACTCCTGGATCAGCACATACGTCGGACTATTGACGACATTCGAGTCGGCGATGCCCAGGCCCTCAGCGATCGCCCGGCACAGCTGTGTCTTGCCCGCGCCGAGCGTGCCAATCAACGCCACAACCGCGCCGGGAAACAATACCGCACCGAGCCGTTGACCGAACGCTTCAGTCTCGGCGAGGGTCTGTACCTCCAGGGTGTGGGATGTGGGGGTGCTCAGAGTTCAATCCTAAGAAGGGGTGAATCGGGACAGGGATTATGATATTCGAGCATGGCGATTCGCATATTCCGTTCTTCGCATATAGCCCGCCATCGTTGGCGGGACACCCATGTACCCGCCAACAATGGCGGGCTATATAAAGAGCACAATGGAGCCACTCGCTAAATAAATCTGGAGGCCTTCATGCTTCGCCAATCGATGTTAGTCGCCCTTGTCAGCCTAGCCGCTCCTGGCATTTCCCAAGCTGACGTCGTCATCAAACCGGGGAACGTCGAACTTTACCCCACCTACGCGGCCGTCGGTATTGAGGCTGCCTACAGTGAGGACGACAACGCCAACGCGCAGGCGTCGTTCGTCTGGCGCAAGGTCGGCGAAGCGACCTGGCGCAACGGCGTCGACATGACGTTCGACCGCAAGCGTAAACTCATCTGGGCGAGCATTTGGCCTCTGGAGCATGGCGACCCGATCGAGGTGCAGATTGCATTCCACGATCCCGACCTGAAGGATGCCAAGCTCCGCTGGGACGGCAGCGTCACCACGCGCAAGTTCAACTTCGCCCCGGTTGGCAATACGATTCACGTCGATCCGGCGGGCAACGACGCAAATTCGGGGACTAAGGAAAAACCATTTAAGACATTTTCCCAGGCTGGCAAGAAACTGCAGGCCGGCGATACGTTGCTCGTGTACGACGGCGCCTATGCGGAGGGCAATCTATTCGCGGGATTGAAGGGGACTGAGGCGAAGCCGATCGTGATCGCCGCCGCCCCTGGCGCGAAACCGGTGCTCGACAGCAGCCTCCAGATCGACAAGGGCAGCGGGGCCTGGAAAGACGCCGGCGCTGGCGTGTTCGTTACGCCGGTCGCCGATTTCGCGAATTATGTCGCCCAAGACGGACTACGCGGTTTTCCGTACCCAACGCTTGCCGACCTGAAGGCGGACAAGCAAATGGCCAAACGCGTCTGGTTTTACGATGCCAAGGCCAAATTGCTTTATGTCCGCACTGGCACCGACAAAGACGCCAATGCGCATGCCTACCACATAGCGCGGCACGCCTACGCTTTTCACCTCAGCGGCGCCAAACATGTAGTCCTGCGTGGTCTGACGATGCGGCACTATGGCGCCGCCGCGGTGCGACTTTCCGAGGGCGCCACGGGCTGCGTTCTGTACGAAAACACGATCCACAGCTGCACCGGCGCGATCTTCATGAAAAGCGAGACGACTCGCGATAACGCCATCTGGAAGAACGAAATCTTCGAACGTGGCGCTGCTGATTTCAGCTGGAACGCACATTACGCCATCGCTTATGCCAACCAGGCGATCTACTGCGACAAGGCCGGTCGAGGCAATTCGTTTTGTCATAACACGATCCACGGCTACTTCGATCTGATCTCCGTCGAATCGTGGAAGAACGTCGAGAAAATCCAGTACAACCGCGATTGCGACATCCTGTTCAACACGCTCTACAACGCGACCGATGATGCCATCGAAGTCGACGGCGGCGGGGTCAACATGCGCATCCACGGCAATACGATCCGCAATTGTCGAACCGCGCTTTCGCTTGCGCCGATCGAGCGTGGGCCAGTCTATGTGACGCGCAATACCGCCACCTTCTTTGGCTTATTCATCAAATTCAACGTCGGCGGTACGGTGTCGCACGGCTGGACGTACATTTATCACAACGCAGGCTACAGCCTATCGCGCGGCGCCGACGGCGGTACGGGCGTGAGCTTTGCGCCGACGCTGCCTTGCACCAACAAAATACTTAAGAACAACATCGTCATCGTCAACGAATGGTGCGTCCGAGCTTGGCGTGCGGACAATGTACTCGACCACAACTGCTACTACCACATCCCCAACCGCGAGCCGCGCCGTTTCCAGGCCGGCAAGACGACGTATAACACGATCGCCCTGTTCGCCAAGGGCATTGGCCAAGAGGCGCATGGCCTGTACGCCGACCCATTGTTTGTGGATGCTGCCGATGCGGGCAAATTTGCAACACCTGCACTCGACACGCCGTTCACCGTGCTGTTGACGTCCACGGCAAAAACGAGCGATCTGCGTCTGCGACCCGGCAGCCCGTGCCTCGACCGCGGCGTATTGATTCGCGGCATCAACGACGATTTCCGCGGCAAGGCGCCCGACATCGGGGCGTTTGAATCCGACAAATAGTTCGCCATTTTCTTGGTTCCCAAACTCCTGTTTGGGAACCCCCGCCTTTGAAACTCCCTTTCGCGAAACCTGTGGTCGCATGAATTCGCTACGGTGAAACAGAGTTTCCTTAACGCGCGTTCCCAGATAGTAGTTTGGGAACGCGAAAAAACCCGCTATCAATAGCGGGCTATATGGAAAGTTTCCAAATTCGGCCTTGACGCCTTCGCAAATCTCCTTTATAGGCCCGCACACTCAATCGATGTTTTGTGGTTACGTGGGGTCGCGCAGGGGAGACCGTCCGGGGGATGGCGGTCGCGGCGCGGATGGTCTTTTCTTTTAGGGAGCTTGGGTATGAACTTGGCACACCTCCTGGGACGTTGGACCATGCGAACTATCCATGCGAGTATTCTCGCCGCCGCCTTGATTGGCTCGGCAAATTTTGCCTTCGGGCAGCCGGCTGATTCGGCGGGATCGAAGGTGTCGGCGAAGCATATTACAAACGGCCGCTGTTTCGACGTGCCCGTTGATGTGCCGCAGGAGCATCGCCTGGCGTTGAGCGAGATTGGCTCGTATGTTCGCATGCCTACGACGCAATGGCGATTGTACGAGAGCATGCCGAATCCTACGACTCGCTCCAATTACAAGATCAATGAGGATGGCGAATCCTGGCGCACGCTGGTCGTGGCCGATAAGGCAGGACGAACCGTGCCTGCGGACCTCAATCTGGAGGCATCCAGCCAGCACGTTGTGATCGACGCGGTTCCGCCAGTGATACAGTCGCAACCGGTTGTCGGCGCAGATGGCGACCTGCCGTTCCGTTGTAGGCTGAAAGTCGCACATCCCAATCACGTCAGCCTGAAGGCAACCTATAAAACGCCGAGCGGCTTGGTGCTGCTCGACATGGTTCGGGGCCAACCAGGCGATTTTCGAGTTCGCGCGACCGAGGCGTCGCAGTATCCCGTGGTCACTACCGCTCGCGATTTTGCGGGCAATGTCGTTTCGCGTGACGTGAACTCGGCGACTTTGGTCGCGGCCAAAACCGACATCGCCCATACGAGCAGCAATCGGCCGAGTTTCCGTGATACGCTGCCGGTGCTGTCAGCGAATCGCAACGACCTGCCAATGCCTCGCATCGAACTGCTGCCGATGGATACGTCGATACCCACGAAGGCCAATCGGCCCGGACTTCCTTCGTCGGGCATTTCGTTGGTCGATTTGGGCAATGTTTCGCCTAAGCCGACGAACTACAACACGAGCAAACCGAACCGACCCGAGCACGTACCCAACTTGCCGACGAATACCACAGTGAACCGCGGGACGCCCCATCCGCTCATCAATACCGAGCATGCCTCGATCGAGTATCGCATCGATCAAGTCGGACCAAGCGGCGTCGGCAAAGTGGAAATCTACATGACGACGAACAATGGCCAAAGCTGGCATCGTCTCGGTGAGGACGCTGACAAACGCAGCCCCGCCGACATCAAATTGCCAGGCGATGGTGTCTATGGCATCCGCATCGTCGTAACCAACGGCAACGGGTTCGGCGGCCGCGCTCCCGTCGCCGGCGATGCTCCGCACGGCATGATCGAAGTCGATACTACAAGCCCGTTCGCCCAACTGCGATCCGCCGAAATTCTGCCTTCGTCTGGCCAGGTCGAGATTCGCTGGAACGCTTCCGACAAGAATCTCGGCGCCGAACCGGTCACGCTGTCTTATCGCACGCGCACCGATGGCCCTTGGCAGCCCATTGCTCGCGGCATCAAGAACGACGGCCTCTATCGCTGGGCGTTCCCACGCGACGCCGGCGCTCAGTTCTACTTCAAAGTCGAAGTCGCGGACCAGGCCAGCAACATCGCCCACGATACGACGCGTCAGCCGATCGTCATCGACACGACCGAACCCAGCGCCATCGTCCTCACCGTCACCGGCAGCGGAACGCGACCCAACGTCGGCGGAAACTAAATCACCAAGCTCGCAGGCTCCTATACGTCGCCTGCGGGGGTCTGACCCGCGCAGGCTCCGCGTCGCCTGCGGGCTTGAGCAGTACACCTCACCAGTGCGAAATCGGTCCCTTGGGCACGCCGATCTCAGGCATCTCGCCCGCTTTCCATGTCACTGGCGGGCCTTTCGCGCGAAGTTGGCTGACGATGTCCTCAAAGTCAGCGACCCCATCCAGCATCATCAAGCGTAGATGCAGTTCCTTCCCCGGTTTCAATACGCGCGAATACCAGCCGCCACACTTGCGAAATGTCAGGCTTGCGCCACGTTCGCCACGTTGCTCGACAAGCCGATGAAAATGCCGACCCATGAAACGAAGGTGGTCGTCGTAGCTTGGAATTGTGCCAAGTTCGCCGGTGCATTCGGATGAACAAAGCTGCGCGAATATCCAGGGGTTGAGCAGCGCCCCGCGGCCGATGCCGATGGCGGCGCAACCGGTTTCGTGAAACATTCGCTCTGCGCCGGCGATGGTTCGCACGTCGCCGTTGCCGATGATCGGCATGCGCTCCACCGCTTCGACGACGGCGCGGATGCCCGCCAAACTCACCGGCCCCGAAAAACCTTGCTCGCGCGTTCGGCCATGAATCGTCACCGCGGCCACGCCGACTTGCTCGAAGCTCGCGGCCAGGCGCGGCGCCGTAAGATTCTGATCGTCCCAGCCGAGCCGCATCTTGACGGTGACGGGAATGCGGACGGACTCAACGATTTGCTTGACGAGTGCGGTCGTACCGACGGCGTTGCACATCAGCGCCGACCCGCCGCCGTTCTTGACGACTTTGTTGACCGGACAACCCATGTTGATGTCGATCGCCGCCACGCCGTAGCTTTCCAGCCACTGAGCCGCTTCAGCCATCTCGCGTCCATCGGCGCCATAGATTTGTGCTGCCAGCGGCGCGTCGGCTTCACACGTCTCGATAAATTCGTTCGTTCGCTTGCTGCCCATCAACAATGCGCGCGAACTAACTAATTCTGTCGTCGCCAAGCCCAATCCGCCAAGCTCACGCACCGCGACACGATACGGCAAATTCGTATAACCCGCGAGCGGCGACAAGCAGTAGCGCGACGCTAAGTTCAGGTCGCCGATGCGCAGCGTCTTCGGCGTGGACGCTGGTGTCGTATCGAGTCGGTCGAGGGTCGCGACGATTGTCATGTAGTTATTATTGTTTAGCCGCTCGCCTTTGGCGAGCGCGAACATCGCGATTGCGTGATGTTAATTGCAGGTAAGCGAGATCGGTTACGTCGAATAAATCCATCGCCCAAGGATCATGCCTGGGATGAGAAGGATTGCAAGCAATAGGCCGAAACTGCCAACGAATGCACTGACGAGAATCGCATCGAGCACGACCAGGCCAAGGATGCCTCGTTTAATGACACGCTGAACGAAGCGAGGTTCGGGCCGGCGTATCGCCTTGTAAACCGCAACGCCAAGGTACGCCCCGAATGCAGCCAGGGCGTAGACGAATAATGGCGAGGGTTCATAGTCGCCCGCTGCTTCCGTCGCCACCGCCGCCACTGAAAGTGCGAGAAGCAGGCTGACGAGAATGCAAACCGCCGCCCCGATCAGCATGGTTTGGCTGCTCATCTCAGCCTCGGTTCGCGCGAACCATGTGATGCCCGCGATGTACGTACCGATCACGATGGCGACAAGCCAGCCCCAACCGGGTGGCCAAGTGCCGAGTATCGACAAGCCGAGGAGGATATTGAGCAGTCGGCACAGACCCATGAAAACCGGGCCGACAAATGTCGCCTTGAATACGCCGTTGTAGAGAAAGATCACGACGACCAGCACTCCCGCGATCGGCAAAGAACGCCAGCGAAGAGTTACGCCATCGTCACCAAACCGCACATCGGCGAACAGCGCGAGCAGAACGCCGCCAATCGTCAGCGCAATAGCGAACAGCAGCGCCGAGCGCATCGACACGCGGCCCGAAGGGAGCGGTCGGCCGGGACGATCCCGGCGATCTTCAAGCACGTCGAAATAATCGTTCCACACCATGCCCGACCAGTACAGCAGCATCGAACTGCCGAGCAGGCAGACAAACGTCGGCCAATGCGTCAACGCCAAACCCGTCGCGATGCCGCCGAAACAAATGTCCGCCAGCGCGGAGAACGTGTTCGGCAAGCGAACGAGCTGCGCGAAGGCGAGCAGGTGTTTCATAGTTTCGCCAGGATTTCTTGAACCCGCGTCAGTGCCGTCTGCGCCGCAAGATCAGGGTTTTCGATATAAGGATACAGCTCAACCGTCACCCAATCATTATAGTTGATCGCACGGATGGCTCGCAGGCAAGCCGCGAAATCAATCGCGCCGTCGCCGGGGACCATGTGCTGATGCACCCGCGTGGCGGCGATGTCTTCCAGGTGGAAGTGCCGAATGTACTTGGCGACGCGCGGGATCGTCGTCGCGGGATCGTCGGACACGCAATAGGAATGGCCGATGTCGAAGTTCAACCCAACCGCCGGCGATTGGATGTGCTGCATGAATTCGAGAAACTGATCGGCGGTCTCGATGAGCAACCCCGGCTCCGGCTCGACGAGCAGCAGCACGCCTTCCTTCTCCGCATGCTCCGCGACCGGCTTGATCATCTCGACAAAGAGATTGAGCGCCGCCGACCACGACTGCCCCGCTTCGACAGGCCCGCCCGGCTCGGTGGTGATGCACGGCGCACCGAGTGCCTTGGCGAGCGTCAATGCTCGTTTAGTGTGATCGATGCGAATCTGCCGATAGTGCCGATCGGGTTCGATCCACGACGGATACCAATACTTCTGCCGCGGATCATTGACGGCATGCATCATGAACGCGTTGATGTTGGAGATCGCGAGCTTGTTGTCGCTAAGCGCCCGCTTGATGCTCTGCAGTTGCTCGTCGAGCATATAAGCCGGCCAAGCATGCGGCACATCCGCCATGATCTCAACACCGGCATACCCGATGCGTGCAAGCCGCTGACAGGTCTCGGTGAAGGAGAAGTTGAGGTAAGCATTGGTGGAGAAGGCTAGTTTCATGTTTCTTCTGGTTTCCTTCGGGCATGCATTCGTTAATTGCCATGTCCCCTTGCTTGGCAAATCAAGCAATGGCATCCAGCAGGAACGTAATGTCGTAGACCGTGTAGTTTTCCCGCGTCTCTGTCAAAGCGGTGGAATATCCGCAAGAAATTCCGTTCTTCAGGACTATTGGGCATGGCGTTTTTGTCCAAGTATCGACGAACAGCGTACGCACAAACATCGACCAATTGTAATCCACCAAGCTGTTCGCTCGAAGCAAAAAACGGAACGTCAATCACATGGACGAGATTTCCCCAGGGGTGTCCGTGCTGTCGATAGGTCGTGAATTGGCTCTGGAGGTTTGCTTCGGTGGACGTATCGCGATCAAGTATCAACAGACCGTTGTCAATGGAAGGTCGCGGGCTATTTTGTTGCTTCCAGCGGTGCCGTCGTTGTAGAAATGCATCAAACCTTGCCACGACCTGTTCAAACGCCTGCCCGACTAGATCGATCTGGCCGGCCAACACACCTGGATGAGCCTTGAAAATTGATTCACCGAACAAACGAATGCCCTCGTGAGCCCCCACTAAATCCAGCGCGTCTTCTAAGAGTCTTGACCTTTCCAAGCGAGAAAGATGAATGAATGGATCAGTCCTCTTGTACTTTTGACGCAATTGCCTTTTTTGCTCGGCATTCGTTGATGACTGAAGGCGTTGTTCGCGCATCGCAGCCACGCGCGCTCGTCGATCCGTCCATGACATACTTTCAAAATCCTGGATCTGCTCTTGTTCACTTATGGTGGACGCGAATTGTTTTACATGTATCTCAAAATCCTGGCTACCGAAGCGATAGCGGCGCTTCAGCCCGTCCATTCTCTTGTTGAGCGCAAACCAAGTTCCTTCATGGACGCAAACGCCAAGAAGGGTGTAATGGCGAGAAACGTCTTGCTGTTCGGGCGTACCAGAAGCATCGACGTACAACAAGAACATAACAATGGAGGCCCGGGAGGGACTTGCGCCCCAATGTGCCAAAGGCACCCCCGGGCCGGAGAGGGGGAGAGAATGCCCCCTGTTGTAGAATTATCGGATGTTTTGCAGGAAATGTCAATTGAAATGTAAAGTGTATCCCTCAAAAACTTCCACAACGCCCCTTATCTTACGGGGATGAATCAAAATCACTTTGAAGATTTGCGTCGTTCCCCGCACCACAATTCGACCGGCTTGCATGGCGAGCACGTAGTCCCCCTCGGCTTTCTTTACCCAGGCCCGCGTCGTTTTCTTCATACAGAACCTTGCCTTGCGAAAGGATTGGCGTCAAAAACGACTCTTTTTCCGCCAACCGCGATCGTACTTGCTCCGGTTTGCGAACGATCAGATCGGCAGAAAACGGCGCCGTCAATCGGTATTGAATGCGCACCGCCTGCTCGTGCTGACTGCGTGTCGGCATGATGACGAGCAAGTCCACGTCGCTATCTTCCGTCGGCGTGCCATAGGCGTAAGAGCCGAACAGTATAATCTTCTCCGGCAGGAACTCCTGGGCTATCGCGCGCGCATACCGGCGAATCACACGCATGGGCACGTCAGCCCCCATGTAAATGCGCTTCGGCGGAAAGGGAAAGAGGCTCGGTTGCGTTTTCGCCATGTCGCTATTGTATCCGAACACTCCGTAGCGTGCGTCAAGCGCACTCGCGCGGAAGCACCTCGCCGTTGCAAGGGCTTAGGCATTGTCCCGCAACCAATCGGCAATGATCGAAGCTGAGTCGTTGAAGGTAAGTTCGGCGCGTTGCAGCCGAGCTTTGTCGCACAGGGTTGGCAAATCCTGTTCAAACGCCTGAAACCGGCGGTGGATTTCTATGCCGCCAGGCATATTTTTCAAACCCGACGTGCTGCGAAGCCAATTTCGGACTACGGTGATGACCAGCTTGGTATCGTTGTCATGAACTTGAATGTCTTGGCCCGCGATGTCCGAAATGAACTGCTGATACCGGTATGGCGCACTGTCAAGGATTAGACAAATCTTCTTCTTCTGTCGGCCCACCCCAAAACGTTTCGCCGCCAGGAACATTCCCAATTCCAAAGGCATATTGAACCGCGGCAAACCGCTCGCCGATGTCACCTCGGTTCGCGAAATGTCGTGGATGCCGTATTTGCAATCGGCAATGATCTTGAAAATCTTGTCAATCCGCACTTCGCTCGAATCGTCGAGCTCGAGCGCGCACCTTGGGCGAAGGCCGCAATCGGCTACTGCGAACACTATCGCTTCAAACAGCGGTTTGTACTGCTCATCAAAGGGACAGTTGATGAACACCCATTTGTGGTACATGGGCTATTTGCCGTCCGTAGGCGCCGCCGGCCGCTTCTTCCGGCGCCGGCGTGCGTCGGCGAGTTCCTTGATCCATTTGCGCATCTCTGCGCGATCGAAAGAATCGGGTGGGTTCAACGGCTCCAAGATAACAGGTCTACGTTTCGTTTTCGCGGCCATTCGTGTCTCCAAATCATTGTGGGCGATCCAGGTGCATTCTATCGCCGGGTTCAGGAGAGTGCAAACCCATCGCATCCATACCTACGGTCGCGATCTCCCAAGTGTAGCTTGGCGGTTCCTCGGTATCGTGCGTCAAGCGTACTCGCGCGGACGCACCACGCGGTTGCGAGGGCATGGTGCGTCGGCGCGAGTACGCTTGACGCACCCTACGGTTACTAACCGCTGCCCCATCGTTACACCCGTTGTATAAGCGTCGACTGTACTAGCGCGGACGCACCACGCAGTTGCAAATGATGCGGGCCAATATCTCTTTCATCTGGCCAGCTCCACGTATAGAAATAGTTATTGGCCACGTTAAGGGTGAAACAGATGGAAACGGTCCGAGTGCTTGAAAAAACTGGAAAAGACGGCATGCTAAATCTGCGCATTCCGCTCGGGAAGCCAGAGGCGGAGTTTGAGGTTGTCGTCATCGTTCAGCCGCGCTTGCCGAATTCGGCGACCTTGACGGAGCGCGGCTGGCCACCCGGGTATTTTGATTTGGCCGGCTCGATTACCGACGAGAATTTCGTCCGGCCTCCGCAAGGCGAGATTCCCATGCCGGTTAACCTCGAATGATTTATCTGCTTGATACGAATGTTTGGATTCAATTTTTGCGCAATCGCAACGCGCTGGTCGTGCAGCGCATTCATGCTCATCAGCCTTCCGAACTCCGGGTCTGTTCGGTCTCGGCGGCGGAACTGTATCACGGCTGCCTGCGAAGCGCCAAGCCCAGGGCCGAACCGAGCGGGAAGGTCCGTGGGCAGCGCAGCGGGCAGAGGAGCTGAGATGAAGGTGGACATGGAACACCTGTTGCAAAACCAGCGGAGAATCTCTGGTGATTATACCAATCGCCGGCGCACGCTCGAACGCCTGAGCCACTCCAATGACTGGCATGGCAGCACCTCGGCGGAATATCTAAACGAATGCAAGCTTGACGAATTTCAACGGTGGTTTCACCGTTTAGAAAAACAGGCAAGTCAATCATGATACCGCCGGTGATTCTCGTCCTAGTTTCGCCGACGCCCAGTTGCGTAAATTCGGTATGCCTCCTAAGCTTCTCTTTTCGCGTCCACCTGCTCCAGGGTTCCTCCAAGAAAGCCCCATCTATCACAACACGGGCTATATGTTATTTGCTGGTTGTTGTTAAGAATCATGACGGATCCCAAGCACATTAATTCCTTGCATCTTCCGCAAAGACTAAAACTCTTGTCCACGCAATATGGACAGCCGGGATAATCGTTGTCGATCAAAACGGGGCGAAGCGCACAATAGTCACCATCTGGGGCGACATGGCCTTCAGACCGTTTAAATGTTTTCATGGCCAACCAACCGCGAATCGTTCCGCCGACCTCCATCTTGTGAAATTGGATGGAGAATCTATTTCCGTGAACACTACAGATCGCTGGAACCATCATTACCGCCGATGTTGGTTCTCCCCGATGGATTTGATCTGATTCATCATTTCGTCGCGTCTGTTTGTATTTTTGATTTGCAGGATTGCCAGGCATATCAAGTAGGCGGCTGTGGCAGTTAGTACATTCAATCAACTGTACTCTCACCGCACGGCCAGCGCATATCAAACTTGTGTCAGCGATAGGACTTCCGTGAGAAACGCGGTGCTGGCCATGCATGAAACCATTTTGCCGCGGAGACTGTCTTTCTTGGGATGACGCTTCAGGAGAGTGATGGCGAAGCGTCGGAGCCAGCT
>CAMAUE010000049.1 GCA_945861245.1 Singulisphaera sp. GP187
GATGAACCTGGGACAGGCGTCAGCGAGGACTGCGCGGGACGCCGAGCGGGGTTGGGTGGATTGACGGTGTGGTTGATCCAAGGCGACTCACTCCCGTTGAACGCGTCGGACCCAGTATGAAAGGCTTTGAGAAAGAAATTCCCGGCTGGCAAGGTGTTTACTGTGATGCGGGCAATCCCATTAACGATTGTGGCAAATCCGAGGGGAACGCCGCCGTTCTCGAAATACACAATACCGGTCGGAACACCTGCGCCCAGACCGACTCCCGTGACCGTCGCCGTCAGCGTGACCATATGGCCTACGGTGGACGGATTTGGGCTGACGCTCAACTGCGTTTGCGTGGATCGGCGAACCTCGATGATTTTGAACGCATCAAGCTGGGGCGTATACACGCCGTCGCCGTTATAGTCGGCGATAACGAAGTAGCGCCCTGCCGCCGCCGGGTTGATAAACGGTATCGTCGGGAGCTGCCCTGCTGAATTGGCTGTCGCTGTGGCTTCCAAGTTTCAATTGTTTAGCACGGTAGTGGTGGGTGGGGCCGCCGCCGTAGCACCTGCGGGTACCAGGTGCAAGGCAACGTCCTGGTTGGCCCGGTACCCGGTGCCGCCGTTGACTCTGATGGTGTTGCCGATGTCATAGGAATCCGCGCTAGTTTGAAGCGTTCGCTCCCAGTTTACGAGAAGAACCTTAAGGTTTTTTGGTAGCGAAACGTTCAGGGCCTCATCCTCGGCTGAAACGGAAATCGTGTAAAAGGCGTCGGGAAATTCTGAGGTCGCGTTGCTGATTGCGTCCGCTCCGTTGCCAGCGTTCCAGGCATTTCCAATGCTCACGTTTGAGTTCCAAAACCGGCCACGGTCAGCAAGTTCAACGATGTTGTTCCCGTCCGTGTTGGTCATGATGTACCAAAACGCCGTCTGGTTGCCAGGACCAGGCAGGACTGGACCGTTGGAAAATGATTGGCGATCGTGCTCGTAGACTACGCGCGTCAGGTCTGAGCTGTTGAACTGATTCATGGTTTGGCCAGCACCGAGAAATTCTCCCGCAAACATGAACGAGCTTATCCAACCGGTATCCTTGCCAAACGATTCCCCGGCAATGCGGAACCAATTGCGTCTAACATTGAGCAGGCGCCCGCCTGCCGCAGTTTGATCGAACATACTTGCGATGATATCGATGTCAGCAATGTTAGAAACCGCCGACCGCGCGTTGAGGCCGGCAGCAACCATTCTTGCTTTCGCACCGATAAGAAGGCGACCGCCAGCCACTTCTTGGAAATATTTATGTGAGGTGATTATTCCTTCGAGTGCTTGCCCCACGTTTTGCGGCGTTTGGGGCAGAATCTGGTTCAACTGCTGCGTGTCATCCTGAGCAATTCGGAAATGAATGTCGTTGCTCACAAATGGAGCCACGAGATCATTCAGTGGCGTCAGAAAAGCCAGCGGATCATTCATCGGCCGGAGAATTGTTGGCACGCCACCGATCACAAACCGCGGATCAGCGATTATGTCAGTGTAGTCAAGGTGAAGGTGTCGTGGAAATTGGTTTCCGCCAAGTTCCACGGCGCCAAATGGCCTGTTCGCAGGAATAATGCCAACAACGTCGCCAGGGATCCAACGCTGGAAGTTGGGGTTCAGTCCAGGCACTGTATGTAGATAGTTGAAGCCGTTTGTTGCACCTCGCACTGAAATCAATCGCGATGGCGCATTAAAAAACGGTGGTAATCCAACTCCAAAAACGGTTTCACCGTTTCCGAATTGGATAGGGCGCACTGGCGTTTGAAGGATATTTGGAACCAGGATGTCGATTCCGGAATGCAGGACGATACCTGCCGTCGTCGATACATATTGGCCATACGTATTCATAAGTGAGAGAACCGGGTTTCCCGGCAGAGTGATAGGCCAGAGTAGGTTGCCCGATGGCAATATTTTGTCCTCAAGACATTCGACTTCCAATTTCACAAAGGGAGTAATGCTCTTGCTCATAGCGGAATCTCACGATAAACGGGTGATTGAGTTACTCTTTGATCATCTTCTCCAGCGGAACCGCAATCCAGGCTGTGCGAAGATCTCCTGTCCAAGAATCAAGCTTTAGATGATCCCCGCGATGTAAAGGCGTGAAGGCAATTCGCGCGAACAAGTGCGACGGCGGAAATTTCCCTGTTTTTTCCTTATATCGCTCTCGCATTTTGACTTCCACGGTTGCCAATGGAACCTCGATGGTACCTTTTGCGATTTCATTTTTCTGGAGCGTGATAAATTGCGACAGTGCTGGGAATGCCAACGCGAATCCCAACAGAGTCGGGTCTGAACCGGATGTGTCCGGATCTATTCCGACGTGGAAGTAATCTACGTCACCGTAAACGGGAAAAAAGTGGATGGAAATCTGGTTCGCAGATAATTTGTCCAGCGATGGCTTGAATATCGTAAATGGCAGCCGTGGCCCATCGTAATCAATGAACCAGTGGACCAGAACAACGCCGCCCTTCGCGTGCTTTTTCAGATCAACTTCCGCACGCAGCAACACGCCGTTGCGGCGGCCCGATATGCGCTCGGTTTTCGACTCGTCGACGATTTTCTGCCATTGGAGCTTTGCTGGGTCTTTGCCCTTGGCATCCGCCTTACCGCCTTTATCTTTTTCCTGCGCCTCGCCAGCCGGCAGCAGCCACGCGAAGGTAACCAAAGCAAGAACCCCCGCCAACAGCAGCAGCACCCGCCGAACGAATCGGCCAATTGTCATTTCGCGCATGGTTTCCCCTTTGATCTTCGGGCTGGATGGGTCTCAAACTTCCATCCTATCAGAACATCGCGAACGAGGAATCGAATCTGAACAATGAAAACGAACAGGCTATCCGCGTGCAGTGTGCAGCGTGCAGTGTGAAGTGTGAAGTGTGAAGTGTGAAGTGTGAAGTGTGAAGTGTGAAGTTGGTGCATCGGAAAATCTCCGTTTGGGTCTTTTTGGGGACCGGAAATTATCACTGTCGAGAATCCCAGAAAACCAAACTACGGTCGGCAAGGGTTCTTTGAATTATTTTCCAAAATTCATTCACGCCGCGAGTCTCACTCAACTACACCGCAATGATCGCATCGCATGTCGCCGATGACAAGGCAAGCGAAACCTTGACCGTCAAACCGTGCGGCCGTGTAGTCCGCGCTCCGCTGGCGCGTCGCGGCTAAACATCGATACTAATCGATGCGAAATGTCATTGCAAAGTTGGTTGCGAAAAAACTAAAAAATATCGCCATGCCGGCGCCCCCTCTCTTCCTGGACTTCTTGGCCAACACGCCCTAAAAAGGCAAAAAAAGGCCGAAAACGTGCAAAATCTCTTGACCACCGGCCGATGGTCAAGCGCTCCTGGTCAAGCCCGGCGCGGTCATTCGTGGCGTGTCTCCGTGGGAGGTAGCTTTGGGTTTTGCGATTTCATTGCGTTTTCCTTAGTAGCGGTGTCACCATATCGTATCATTACAGTGGACGCTGGTGAATTGGATGTAGTTTAGCCGTTCGCTTTTGGCGAGCGCGTGCTTGTTGCCATCAACGTGAACCTACCGATATGCCAACCCATCGGATTGCTTGATTTGCCCACGGAGGCGCTGCGCGCGTGGTTCGTTGAACGTGGCGAGAAGCCGATGCGTGTCGGGCAGCTTCGGCGTTGGTTGTTGATGCGCGGAGCGGAATCGTTTGAAGCGATGACCGACCTGCCGAAGGCGTTGCGGGTGGAGCTGGCCAACGCTTTCACGCCGTTCGCCGGGCGGGTCGTGAAACACCAAACCGCTGACGACGCCACGCACAAGCTGGTGCTGGAGTTCGGCGACGGCGGGCGCATCGAATGCGTGTTGATCCAAGACGCCGGACGACGCACCGCTTGTATCAGCACGCAAGTCGGTTGCGGCATGGGCTGCGTGTTTTGTGCCAGCGGGATCGACGGCGTGGATCGCAATCTCACCGTCGGCGAAATCGTCGAGCAACTCGTCCGCTTACGCAACCTGCCCGGCCCACGGAACGAACCGTCGCCGGAAGGCGTCGAACGGCTGTCGCATATCGTTGTCATGGGCATGGGCGAACCGTTGGCGAACCTCGACAATCTGCTTGAGGCGTTGGAAATTGCGACAGCCAAGGACGGCCTGGGTATCGGCGCGCGACACATTACGATCTCGACCGTCGGTTTGCCCGCGAAGATTCGGCGACTGGCCGAGAGCGGGAAGCAGTACCACTTGGCGGTGTCGCTGCACGCGCCGAACGATGCTTTGCGCAATCGCATCGTGCCGACGAACGACAAGACCGGCATGGATGCGATCCTCGCCGCCGCGGCGGAATTCTTCGAGAAGACGGGTCGCCAGGTCACCTATGAATATGTGCTGCTGGGCGAGTTGAACGATCGGCCCGCGCATGCGCGCGAGTTGGTGGCGGTATTGCGAGGCCGACGCGCTCATGTGAACGTGATCCCGTTCAACGAAGTCGAAGGCTTGCCGTACCAGAGGCCGACCGACTTGGCTTTGCAGACGTTCATCGAGGCGCTCGAAAACGGCGGTATCAGCGTAAAAGTGCGCAAACGCAAAGGCTCGCAGATCGACGCGGCTTGCGGGCAGTTACGGCGGAAGACGTTGCAAGCCCCAGGATGAGCGCAGCGATTCCTGGGGTTGACCCCCACCAATCGCTGCGCTTATGGTGGGCTTTGGGCGATAAATACAGCCACAAGCGGCAGACGCGTGGACGAACCGAAAACGGAACCCTTCGGCGTTTTCGGGGTTTGAATATCTAGAGCCGAAGGTTGTCCCTCACGGGCGAGGCGACCGTGGCATTGACAGGCGAGACGAGCACGCAATTGGCGCTGCGCGATCCGGACATCCGCCTGATGCTGCGCGTCCGCGACGATGATGCCACGGCGTTTGCGGACCTTGTCGAACTTTACCAGCATCGCCTCGTTACGGTGATGCATCATCTGGTCGGCAATGCCGAGGAAGGCGAAGATTTGGCCCAGGAGGTTTTTCTACGAGTCTACCGCACACGCAAGAAGTATCATCCCAAGGCGAAATTTTCGACATGGCTATTTACCATCGCCAACAATCTTGCCATGAACATCCTGCGCGATCGGCAGCGGAAATTCACGGTCCCGCTCGACGTTCGTGATTCCGGTCCGCTGGGCCCCAGACCGGCCGAACAGCTCGTCCATGATAAGGCCGGTCAGCCGCATCAACGCCTACAACACCAGGAGTTAGCCGGCGTCGTCAAGGTGGCGTTGGAAACATTGAACGAACGGCAGCGGATTGCCGTGGTGCTTAATAAATTCGAGGACATGAATTACGCTGATATCGCCGATGTGATGGGCATGTCCACCAAGGCAGTGAAGTCGCTGCTGAGCCGAGCACGTGAGAATTTGCGCCAAGCGTTGAAGGGATATATCCAGATGGAAGGCCAAGCGGCGGCGGACTCGAAGGATGAATAGGGTTTTCAAATAGCCCGCCATAAATGGTAGGCTAACTAATTCACGGAGTTGACTAAGGTACGATGACACCCCTGAACGACGACGAAAAAGCAGAACTCGTCGCCTATCTCGACGGCGAGCTTGACGAGGCGGCCACGCAGGTGATGGAAACACGCCTGGCGACTGACCCCGCCGCGCGCGCGGAAATGGATACCCTGAAACAAACCTGGGGTATGCTCGACTACCTACCCAAGACCAGCCCGTCGTCGAATTTCACCAATCGAACGATGGATAAACTGACGCTGGAGAATTCCGTACCGACTCCGGCGGCGAAGACGCAACCGATGCCGAGCCGATCGCGGCCGTGGATCGTGGCGGCGGTATGGGCGGCAGTCATGATCGTGGCGGTGAGCGGCGGCTTCCTCGCGGTGTCCCACCTTGCACCGGTGCCGACGCACGCCGACCCGCACCACGATTCCGATCTGCCTCTCGTTCGCCACTTGCGAATCGTCGAGAAGTGGCGTTGGTACGAAAGCATCGATGATTTGGACTTCGCGAAGAAATTAGCTCATCCCGAAATGTTCGGCGATGATCCGAGTTAAGGTGCGCCCATCATGAAACGCTATCACGTCTGGTGTTTGACGCTATTCAGCTTCGGGCTGGCGCTGACCTACACATTTGCCGATCCCAGTGCGGACGAATTGAATGCCGCCCGACATCGCTTGGAAGAATGGCGAAAGTTCCATCCTGAGGAAATCGCGCGGATGCAGGCGTCTCTCAAGCAATTTCACGAGCTGCCGGAGAATCGCCGCGATGCAATCGTGAAATTGGACCTTGACCTCCACTCCCTTCCCGAACCACGCCGGACCAAATACGCTAGCGCGCTGGACCGTTATGCCGATTGGCTCGAACGCCTGCACACCTTGCACCCGAAGATTTGGCAAACGATCAAGGACGCGCCGAATGCAGCCGAACGGTTCAAGCTGATCCGGGATCAACGCGAACAAGAATGGATGGAGTCGCAGCCGAAGCCGTACCGCGACCAGTTTGACAAGCTGCCGTTCGGCGAGGCGCGAACGGCATTCATCGCGACGCTACGCAGTGAAGAACGCCAAAAGCGCGAGCAATGGATAATCGCCCAGCGGTTTTGGCGTGAGCTGGAGGGCAAGCAAACGTTGTTCTGTCGGCTGCCTGAATACAGTGAGCCGGTCAAATTGTATGTGAATGAGTTCTTGTTGCCCTACATAACCGATGCCGAGAAGAAGCAATTGGCGAATGCCGATGGCCGTTGGCCGGACTATCCGATGGCGCTTGTCGAGATCGCCTCGGCTCGTCCGACCGCTCTACCGCCGGCGCGGACGGCAGAACAGCCGACGAAGTTCTCGCAGTTCCCCGTACCGGTTCAGCAACGGTTTGCGGACAAGAAGGCAGGCGGTGTCAAAGCGAAGGTATTGCTGCAGTTGAGCCAGTTTGAAGGCCCGAATTTCGCCACCAAGGCCGCCGAGATCGCCCTGCGTGAGAACAAACTGCCGTTCGGTTTCGAGTATTTGGCGTGCAACGACAAATCGCTCATGAAACCGATGCAGGAGTTCGTCAAGACCCAACTCCTGCCAGCACTGAAAGACGACGCCGACCGCCGAAAGTTGACCGACAACCTCGGCAAATGGCCGTACTACACGCAGGCCATCCAGGAGCTGTCGAAAAAGCATCAACTCACGCCGCCCTGGCATTACCTGCCCGATGCGGAAAAGTACCGCTGGGATGATTACCGCAGGCCGAAAACGCCCAAAGCGGTGTTGCCGTGAATTTCTTGTTTTTACCGCTTGCGGCTTAGCGCTCGCATCTGGTGCTCCGAGCGCTAAGCCGCAAGCGGAATACGAATAGGTTGGCTCATGTACCCGCATCGCATCCGCTTACGTGGGCCGTGGGAATGTGAGCCTGTGGTCGCTGGCTCCTTTATGCCACGCCGCGTCATCATGCCTGCCCGCTGGCATGACGCGGGCTTGGTGGGATTCACGGGCGAGGCACGCTTCACGCGCAAGTTCGGCTTCCCAGGCCGCGCCGATGAGACCGAGCACATCTGGATCACCTGCGATGGCGTGACGGGATTGCTCCAGGTTTCCCTGAACGGCGTACGTTTTGCCAGCGAACCGATGACCGGATTCGATTTCGATGCGACCGCAGTGATGGCGGCGCGGAATCAACTCGAAGTCATCATCCATGGCGTGGACGAGGGTGCCGGTCTGTGGGGCGAAGTCGCCATGGAAATCCGCAAGGACGCGTTCCTTGCCGATGTGCGTCTGGAACAAATCGACGGAATTTGGCATATCCTGGGCCAAGCCGTCGGTGTCGCCGATCGCGAACTCGAACTGTATACGCTGATCGACAATCGCAATGCCGACTACCGAACCATCACGCCGAAAGTCGCCGGCGAACCGTTTGCCGTGCCGCTGCCGACGATAAGCTCGGCAAACCATGCCGTGCGAATCGATCTCATCAACGTCTCGACGGTGTGGTACGCTGTCGAAATCCCAATTCCGCATTGGCGTAACGCGGGCGGGTGTGATATAACCGATTGAGGTGGATATTCCGCTTGCGGCTTAGCGCTCAAGAGGTGCCACGCGAGCGCTAAGCCGCAAGCGGAAGAAAACACCCAATCCGTTTACGCCCTCGTCTCGTCGAATATCCGTAATGTCTCGCTTCGTTTTTCTTTGAGGACTTTCCGATGTTCGCTGTTGCTTCTCCTAAGCGGTTGCTCGCCTTCGCGGCGGTCGTTGTCTGCGCGGCAATGACGCCCTCGGCAAGCCAGGCCGCGTGCTGTTACTTTTCCGCGAAGAACGCCGACATTTTGCAGCCGGCGCAAAAAGTGTTCATCACCTGGAACCCGGAAGAAAAGATCGAGACCTTCACCGTGCAACCGAAGTTTGAAGGCAATGCCCTCGACTTCGGCATGGTCATCCCGACGCCCAGCCAACCGAAGCTGAGCGAAATGCCACGCGATTTCTTCAAACACCTGGCGATCTACTCGATCATGAAGCAACGGCAATTCCCGAACTCAGAGTTGCTGCCAAGGCTCTACGATCGGCGCGAACGACTCTCGGCTAACACATTCGCGCGCGATGCCAGCAAGGCCGCACGCGAAAGCGAAGATGGGCAGGCGAAGAAACCGACCGTGGTCGTACTCGAAGCAGGCGTCGTCGGATCGCTCGATTACAAAATCATCGAAGCCACCCGAGCCGACGATCTGTTCAAATGGCTCTCGGACAACAAGTACCACTACTCCGGCGACGCCGGCACGCTCAATTTTTATGTGCAGAAAAAATGGCTCTTCACGGTGATGAAGATCGACACCGCCCAGATGAAGCGCAACAAGGACGGCACGTTCGACGGTGAAGTGACGCCGACGCGATTCCGTTTCGCCACCGAGAAGATGATCTATCCGCTCAAGATCACGCAGATTTCCGTGCGCGAGAAGACCGAAGCCCTGTTCTATGTGCAGGCGCCGTTCAAATGCGATCTCGAGGGCGACAATTCCTACCAGTACACCTGGGTGCCAATGCTGCAAGCGGCATCGGGCTGCATGCCGAGCGGCATCCCCGGCAAAGGCGGCGATTGGTTGGCAGCGTTCAAGGGTGGCATCCCGCCGCTCATGCAACGTGCTCAATTGTTAAACTTTCGCTTCATCGCAGGTGCGCGTCCGCTGCCGAACGCCAAGGGCCACATCCCGACAACGATGGAATGGGCGCGCAAGCTGAGCAAGGAAGACGTCAGCATTCTGACAGGCAAAGCGCCGTACAGCCAGGCCGTGCCGAACGTGGACGAAGGCTTTAGCCGGGCCGACCTGAAAGACCCGCAGCGTGCCGAAGCGATCTACAAAGTCATCCGCGCTCGCCTTGCCAAATCGCAGAAAGAGCATCCGCTGGGCTACCTCGTTCGCCACGCGCCGGCGGAGGACGTGAAGAACCTGCAACAGCTCGCCGGCCATCTCAGCGAAAGCTGGTTCATCACAAAGTTCCGCAAGATCTTCTGCCGTGATGAAATGAACGACGATCTGTCGATCGTTCCCGCGCGCTACAACGGCGCGGAGGACAACTCGGAATACGAAGAGCTGTTCCCGGTTTCGCCTCCGTGATCGAAAACCTGTCTTGTATTATTCCGCTTGCGGCTTAGCGCTCCGGTCGCGCCGTCCGAGCGCTAAGCCGCAAGCGGTGAATTCATTCTTTCAAGGAGACCTCGCATGAGACTGCGATTGCTCGCCCTCGTTGCCGCGCTGGTGCTGTGCCTGCCTGCGACGACGCATGCCGCCTGCTGCTACTTCTCGGCCAAGAACGCCGACATTCTACAACCCGCCCAAAAGGTGTTCATCACCTGGGATCCGGAAAAGAAGGCCGAGACCTTCACCGTACAGCCGAAGTTTGAAGGCAACGCCCTCGATTTCGGCATGGTGATCCCAACGCCCTCGCAGCCGAAACTGCACGAGATGCCGCGTGATTTCTTCAAGCATCTCGCGGTCTACACGATCATGCGTCAGCGTGCCTTCGCGGATTCCAAGCTGCTGCCTTTGATCGAGCCGCAACTGATTTGGCCCCAATTTCGTGGTGGTGCGCCAGGTGCGCCATCGTCATCGAACGGGCAGGCGAAAGGCCAAATGGCGGAGCAAGAAAAACGCGCGCCGGCGATCAAGATTCTCGAAGCGGGCACGGTTGGCTCGCTCGATTACAAGATCATCGAAGCCGGTCGTGCGGACGACCTGTTCAAATGGCTCAAGGACAACCAGTACAGCTACTCCGGCGATGAAGCCACGCTCAATCACTACATCCAGAAGAAATGGCTCTTCACGGTGATGAAGATCGATACTGCCCAGATGAAGCGCAACAAGGACGGCTCGTTCATCGGCGAAGTGTCGCCAACGCGATTCTCGTTCACATCCGAGAAGCTCGTCTATCCGCTCAAGATCACGCAGATCTCAGTTCGCGAAAAGACCGAGGCGTTGTTCTACGTGCAAGCGCCGTTCAAATGCGATCTCGAAGGCGACAAGTCGTACCAGTACACCTGGGTGCCAATGCTGCAAGCGGCGTCGGGCTGTATGCCAAGCGGTATTCCTGGCAAAGGCGGCATGTGGCTGGAAGCGTTCAAGGGCGGCATCCCGCCGCTCATGCAGCGTGCTCAACTGCTCAACTTCCGCTTCATCGCTGGCCAACGCCCAACGCCGAACGCCAAGGGCCACATCCCGACAACAATGGAATTCGCACGCAAACTCGACGCGCGCGATGTCGGCATCCTGACGGGCAAGGCGCCGTACAGCGAACCGGTGCCCGATCCCGATGAAGGCTTCACGCTCGCTGACGCCAAGGACAAGGAACGCGCGAAAGCAATCGCCAAGGTCATCCGTGCTCGCCTGGCGAAATCGCAGAAGGAACGCCCGCTTGGCTACCTCGTCCGTGAAGCGCCAGCCTCCGACGTGAAGGACCTGCAACAGCTCACCGGCCATATCCTCGAAAACTGGTTCATCACCAAATTCCGCAAAATCTTCGCGCGGGACGAGATGAACGACGACCTGGCCATCGTGCCGGCTCGTTACAACGGCGCGGAAGACACCTCCGAGTACGAGGAGCTGTTTCCCGTGTCGCCGCCGTGATCTGATTGAATCCCGAATACTAACCACAGAGGCACTGAGAGCACGGAGTAAATGCGAGACAGGAACCGGCATCGCGGCGTCGCATTTTCTTTGTGTTCACTGTGCCTCTGTGGTTAATTTTATCCCCTTCATTCACCTCTTGCGGGATTACCATGAACCACCGCCGACTTCCGCTGATTCTCTTGATGTGGTGTTCCCTCACAGCGACCGTTTACGCTCAGGACAAACTGCCGCCGCGCTTGCAGTCTTTCGCTCAAACTGGCCCTATGCGATTGACGCGTATTCTCGGCACGCCGGAGATTCAGCGGGTTCGCGGCTCTGGATTTAGCGCTGATGGAAGTCGATTGGTTTTTGTCGAAGACATGTCCATCTTCCCTGATGACGACGAAGCTCAGAAAGTTATCTCGCCCATTAAGCTTCGTTCGCGATTGCACATTTGGGAAACCAAGACAAGGGCCTGGCCGCGTGAGGTGGATCTGCTGGACAAGTCGATTTCTAGCGTGCTGGTCTCAAATGACGGAAAGTCAGCGTTGCTGATCGGCACAATGCACCCCGGCAAAGACTGGCTCATCGACACGTTTGTGAGCGTGATCAATCTGGATACAGGCAAAGTGGTCCGCACGCTGATTACAGAAGATCCGCGCAAATCGTCGTTCTCCGCTCGTTTCGCTTTTGGGCCGGATGGAAAAAACGCTGTCACATCCATGTCGGGCAATGGATTAAAAGTCTGGGATGTCAAATCGGGGATACCAACAACGATTGACATCGGGAAAGATTTGCCTCCCGTTGGTGTCGCCTACCTGCCAAACAACAAGCAGTTCCTTGGAGTCGATGTTAACGGGATCGTTCGGCTGTACGACATTGAAATAAAGAAGTTCCGCCGCCAATTTGGGACTAACGAAAAAGATATTGGAAATATGGTGGCAAGTAGAGACGGCGCGCGTTTAATTGCTTTTCACACCGAGTCATTCGTATCATCCTACCTTACGGTATGGGAGATAGAATCGGGCAAGAAGATAACCTTGCTACGCCCAGAAAAAGGCGTTGCCACCACAATGGTCTCGACCGCCATATTTTCTGAGGACGGTAAGACGGTACTATCCGTCTGGGTTAAACCAGATGAAGCTCCTGACGCCGTTCCCTCGTCGAAGCTCATCGCTTGGGACGCCGACACCGGCAAGATTCGCTGGTCGCGCACCGTGCCTTATCGCGCGCGTGTGCCTTGCGTTGTCAAAGGAAATGAACTATTGATCGGCGGTGGTCCTAACCCAGTCGACGTTTGGTCTGTGAACGACGGCAAACTCGTGTCGTCCTGGACCGAGCACAAAAGCCCCGTCAACCTTATCGCGGCCACGAGCGATGGATCCGTAATTTCCGCCGGGCACGAGCCAACAATTTTCGTTTGGGGAAACGGCCGCGTGGCAAATAGAGTTGTGCAGACGGACGCGGTGACGGCACTCGTGGTTTCGCGCGACGCTAAATCCTGGCTGGTCGCTGGTGCCGATGGCTCCCTACGTCACACGCCGCCGGACAACGGCCGCTCGATCGGCATCGCTACTGGCCACAAGGGGACGATCACCGGCCTCGCCTATAGCGCGAAATCAACCTGGCTTTATTCTGCGTCTGAAGACCGCACCGTCAAAACCTGGAGCACGATCGATGGCGGCGCGATCGCGACATTGGAGGGTCATTCCGAGGGCGTCAACGTCATCGCCGTCTCGCCGGACGATCGCTGGTTGGCATCAGGCAGTAGCGACGCGACGATTCGCCTTTGGCCGATCAAAGGGGGCAAACTGGATGCTGACCGCGACATCATCGTACTTGAAGGGCATACCAAGGCGGTCGCATGTCTGGCGTTCTCCGCCGACGGCAAGTCGCTCATCACCGGTAGCCAGGATCGCAGTGTCAAGGTCTGGGATTGGACCAAGGCGAAATGCGTTCGCACGATTGTGGGCCATAAGAACTGGGTGACGTCGTTGCTCGTAATCGACGCGAATACCGTGCTGACAACGAGCGACGATCTGACGGCGTGTCTCTGGAATCTCAACACCGGCAAAGAGATCGGCCAAGTCGATTTCGGCATCGTCGGCGACTGCCCGCGCTGCGTGACGCGCACGACCGATGGCCGAGTGTTTCTCGGCACGTCGAATTGGTTGATCTACGAGATGGAACTGCGTCTGCCACAATCGAAGGCCGGCAGCGCATCGTCGAAATGATGGGCGCTCGAACATTCCGCTTGCGGCTTAGCGCTCGCGTGGAATGCACTGAGCGCTAAGCCGCAAGCGGAGATTCGTTACTTCGCCGGTACCGACGGCTGCTGCCACCACGGGCTGATGCGATGAATCTTCTTCAAGAGGGTATCCTTTTCGCCAGGCGTCTTGGCCTTGGCTAATTTGCCTTTGAGTTTGGTCATCTTCGCAGTGCGGGATCGGCGTCGGCGAAGTTCAATCGTGCGTTCAACCATTGCGGAATATCCTTCTCTTGATGGAATGTCGTTAATTCGGGAACAGGTATTATAATAACAAAGTGTGAATCGGGAAGGCGTTTACGTTTAGCGCTCGCGTAATTTCAGGCGAAGGCGCATTATTTCACGAGCGCTAAACGTAAACTATGAGGTGCATCACCATGCGTAAAAATATCGGCTGGATCATCGCGGGTTTCGTGCTTGGCATTCTCGCCAGCGTATTCGCAACCCATCAATGGCTCGCCCACGCCCAGCAAACCGAACGCCCCGGTAACTCGCTCGACAACCCGATCGATGTGCCACGCGATCTGTCCGGGCTATCCATCAAGATCCCACGCATCCGTGTGGTCCACACCACCGACGCCTGGCAGGAAGGCGGATCGATGTACCTCCAGGAAGTCGATCCCTGGCTCGGCTACATGTGGGGCAAGGCGCTTTCGCAACGCAACTTCCGCGAACGCGATGGCGTCTACGGCGATAACGGCAAAATCGAGGGCGTTCTCCTGCCCGACGGCGCCACCAAAATGATGGACCGCTCGCACACCAACTCGTGTGGCTCGTGCCATAACGTCCCGTACCGCGACGCCGGCGCCGGCATGACCATCGCCAAAAACGGAGCGACAGGACGCAATACGCCCCACATGTTCGGCGGCGGTCTCGTCGAGATGATCGGCCTGCAAATCCGACTCCAGGCCTACGCCATCGCTGACACCAATCGCGATGGCTGGATTTCAAAGGAAGAAGCCAAGGGCAAACGGCTCATCATCCACAATCTGCCTGACGGCGATCCAAATCGTGTCGCCGTCGATCTCGGCTCATTCGAGGAAAACGCGAATGGCATGCCGAGCTTGAACGCGATCATCTATCCGATCTACGTCGACAAGAACGGCCAACGCATCGCCTATGCGCGCAATATGCAGCATCCCGAAGTCGCCGGCTATCAGATCGAAGTCCAGGTGTTCGGCTGGGGCAACCTGTATATGCCCTTCCGCCCGCCGGTCTCGACCACGCTGCGTTCCTTCACCACCGCGCCGTTCGAGATTCATTCCGGATTGCAGGCCCACGATCCGACGACTTACACCAGCCCGAAGCGCGATGCGCATGCGCTGGTATCGAATCCCGGCGCTCAGCAATTCATCACGGCGGCGGCGAAGGACCGCGGCGGCGTCCGCGCCCCGACCAAGACCGGTCTGCCCGGCATCAGCCTCGACGACCCTGATCGCGACGGCTACAGCGAGGAAATCTCCGAAGGCGATCTCGACGTCGCCGAATGGCATTTCCTCAACCATCCCTCCCCCGCGCGTGGCCGCAATACGTCGGACGTGAAAGCCGGCGAAAAGCTGTTTCAGCAGATCGGTTGTGCCACGTGCCACGTGCCCGATTGGCAACTTCTGCCCGGCAATCCCAACGCCAAGGACTATACGCAACGCTTCGACGGCGACCGGCGTTTCTTCGACCTCGCCGTCGCCTTCAACGACAAGACCGAACGCCTCGAAGGCAAAGTCGTCAAACTGACGAACAAAGTAAAAGACAAGAAAGGCGAACGCGATGTGCCCAAACGCGGCGCCACCACCGTTCGCGGCATCTACAGCGACTTCAAGTATCACGACGTCGGCGAAGACTTTTACCAGATGCAGTACGACGGCAGCATCGTCAAGAAATGGCGCACCGCGCCACTCTGGGGCGTCGGTCATACCGCGCCGTATGGCCATGATGGCGCCAATCTCGACCTCGACAGCGTCACCCGTCGCCACGGCGGCGCGGCGCTTGAGTCAAGGTTAAAATACGCAAAGCTCACCGATGCCGAGCGCAGCCAGGTCATCTGCTTCCTCAATAGCCTGGTCCTTTATCAGACCGACCAACTCCCGTGCGACATGAACGGCGACGGCAAAATTGACGACAACTTCAAAGTGCAAGGCATGAACACCGGCATCGAACGCTTCAACGTCGAATGGCTTTTCCTCGCGCCGGTGCGCATCGAAGGCCCGATTCGCAACATTCGCGGCGAACGCATCGTGTCGTTTGCCGGCGTCAACCTCCGCCAGGCCTACGGCCTTGACCTCGAATTCCTCCGCGATACGGATGGCGACGGCTTCCCCGACGTCATCGACCCCGAACCGTTGACTCGCGGATATCGGGACGGGGTGCGGTAGCAATTGCTTTGTTTAGCCGCTCGCCTCGGGCGAGCGCGAACAGGAGACGCAGGTCGCGCTCGCCCAAGGCGAGCGGCTAAACGAAATTCGCTCAATTCGCCAACTCCCTCTTGCTCGTATCGGGCACGAACCAGATGAAAACCATTCCCAGGATGAAGAGCAGGCTCGTCAGTCGGCCTATCGCAGCGTAGTCGCGCCCGAAGGTGGTCATGAGCGTGCCGGCGACGAACAATAAGCACGCGGTCACAATGCGGCCAAAGTTGAAGCCGACGCCGGCGCCGGTGGCGCGATGGCGGGTTGGGAACAACTCGGGCAGACAGAACGGCAGCCAGCCGAAGTAGACCCCGCTGACGAAACCGAGAATCGCGACCCAAATTAGAAACGACGCATCGGTCGGGACCAGAAACCAGAAAATGTACTGGGCGATGATGAGCGAGAGAACGCTAACGAGGAAGTACGTCAGTCGGCGACCGAGCATGTGCGCGATCCACCCGCCGAGCAGGCTGCCGACGCTGCCGGTGATGGCGCGGGCCTGGTTCATGCGGGCTTTCAAACCGTAGTCGGGCGGCGTGAGTTCCGCGCCGAATTCGTCTGCCCAGGGATTCATCCAGTTCGCCGTGCCCCAACCGCCGACGATCGGCACGGTAGCGAGAACGATAGCAATCAGCGTGATGCCAAGCATCGCGGGCTGAAACACGCCGAGGGTTGAGGGGGCGTCCTTGGCGGCGGCTAATTGGTTGGCCTGGGCGGCGAGCCATTTGGGCGATTCGGGAACAATCGCGAGAACGACCAGGCCGAGCGCGAAGGGTCCGGCGCCGACGAGGTAGGCCCAGCGCCAATCGTTGGGAGAGATAGGATATTCGGCGGCGACGGAGGCGAAGACGAAGATGCCGATGTTGGCCGCCGTGCCGATCGCGCCGGCGAGAGCGGGCCGCGACAGCCCGGACCAGGCCTCGGCGACGAGAGCGACGCCGTTGGGCCACATGCCGCCAACACCGGTGCAGGCAAAGAACCAGAGCATCCATAGTTGCTCTTGTGTCTGGGCCAGCGAAGCCGCCGCCGCCATCGACGAATAGATGAGGATGCTGCCCGCCATTGCTTTGGAACGACCGAAGCGATCGCCCAGCCAACCGAACGCAAGTCCGCCCGCCGCTCCGCCAAATAGAAACGCACACTGATGCCAGGCGAACCATCGGCCTATTGCCGAGTTCCAGGCATCGAGTTGGGTTTTTTCGTCGGCGGTGATCGACTTGTCCTTGGCACGCTTGGCGTAGATTTTGTGCTGGTTTGCATCGACAGTGCCGGACTGCGCGAGAAGATCGATCGCCGCCGGCTGGCCGGTGAGCTGGGTGATCTGCATGTGAAAGCCGCAGAAGAACCAGCCGAAAAATGCGCAGACGAGGATAATCCAACGGCCCGTGTTTGTGAGCGGAACTTGCGTCATGGTGTAGCCCGATTCGTTTAGCCGCTCGCCTGTGGCGAGCGTGGCGGTGATTGGTATGAAACGACTGCGAACGTTTCGCCCGCACTCGCCAGAGGCAAGCGGCTAAACGGATAAAATATCAATCACCCAACGCCCCACGCAGATGCTCGACTTCACTCTTCATCGTGCGGCTAAATGCGGCGACATCGGAGGCGTGCATCACGAGGTTCCCGCCCGCCTTCGCCCAGGTGATTTCCTGCTCCAAGCCGAGCCAAAAATGCACGCCGGCGCCAACTCCATGTTCGCGGGCGATGCGGAAGATCGTCCGCACCGCCTCATCGAAACGCGGATGGTTGTACTGCTCGGGGATGCCCAGGCTGCAAGACAGATCGTGCGGCCCAATCAGCACCGCATCGAGTCCCGGAACTGAGCAGATCGCGTGCAGATTTTCGATGGCCGGCACGCTCTCGATGTTGACGATCAGAATCTTGTCGTGGTTGCGCTTCTCCAGGTACTCCCGCAACTCCGGCTCAAGCGTTGCCGGGTCGCGCAGGGCGTCGTCCAGGCGTCGGCCTTTCAGTGGCCGCCATTTGACCGCGCCGACGAGGCCGCGAACCTGCTCCGGCGTTTCGACATAAGGCCCGATGATCCCGCCCGCGCCGCCATCAAGAGCCTTGCATGCTTCATACGGATCATTGCACGGCAACCGCACGACCGGCGGGATGCCCAGCGCCGAATAGGTTTGGCATATCCACGACAGCGTTTGCCGATCGATCGGCGTGTGCTCGGTATCGACAAAGACGAAGTCGACGCCGATCTGTTTGACGAGGTTAGGCCAAAGCGGCGACGGATTGACGGTGGCGAGGCTGAAAACCCGCTTCCCATCGTGTAATCGTTGGATGATCTCGCGACCGGTCATTGCACAGTCCTCGCTAGAGAAGTTCATCACAGCAGTTCTTTTTACGACGTTTCGCGCATCATGTCGCCGACAAGCTTCAGAGCCGGAAGCGACTATGTTTTTTGTCTAGTTTTTTCTCAAACGGCCCAGTGACCGCGATGCCCGGGGTCCGTCTTGCGTCTGCCATCCGAAAAGCACGGCGCGTTTGCTCCGCTCTCCCAGAGTGAGGTGGCTCGTAGCCCAAGTTGGATGTCGCTCATCTCGCTCATCCCTTTTGGCATGAGCGACATGCGCAACATCCAACTTGGTTTAGCCGCGACGCGACAGCGGAGCGCGAGGGTTATCCCACGCTCCGCTGGCGCGTCGCGGCTAAACAAAATCTTTCACAACTGACTTTGCGAACGGTCCTCGGCCTGTGTTAGGATTAACTCGGCGCGGTCTCCGCAGGTCTTCCTTATATTTAAGGTAGCTAGACGAGCGCGAGCAGACTGGGTGCCTGCGCTTTCTTTTCAAATACTCCCTCGAGGAAGAATCCAATTTGGTCCGTGAGGCAGGCTTTCCAGCCTGCCGTATTTTGACGATCAAAGGGTACCTTTTCCGAGCCGCGACCGACAGTGAGCGCACGGCATCTTGTCGGCCGCTCCCTGACGGTCGCGGCTCAGAAAAGCGACAATCCCACCCGTCGAAGATATAGAACCCGCCCCGACACCGAAGTCAAACCGATTCGGTGTGGATGTCGATCATGCGGCTCATGCCAAAAGGGCTGAGCGCGATGAGCGCCATCCAACTTTGCTTACGGCTCTGAAGTTTGATCGGACCACTTGTGCGCTGTCCAAACTCCGGTACACTATAAAAAGGTTCACGTCGTGAATAATTGCGGAATGCCTGCCAATGTCAAAATCGAAACCGCCGCTGGTGCGCTTGGCTGAGATGACGCCCGGACAGGCAGGCGATTTCTTCGCGTTCCTCTGTGAGCGCACCCGTGCCGCTCGACGCGATGGCAAGCTATTTTACACCTGCCGATTCCGCGATACCGGGCGGACCGCCGCCTTCATGGTCTGGAGCGACGGTCCGTGGTTTGAAGCCTGCGATACCACCTGGCAGGAAGGCCGATTCTACAAAATTCGCGGCGAGTACGGCGAGCACAAAACTTACGGCCCGCAGATCGATGTGCAGAATATCCGCGCCGTGATCGACACCGACCGCGAGAACGGCTTCGATCCGCTCGAATTTGTCGAGCGTTCGCGCTACAACCTCGACGAGATGTATCAAGACCTTTGGAATTTCGCCGAGAGCCAAATTGAGAACGTTCCGCTGCGCCGACTCGTGCTGACGATTCTCGAACGAAAGAAGCAAGCGATCAAGCAACTGCCGGCGACGCAGAAGCATTTCTATCCGTTCGCTGGTGGTTTGCTGGAGCATATCGTTTCGGTCGCGCATTCGTGTCTGCATTTGGTGGATAAATATGTCGCACACTATCCCGATTTGCATCCGCCGATCAATCGTGATCTTGTGCTGGCCGGCGCGATCCTGCACGACATCGGACGCACGGTGGAATTCAACGACGATCCACTGAACGTGCAGCAGACCGTCGACGGTCGGTTCACCGGTCATCTGCTGTTGGGCCGCGATCTGGTGCGTGACGTGGCCCGCGAGTTGGGCGACGTGGACCCGGACCTGGTGCGGATGCTGGAACACATCGTGCTGTCGCATCTGACGCTGCCGGAATGGGGTTCGCCTCGCTTGCCGTTGATACCCGAGGTGTTGATTATTCATCACGCAGATGACCTGGATGCGAAGCTAGAGATGTACATCCGCTGCCTGACGCGAGACAAGGAACCGGGCGAATTTACCGTTCGCGATCCGGTGCTTGGTCGTCAGTTATACAAGGGGCGGACGGTGTGACGTTGACGCGACATAGCCAGCCATCAATGGTGGGTTTGTTGCAAGACTCGCCATCAATGGTGGGCTATATACTCGAAGGAGTTACCGTGAAAAGCAATTACTTCGTACCGTTCGTGATCGCCGTGTTCGCATTCGGATCGTTCTCCACGCACGGCGGCGAGACGCCTAAATCGAAATTCAAATCGACCGTCAAGGACGAGAAAGCGGTCGTCGTTGATATGAGCGATAGCGGCGCGATCGATCCGACGCCACGCATCCGCTATCAATCGCAGGGCAATTTTTACATCACCGTCAATACGATGCAAATGCAGATGTTGCACCTGAGCCATTTCCCCAGCGTGTTGATAAACGGGCGGTTTATTCAACAGGCCGGCGCCGGCGGACGCTTCGAGTTCCTTAACGCGCCGCTGCCCAAAGGTCCCGGCGGCAAGCAGCGCAACGGCCAAATGTCCTCATGGCTCATCGACGATGTGCGCATTGTGCAGACCGTCGAGTTGCACCCATCCAAGGCAAAGGCGCCAGGCCAAAAACGCAACCTCGACACGGTGCTCATCACCTACACCATCGAGAACAAAGGCAAGAACGCCGTTCCCTTCGGCATGCGTGTCTACATGGATACCTATGTCATCGACAACGACGGCTGCATGTACGCCTCGCCGACGACGCACAAGGGCAAGATCCTCGACGGGATGATATTGCAGGAAAAAACGCTGCCAAGCTACTTGCAAATGCTTCAACGACCCGATTTGCAAAACCCCGGCTACATCGCCCATCTCACGCTTAACATGGGCGGGAAATACGAACGCCCGACGAAGCTCGTGCTCACCCGCCATGGCACCGGCTTTGGCGCATGGGACATGCCTGCGGCTCCGTCCATGGGCGATTCCGCGATCGGCATCTTCTGGGCGACCAAAGACCTCAAGCCCGGCATGAAACGCGAACTCGCCTACGCCTACGGTGAGAACATCGCCGTGACCGCAGAGAGCGAAGGCCGATTTGAAATGGCGCTGGGCGGATCGTTTGAACCGGGCAAGCAATTCACGGTCTCCGCGATCGTCGCCGACGCCGCGATCGGCCAAGCGATGACACTTGAACTTCCGCCCGGCATCGAGCTTGTCGAAGGCCGGGCGACGCAGCCGGTCCCGCCCATCATCGGCGACGCGGAGTATTCGACCGTCCTGTGGAAAGCCCGTGTGCTTCAAACGGACGAGCACACGATCCGCATTCGCTCCAGCACTGGCGTGACGCAGTCGAAAGTCATCAGCGTGTCAGCGGTGAAGTAACGTCCACAGTTTTCCGCTTGCGGCTTAGCGCTCGCCTGGGATATTCTGAGCGCTAAGCTGTAAGCGGAAAACAGGTAACGGGAACCTCTCATCCAACGATAACGCGCGGGCGTTTGGCCGGGTTCGGTTCCGCATGCTGGATTAACTCGCGCACCTTCCAGGGCACGTTGCCTTCGCCGAACGCAAGATAGCTCCAGCTGGCCGACAGCATGTCCATTTCCGTCCAGCCGAAGTGCAGCCCAGGCGGAGAGCTATTACGTGACAATTCCAGAGCGGTGGCGGCGATGGCGTGGGCAACCGACACGCTGCCCGTCACGCGGATGATGCTGCGGTGGTTCTCACGCACCACTTCGACCTTAAGCGTTTGAAAAAAATCGCTCGGATCATCGACGTTGACATCCAGAAACACAATGTCGGCTTCCTCAGATAAATGATGATCCTCCCGAATCTGTATTTCCTTTTGTTCATACGTCTCGCGAATCGGCCTAAAGGGAACGAGGATCGGGAAATCAGTCAGGCGCAGACTATCCCACAGGAACTTCGATTGCTCGTCTTTGAACCCGAAGCCGATCGTACGCAACTCATCCGCCCGCCAGGCGCGCGATAGGATCGACATCGCCACGACAGCCGCGATGAAGCAGCACGAAATCGCCAAACCGCTCGGCGAGCGCATCGTCACGGCCAAAGTCGTCGTCACAAACACCATCGCAATCAACGTGAAGTAGCCCAGGTCCAGCCAGCGCAGGAACCGCCAACCCGTGGTCAATCGTTGCAGCGCTAGCTTCTTGTCCAGCGCTGTCACCACGGCGGCACAGGCGATCAACACCAGCACGCCCGTGGCGTATGCGCCGCGCTGGTCCTCAACCTTCGCCTTGAACCACACAGTGATCAACGTGTTGATGGCGGCGAATAGCATCAGCAGCACGCCCCAGCGCTGCGTCCAGCGAAACTCCATGCCAAACCGCGTCAAGAACAACGGCAGCAACACGGAGAGCGCCGTCATCACGCTCGTACCCGCCAAGCACAGGATCAGCACCGTCACGATGTCATACGCCGTGCCGAAAACCGGACCGCAGATCGGCCAGAGCAGTTCGTCCTCGCCAAAGGTCAACCTGCCGCCGTGCGCAAGATAGGCGAGTGAGCGGTTGTTCGCTCCGCCGTCAGCTTGCAATTCCTCGTGTGGAATCAAGAGCGTCGTCACAAGCACCGACCCAAGCAAGGAGATCGACATGACGACCGCCGCCGTGATCAGCACTTTGCGCGTATTGCGGATTCGCGTTCGCGGCGGCTGTTCGTCCGGTTTGCCCTGGACCTGAGGCATCAGGATCATGCTCATCTCGAAACCGCTCAAGCCGAGTGCGAGGTTCGGCAACGCCATCAGCGCCCACAAGACGACCTGCCAGAAAGCAAGTGGCGGTCCGCCGCGCTCGACGAGGTCGAACTTGCCGCGAATCATCTGGTCCCACCAGTCGTGGAATATTTCTCGGTGTTCGTTCAGCTGCCACAATCCGCCCGCGATGATGATGCCGGTCATCAGCAGATAAATCGCGACCAGCGGGACCGCCAACCTCACGACGTTGCGATTGAAGCCTTTGCGCAGCACAAACCAGAACACGAAGCCGACGATGCCGAGCAAGATCGTGACGACGAGTTGTTCGTCGAAGTATGGAGCCGCGCGTTCACCGAACCAGGCTATGCCATGATCTTTCAACCAGCCGACGGCGACATGGGCGATCTCTCGACGATCGTTGTCATGTTTGTGCAGCACATGCACCGAAGCGTCGGCCAGCGACAGCGATTTGAGCATAGTGAAGTCGGTGGCGGCGAAACCGAGCATAATAAGGACCAGCGTTTTGCCCCGCCAACCGCGAATGTGCTTTTCGATAATGCCCAGCGACCCCTGCCCGCCCGGCGACCGCCCCGCCAGCCAGCAGTAAACCGGAAGCGCGCCGAACAGCGTGACGAACACGACCGCCGCCGTTGCGATTGGGCCAAACCGCTTTGTTACCTGGTAAGTGATCGACGGCTGATAAGCGAGCGTGCTGAAGTAGTCGAGGCCGAGCAAGCAGACGATCCAAAGCCAATAATATTGCTCGCTGGCGACCTGCTTGGCATCGGTTGGTGTCGGGGCATTGTCGGCCATTAGGGGACTCGCAGTGCGGTTTGGTTCTGCTCATTATACCTTTGACGGCTGAGTTTGACGCTTTTCCGAGCCGCGACCGTAAGGGAGCGGCCGACAGAATGCCGAGCGGTTTATGTCGGCCGCTCCCTTACGGTCGCGGCTCGGAAATGTTTTGATCAGTTCGGAAAAGCGAGAATTTCTACCATGCGAAGTATATAGAGCCCGCCATAAATAGCTGGCTATATACGAAGAACGAGATTTGGCCTTCGGTCCGTGTCATTCACCCGCCGCCGGTGCCCTGACCGCCGGAGATTGTATTTTTTCCAATGTGAAGATTACAAGGAAGGCAGAATCAGACGTTTTCCGGAGACGATTGTTTCTCGATATTATTGCATAACGTTTTATTTATCAAGAAGTTGCGAACAACAATCGATTTGCATTCAAGTTCGGCATGCGAGTTGCCATAGAAAACATATCAGTCGGGCCGGCAGAGAAGAGGCACGATTTGCTTAAGAAATGGCCCTGCCGAAGGCGACCCGGAACTCGCCTTCGCGCAGGGCCGATCTTTTTCCCAGAACAGCCTGCCCGCATTCATGTCACTTCATGCGCGTTCCCTGCGCATGCCGATTGGCTTCGTTGCTCATTATTGCGACGATCTGTCGCCGTTTTCAAGATAGACGCTATAATAATGGGCAACGCCAGTCTCGCGGGTCCTCTCCCTTTTTCCGCTTTCCTGGCGCGGTCCCGCACCATTGAGGCTTGCCTTTCATGGCATCATCCTCCACTGCAAAAGAACCGATCGACGCACCGTTGCCAGGTGTCGTTGGCACCTGTCCGGCAATGCGTGCCGTCTACCGGCTGACGCGCCTTGTTGCCAGTTCACGCGCCAGCGTGCTACTTATTGGCGCAACGGGCACGGGCAAGGAAGTAATCGCCCGCAACATCCATCGCCTCAGCCCGCGTGCCGACGGCCCCTACGTGCGTGTCAACTGCGGCGCGCTCACGGAAAGTCTGCTCGAGAGCGAACTTTTCGGCCACGTCAAAGGCGCGTTCACCGGCGCTGTCGACAACAAGACCGGAAGATTCGAGGCGGCGCACGGCGGCACGATCTTCCTCGACGAAATCAACAGCATGAGTTCCAAGCTTCAGGTGAAGCTATTGCGCGTCTTGCAGGAGCGCGAGTTCGAGCGCGTCGGCGAGAGCAAAACCATCCGCGTCGATACCCGCGTGATCGGTGCGACAAATCGATTTCTGGAGGAGGAAATCGAAGCAGGCCGATTCCGCGAGGATTTGTACTACCGCCTCAACGTCGTGCCGATCTACCTGCCGCCGTTGCGTGAACGGACCGATGATATCGGTGCCTTGACCCATTTCTTTCTCGAGCGGTATTGCGAAGAAAATCGCCGCGATCCGCCCGACCTGCCGGCGTCGATTCTCGAACGTCTCAAACGCTACGATTGGCCAGGCAATGTGCGCGAACTGGAAAATTACGTCGAGCGCTGCGTCGTTTTGTCGCATGGCCAGGACGTGCAGTTTGACCACATGCTGCCGGGCCACGAGCAGCGCATGCGCGTCGCGCATGGCAAACCCGCCGAGATGGATCAGCAGGTTCAACTGCTAGTCCGCACCGCACTGCAGCAAATTCCCGCCGACGACGGCAACCTGTACAACCGCCTGATCCGCAACATCGAACGCGAACTGCTCGACCAGGTGCTGCCCCTCTGCGACAACGTGCTCATCAAGGCGGCGGCACGGCTAGGCATCAACCGCAACACGCTGCACAAGAAGCTCGCCGAGTTCAAGCACCCGCTTGTTTCCAATGCGGAACCGGAGGCGTGAGATCATATCATATCCATTGATGGTTGTTGTTTTCCGCTTGCGGCTTAGCGCTCAGGTACATCCGGCATGAGCGCTAAGCCGCAAGCGGCATGTCGTGATCTCTCGAGGATTCCTCATGCGTTGTATCCTTTTGCTATTCACGGTTCTCGCAACGGGTCTCGTACACGCCGACGAATGGAATCGCTTCCGCGGACCGAACGGCGCCGGTGTCAGCGACGAAAGATTCCCGATTCAGTGGACCGACAAGGACTACGCATGGAAGGTCAAGTTGCCGGAGCGCGGATACTCAAGCCCGGTCGCCTGGCAGACGCATGTGTACGTGACCTCCGCCAACAAGAAGTCCGGCGAACGCCATGTTCTGTGCATCGACGCCGAGACGGGCAAGACCGCCTGGCAGCGTGCGTTCCCAGACAATTCGTACAAGATGCACAAGCGCAATAGCATCGCCACTTCGACGCCCACCGTCGATGCCGATCGGCTCTATCTCGCCTGGGCCACGCCGCAACAGTACATCGTCCAGGCCCTCGATCGCTTGACGGGCAAAAACATTTGGCAGATCGATCTCGGCAGCTACACCAGCCAGCACGGCTTTGGCGTCTCGCCAATCCTTTTTGAAGACCTGTTGATCCTGGCCAACGAGCAAGACAAGAAAGGCAGCCTCCACGCCGTCGAAGCCAAGACGGGCAAGAAAGTCTGGACGATTCAGCGCAACAGCGGCAATGCCACTTACTCGACGCCGTGCGTTTATCGCGGCACCGATGGCAAAGCAGCGCTGATCTTCACCAACTGGCAGCACGGCATCACCGCCGTCGAGCCGCGCTCGGGCAAGGTGCTCTGGGAAACCTCGGTCTTCGAGCCGGGCAAACAGGAACGCGCCATCGCCTCGCCCATCATCGCCGGCGATCTCGTCATCGGCACCTGCGGCTTTGTGTCGGCGCAGAAACACTTCGTCGCCGTTCGTCCAACTGCTGACGGCAAAGTGAAGGAAGTCTGGCGCATGGAAAAGGCCGTCGCCTACATGCCCACGCCGATCGTCAAAGGCAACCGTATCTATTGCTGCAGCGAACTCGGCATCTTCACTACACTCGATGCCAAGACCGGCAAAGTCATTTGGCAGGAACGCATCGACGGAGAATTTTCGGCTTCACCCATCTTGGCCGACGACGCGATCTATTGCCCCGCCAACGACGGCACGGTTTACGTGGTCCAGGCGAGCGACACGTACAAATTGCTCGGCAAGTCCAGCCTTGGCGAAGCAACACAGAGCACGCCGACCATCGCCGGCGGACGCTTGATCTTCCGTACCGATACGCACTTGATGGCCTTGCGTGCCATCAAGCAGAAGGCCGAAGCTCCCGCCAAAAAACGCCGCGTGTTTGTGTTGCATGCCGGAATGCACGTCATCCTTGCACCCGACGACAAGAACCACGCACCTCGCAAGCTCAAGGCGACACTCATCGAGCGCGGCATCGACGCGCGCGACATCGTTGCCCTCGAAAGCCCATTCCCCACGGCCACGCTCTCCAACATGATTCCGCGCGAAGGCTTGATGATTTACATCGGCAGCGTCGATCCCGCTTCGCGCGTCTCGCACGACGCTTACATCCGCATGCACAAAGCGCTGCAAGCTCAAGGCGTAACGGCCGACGACGACCTCGTCTGGATCGGCCACAGCGCCGGCGGACAGATCGGCATGAGCCTCGCTCATCTCGCCCATAACCTGGTGAAGTATCCCGATCTTGCGAAGAAGGCGCAGGCCTATCGCTTTGCAGCGGTCATCACGCTGGGGTCTGCCGTTGGATCGAACCCTGTGCCGGCGGATGTCAAATTGCGCCACTATTACTCGGCCGGCGACTCGATGATTTATTTCCTCGCCAAGAACGGCAATATCGTCGCGGCGGGGATTAATTCCAAGGTCGTGTTGAAACCGATTTGGGAGCCGGGTCAAAATTGCACAGTGCGAATATTTCCTGGTATCGAGCACCCCACTTGGTACATGAATGAAGCCGTCATCGATCGGATTATATGCGAATTCGATACGAACCACTGCCCCGCCTGGCGTCGCAAACACGCGGATACGGGAGTCGGCGCGTCGTTAGGTCGCATGATCGCCGCCCGCCTCGACGCTGGCGTGAATTTCTCGTTTGAAGCGGAACGGCAGTAATCAGGATACATCGTCAAAGCCTGAGCGCCAGCGAAGGGCCGCGTGGCGGTCCCAGGACGAATCCAAGATGGCCAAGATGGTCATCCAAATAGGTATGGCCACCTTGGCCACGCTCGCATGTGCGAGAGTGTCAGAGCCACGCACGAAGTAAGTGGATTGAATTCACAAAACCCACTTACTTCGTGCGTGGCTCTGACCGAACGATGAATTCAACATGACCAAGGTGGTCATCCCCAAATGGCATGGCCATCTTGGCAGGCATTCTTGCCTGCCGGGACTAACGGCACCTCACAAGCTGCAAATCGAAATTGGATTATCCACTTACTTCGTGCGTGGCTCTGACCGAACGATGAATCCAACATGGCCAAGATGGTCATCCCCAAAAGCATGACCATCTTGAAAGGACCTGACGAATAACCTTGCCTGTAGCGGGTTGTTGTTATTTCACGGCGCCGTCGCCAGGAACTCCACGAGGTCGCGCAGCTCGCGGCGGGTCATCTTTTGGATCAGGTCGGCGGGCATCGCCGAGGGGCCGCGGCTGCTTTCGTCGATATCGGCTTTCGGGATGCTCAGCAGTTGGCCGTCGCCGGTCATGATGCGGACTTCCTTGTCGTTTTCGCTTTTGAGGATGCCGGTCTTGATTAAGCCGCTCTTGAGCGTGAGGACGACCGATTCGTAGCCCTTGGCGATCTGCTTGTTGGGATCGACGAGCGCTTCGAGCAGGTAGTCGCGCTTCTGTTTCTTGCTTATGCCGGTGAGGTCCGGGCCGACTTCGCCGCCGATGCCGTTGAGCTTATGGCAACGCACGCACGATAGCTCAGCCTTGTCGAGGAACACGCGCCGGCCGGCCTCGGCGTCGCCGCCGACGAGCGATTCGCGGTAGACGTCCATTGGGTTCTTCACGTCGCGCGTCTTTTCATACGCCGCCACTTTCGTCTTCAGCGTCTCGTTGCCACGTTCTTGGGCGGCGAGGAGAATGTCGAGTTGCACCTCCGGCGATGCCTTCTTTTCCAACAGTTTGTCGAACCACTGTTCGAGCAAGGCATCGGATTCGGGCGATTGCACCTTCGCCAGCAGCGCGAGCGCGCCTTGGCGTTCGACGGTCGCGCCGTCGTCGAGCACTTTCGTCAACGCGGTCACCGCTTCTTGCTTCGACGCATTCTTCAGCACCAGCCGACGGCCTTGATGGCGTACGCGCGGGTCAGCGTCGGCGAGAGCGGCTTTGGCGGCCTCGGCGAGCTTGGCGTCTTTGAGCGTTTCCAAGGCTTGCAGCGCGTCGATGCGAATGCTAACCGGATTCTTGATGTTGCCCGCGAGATCACGCAGAGCGGGGCCGATCTCCTTCATGCCGTGCTTGGCGGCGAGCTTTGCGGTCTCGGTGCGAATCTTGTCCGGACCCGTCATCAAGGTCGCCAGCGATGGCTTGAGGGCATTGGCCACATCGGCGCCGGGACGCTCCGTTAATGGTCGCCAGAGACCGACGACCCAATCTCGGCCCGAGGGTTTCTCCCAGGCCGACAGCATCTTGATCGCTTGTTCGCGCATCGGCAGAGCGACATCAGCTCGACCGGCGATCGACACGAGCGTCTGCGCCGATGCCGCTGTGCCCAGGCGATAGTTGGCGGCAAGGATGCGCAACACCGTCGGGTTCGGCACGTCCTTGAGCGGATTGCGTGCCAGCTCGGCCAACTTCGGCAGGGCCGACGGGATTGGCGCATCATAGATCGCGCGGGCGGCTTCGAGGACGATCTGCGGATCGGAGTCGTTAAGCAGCAGCGCGGCATCGGCCGAGGTGTGCCGCCGCATCGCCAGCAGTGCCGCCAGGCGAACAGACGACGACGCATCGCCAGCGGCCTGGCGCAAGGCTTCCGCATCGTTCATGCCTGCCAGCGCCATAACGCCGGCGTGTCGCAGGTACGGGTCGGCGTCCTTGTTCGCTTTGAGCATGGCCAGCACCGATGGCATGGCCTCTTTGATGCCCAGTCGCCCCAGGGCCAACGCAGCGTTCATGCGAACGCGCGGCTCCGGGTCGCTCAAGCCGAAGACCACGCCAACAATGCCACGCGCGAACTTGGCGTCGCCGACGACTTTGCTGATTTGAGAGCGAACGTCAGCATCGGGGTCTTTCACGAGGTAAAGCAGCGATTCGAGTGCCTTCGGATCCTGGCGGCCGATTTGACCGAGGCCCCAAATGGCGTGCAGTCTCGCCAACTTGCTCGCTTTGTAGGCGACCTTGGCGAGCGTTTCCGTGGCCTTCTTCTCCGCCAGCGCGAACTGCGCTTCTTGGCGAACGCGCTGGTCCTTGTGTTCGAGCAGCGTCGCCAATTCGTCGTTCGTGCGCTGCCTGAAGCCGTCAGCCAGAAGTTTTTTCACTTCCTTGACGGTGGCGTCCTCGGCTTTGCTCGGGTCGGCCAATTTGTAGATGCGGCCTTTATTTGGGATGCCCCAGCCTTCGTGCCAATCGCTGACGTAGAATCCGCCATCGGGGCCGAAATCGCAATCGGTGGCGAGGACGGACCAGACGAATTGATGCGTGCCGACGACTTCGAAGGACGCGCCTTTGGGCTTGAGCGAGAACGCATGGACGCCGCTGCCGCCGCCGGAGCCACGGAAATCGCACATGAAGAAGTGCTTGTTGTATTTTTCGGGCAAGAGGCTCGTGCCGGGATGATAGGTCAAGCCGGAAGGTCCATTGCCGATGTGAGCGAGCGGCGGAAGGAGATAGCTGGCGGTGTTGGTTGGCTGAGTGTGCCAGAGGCGTTCTTCGTTCCAAACGCCGAGCTTGGGCGAGTTAAGATATTGGTAGCCGATGCGCCAGCCGGAGTCGCCGCCGTCGACGAGATGGACCCAGCGGGCTTTGTCGCCGCCGTCGGCGTTGTTGTCGCCAGTGAAGAGGTTGCCGAGTTCGTCGAACGCCAGCTCTTGCGGATTGCGTAAACCGGTGGCGACGATTTCGAGTTCGGACCCATCGGGGTTGCAACGGAGCACGGCGCCGGTGTCGGGCGCGGAGTGCGTTTTACCTTCGTGCTCGACGTGCAGGCCGCGATCGCCGATGCTGTAGTAGAGCTTGCCGTCCGGCCCCATGATGAGTCCGTGCATGTCATGCCCAAGGAAAGCGACGTGCACGCCGTAGCCGGTGTGCAGCGATTTCTTCACATCCGCGCGGCCCGTGCCTTTGGTGTCTTGCAAGAACCAGAGATCGGGGATGCAAGTGAACCACACCTTGCCCTGGCGTGCGAGGACGCCGGAGCCGATACCGTCGGCGGCGTTTTTGAAGCCGTCGGCGAAGACGGTTGATTTGTCGGCCTTGCCCAGGCCCTTGGTGTCTTCGACGAGGCGAACGCGATCGTGGTCGGTTTCGTAGGTAAGGAATTTGCCTTTCAGATGTTTCTTGTACATCGCGACACGGTCGGCGACGGTTCGACAGGCGAGGTCGTCGTCGAGCCAATACATGTGGCTGCGGTTGTCGGTCACGCCGTGGTGTAGGCGGAAGGTCTCGGCGACGTAACAACGACCTTTTTCATCGAAATGAAACGCGACGATATTGGCGACATGCGGTTCCGCCGCCCAGAGATCGACTTTGACGCCGGGCGGAAGCTGCATCCGCTTGGCGACGGTCTTCCACTGGTCCGAAGCCGGCGCGACTTTGTTCGCATACGGATCGGGTTGCGCTTCCAGCGAGGTGACGGCAAGTGTCAACAATATCAGAGACAAAACGGTAAGAGGTCGAAGCATCAGATCACCTTCGTATATAGCCCGCCATTTATGGCGGGTCCGCAGTACACCCGCCATAAATGGCGGGCTATATGTAGTCAGCAAGCACGCGGTTGTTTTACACCTCCGCAACAAAATGGCGACGACAAAGAATCGTGAGTCTGTGGTCCGTTGCAAGTGATCGGTATGAATTTAACCAAGAACTACGGACTACGGACTACGGACTACAGACGCCTTTACGCACATTCCAAAGCTTCGGCAATATTTGCATAGTTGGCAAAGGTGTTAAAGTCCGCAGTGCGTGCGGGCCGATGAGATAGGCAGGGTCGCATTGCATCCGCACGATGCGCGAGCCTGGGTGAGGTACGGAAACTTCACGATCCGCGCAAGAGGGCGTGGGTCATTTATCGCGAAAAGGGGAAATCGTGAACGCCATTCTTAGCAGCAGCCTCTTGGCCGCCGGTATGTTCTTGGGCCAAGGCGGGGAACCGACTCCGAGCAAATCGATTATCAGCAGCACTTCGCCGACGCCGTTGACGACGCAGATCGCGCCGCAAGGAACGACGGCGAAGCCAGGCCCGAGCGCCGGCCAGCCGATGCAGCAACAGCCGCAATCGCGCCCGGCTATCGGCTGGTTCAGTCGGGAAGATCGGCCGATCATGTCGAAGATTCAGGGCTGGTTCAAACGTGACCCACAAGAAACGCCCGGGCAGCCCTCCAAGTTGTTCGGTCCGCGCACGACGAATACGCCGCGCGACACGGTTGCTCCGCCCCCGCTAATCACCTCGCCGCCGACCGTGCCAGCCGACGATTTTCCACGCAAGTTGCCGAATCCGTCCAGCCAAAATACGCAACCGCGCGATCTCATTTTTAATGCGAGCACGACGACCAAGGTCATCGAATCGTCAGCTGCGCAACAGCCCACCGTGCGATACCCCATCCTGCCCGCGCTGACCAACAAGATCGGCCGCGATGACAAGTGGGAGTGGGCCACCGGGCAGATCGAAGTTGAAAACGGCTACTATGTGCTCTATTACGCAACCCCGGAGACGGAAGATTCGCACCGTGGCCGCATCGTTCTGCTGCCGATGCAGGTCGATATGTCGCAATTCCGTCGTGGCGATTTGATCTCGGTGCAAGGCAACCTGGCACGTGGCCAAACGAAGGCGGGCGTCGTGCCAGTCTACCGCATCAGCAATGCGAGCCTGATGGAACGCGTGAAGAACTAATCGCACCACGACCGGTTCTTGTTTTCCGCTTGCGGCTTTAGCGCTCGGGTCGATATTCCGAGCGCTAAGCCGCAAGCCGTCGTTCGTGAAAATCGGGGTTGCCTGAAAATCGTCGCTGCTTTATAACGCTGCCGTTCCTCTGCTAACCAAGGAGCCGGCATGCGACGGATCGCGATATTGAATCAAAAGGGCGGCGTCGGGAAAACCACAACTTCCGTGAACCTCGGTGCCGCGCTTGCGCGGGCTGGTCGGCGCGTGTCGTTGCTCGACCTCGATCCCCAGGCACACGCCACCACCCATCTTGGCATCGAACCCAACGGCCAAGCGCCGTCCATCTACGATTGCCTGGTCGACAACAAAGCTCTCAGTTTAGCGCGCCGACAGGCGGAGGAAAACCTCTGGGTCGTCCCTTCGGACATTGATCTCGCTGCCGCCGAGGTCGAGTTAGCAGGTGTCGTTGGCCGTGAGGTGATCCTGCGCGACCTTTTGGCAACCGATGATTCGTTCGACTTCGTCCTGATGGATTGCGCGCCGTCGCTCGGCGTACTAACACTGAACGCACTCTGCGCCGCCGACGAGGTGTTTATCCCGCTTCAACCGCACTTTCTCGCCTTGCACGGCTTGAGCAAATTGCTCGAAACGACCGCCGTCGTCGCCAAACGAATCAATCCGAAGTTACGTGTCACCGCCGTGGTGTTCTGCCTGTGCGACACTCACACCCGGCTCGCTCAAGAAGTCGAACGCGACATCGAGTCGTTTCTCGCGAACAGCCGTGGCGCGAATGTGCCGTGGAGCCAGGCGATTGTCCTCAAGTCGCGCATTCGCCGCAATATCAAGCTGGCGGAGGCACCCAGTTTCGGCAAGTCGATCTACTCCTACGCCCCAACCTGCAACGGTGCGGAGGACTATCTCGCCCTGGCGATGGAAGTGCTCGGCGAAACGCCGCCGACGGTGTTCTCCGCAAAGGTGAGCGTCGAGACAGCGATGCCTGCAACAGTGTCGTAGCCGAAATCCCCACAGCCACAAGCATAAGCGCTTTAGTTTCGTCACATCTCCGTGATGCCGAGAGCGGCTGCGCCGTCAAGCATGGATTGGAGATGCATCCAACCTCGCCACAAATTGATGCGTAGGATCTGTGCAGTCCATGCGATTCGTCCGTGGGCCGTATTGTCAGAGCCACGCACGAAGTAAGTGGT
>CAMAUE010000050.1 GCA_945861245.1 Singulisphaera sp. GP187
GTGGACGCCAAACGCATCGCGCTATGGGGTGACTCGTTCACACCAACGAACTCAGACACGACCAACTTCAAAGTACCTCACGCCGCCGACGGCTGGCCGACATTTTCGGAACCGCTCGGCGGATTGCTGGCTTTGTTGGGCGCGCTGTACGAGGACGATGTTCGTGCGGTCTACGTTTCGGGTGGGTTGACGAGCTATCACTCGGTCCTGGCACATTTCGCAGTGCTCGTGCCGCACGATGCGTCGGTTCCCGGTGCACTGCAGGCAGGCGACCTGTGCGATTTGGCTGGTGCGTTGTCGCCGCGTCCGCTGCACTTCGAGAACATGGTCGATCAGACGAATCGCCGCGTCACGAGTGCCGACCTTCGCAAAGCCTACGCGCCGACCGTCCAGAGCTATGCCGCCACGCCAGCCTCGCTGACGTTTGGCGAGCAGCGTACGTCGGCGGCAACCTGGCTGCTGGAACGGGTCAAGTAATTGCTGTTTAGCCGCTCGCCTTGGGCGAGCGCGGACATGGCGTTCGGCGTAATTTCATCGCATGCAATTCGTCACGTTCGCGCTCGCCAAAGGCGAGCGGCTAAACAGATTCACGAATACGCGCCTTATCGATAGAATAAACCCTTAACGCCACCATCCTCACTCCTGATATTTGCAAAGGTTCCCATGTATTATCGGCTCTCCATTTTCGGCTGTCTCGTCGGCCTCTCGCTGACGACGGCATTCGTGCTCGCCGGCGGCGCGGGCAAAACAAAAACCCTGGGCGACGTCAGCGATTCGATCCACGTGCCCGACGGTTTCGCGATCGATGTCGTCCACATCGCCGATACCAAGAAGGAAGGCTCGTGGATCTGCATGGCCAAGGACCACAAGGGTCGGCTCATCATCTCGGGCCAGCAAAACCAGCCCGTCTTGCGCATTACGCTCAAGGACGGTAGAGCTGCGAATATCGAGAAGCTCAATCTGCCGATCACCGGCGCGATGGGCATGCTGTACGCTTTCGACAGTCTGTACGTCAACGGCATCGGCCCGAAGGGTTTCGGCCTGTATCGCTGTAAGGACACCAAGAATGCCGATCAGTACGACGACGTGCAACTTCTGAAGCAATTTCAGGGAGGCGGCGAGCACGGCCCGCACGGCGTGGCGCTTGGACCAGACAACAAACTTTACGTGATGAACGGTAACCATACCCGCGTGCCCGAAGGTATCACGCCCGATTCGCCTTATCGCAACTATCGCGAGGACTTCCTGCTGCCCCGTCAATGGGACGGCAACGGACACGCCGCCGGCATCCTCGCACCCGGCGGCTATGTCGTTCGCACTGACGCCGACGGCAAGTCGTGGGAGTTGATGTTGGGCGGTTTCCGCAACGCTTACGACCACGCCTTCAATCCCGATGGCGAGCTCTTCACGTTTGACAGCGACATGGAATGGGATTGGGGCATGCCGTGGTATCGCCCGATCCGCATTAATCACTGCACCAGCGCCGCCGAGTTCGGCTGGCGCTCGGGCACGGGCGTTTGGCCAGCCCATTATCTCGACAGCCTTGGCAGCACGCTTGACGTTGGCGTCGGTTCGCCGACCGGCGTGGGCAACGGCATCGGCGCCAAGTTCCCCGTCAAGTATCAGAAGGCCATCTACGCGCTCGACTGGACCTATGGCCGAATTGTCGCCGTCCACCTCAAACCCAACGGTTCTGGCTACACCGCCGAGTCGGAGGTTTTTGTCGCACCCAAGGGACTCGTCGTCAAAGGCGCACCCAAGAAAAACCTCAACGTCACCGATACCGTCGTCGGCGATGACGGCGCGTTCTACTTCACCACTGGCGGCCGCGGCACACAGGGCGCTCTTTACCGTGTGCGCTACGTCGGCAAAGAATCAACTGATTCGGCGGGCATCGTCAACACCGACGGCGCGACCGAGCGCAAGTTGCGCCGCGAACTCGAGACGTACCACCATGGCAAAGCCGATCCCGGGGCCGTCGCCAAGGCTTGGCCGCACCTCGCCAGCAAGGACCGCTGGCTTCAGTTCGCCGCCCGACTCGCCATCGAGAATCAGCCCGCGACGGAATGGCAAGAAAAAGCCTTCGCCGAGAAGAACGCCGAAGCCGCGTTTGCTTCGCTCGTCGCCTTGGCCCGCGTCGGCGATCCGAAAACGCAGGACCGCCTGCTGGCATCGCTCGAACAATTTCCGCTCGCCAAGTTGGATGACGCCCAAAAGCTCGACAAACTCCGCACACTGCAATTGTCGTTCATCCGCCAGGGGCAGCCGTCGTTTCAGCGCACCAAGACGATCCTTGCCGAGCTGGAAGCCAACTTCCCCGTCGCAAACGAAATAATCAATCGCGAGACTGTGCAGTTGCTTGTTTATCTGCGTTCGACCAAGGTGCTCGAAAAGGCGTTGGCCCACATGCGTGCTGTGCCGACGCAGGAGGATCAGTACCACTACGCCTTCCATCTACGCACGTTGCCGATCGGGTTCTGGTCGCTGCCGCAGCGTCGCGATTATCTTTCGTACTTCTCGAAGAGCCACAAGTTCCCGGGCCATTCCAAGGAAACGCTCGACTGGTTCGAGTCAGCGAAGCGGCCCTACAGCAACGGCGCGAGCTATGCGAACTTCGTGAAGAATTTCGTCAAGGACGCCGTCGGCAACATGAGCGATCAGGAGCGAACCCAGCTTGCCGGCGAGATCAAGGCGATCGCCCAGGTTGCGATTCCGACGATTGACACGAAGCCGCGCAAGCTCGTCAAAGCCTGGCAGATGGACGAGTTGACGGGCCAACTCGACAAGGTTGCTTCGGGCCGAAGTTTTGAGCGGGGCAAAGATGCGTTCATCGCTGGGCAGTGCATTAAATGCCATCGCATGGGCGACATCGGTGCCGGCGTGGGACCGGACCTGACGGCCATATCGAGTCGCTTCAGCCGACGCGATATTCTAGAAGCGATTATCGATCCCTCAAAGGTGATTTCCGAGCAGTACCAGAATCTCACAGTGACGACGCTCGCGGGCAAAACCGTGACGGGCCGACTGGTGGATGAATCGCCGGCGAAGATCGTCATCCAGCCCGATCCGCACTCCGGCGACCGCATCGAAATCGCGGTGAAGGACATCGACTCACGCAGCGCTTCCAAGGTCTCGCCGATGCCCGCGAACCTGGCGGACGTGCTGACCGCCGACGAGATTCTCGACCTGATGGCATATCTCGAAGCATCAGGTTTGCGTCAACATGCGGCGTTTAGCAAGAAGTGATCGTCGATGTCGATTCACGAGCCGGAAGCGTAAGCGACGGACTGTATTAATCCGTCGCTTACGCTTCCGGCTCGTGATTTTTCGAGCAGGGCCAATTATTCAATACCGCTCGTACCAGTTGCCCGGCAGGCGGCGCACGACTTTCTTCAACTCCAGCGTCATCAGGTGCCGACTCATTTCGGTGATCGGCAGTTCCAACTCAGCCGTCAAATGATCGACGAGCCGGCGTTCCGACATTGCTTCCCATATCCGTTGCTGCGTTTCGTCCAACCCCGACGGCATGGTCGGCGCAGATACCTCGGCATGCTCCACAAGAGCCGGCAGGCTGTTCAAATCCTCAAGGATGTCGTCAGCACTGCGCACGAGTTTCGCACCCTGGCGCAACAGATGAAGAGTCCCCGCGCTGGCGGCGCTATCGACGGGGCCGGGCAACGCGAAGACCTCGCGGCCTTGCTCGCCGGCGTGACGCGCGGTGATGAGGGCGCCGCTTTTCAGCTCCGCCTCGATCACGACGACCGCGCGACTGATGCCGCTAATGATGCGATTGCGGGCGGGAAACATCGCCGCCATTGGCTCCATCAGCATGCACGATTCCGTAATCAGTGCGCCGGATGCAGCCACTTCATCTGCCAGTTCGGTATGTTCCGGCGGATAGATTTTCGACAGTCCGCCGGCGAGCACAGCTAGCGTTCGGCCCTTGGCGTTGAGCGCGCCGCGATGGGCACAGCCGTCAATGCCTCGCGCCAGACCGCTGACGATGGTCCAGCCCGCTCGCGCCAAGTCGCCGGCGATGCGCTCGGCAAATCGCCGGCCGTACGACGTGCAGGCTCGCGAACCGACGATGGCGATCGCTTTCTCGTCACTCGGCACGATGTCGCCTCGAACGAAGAGCAAGTGCGGCGGATACGGAATCGTCGCAAGATTGGCGGGATAGCCGTCGCGGTGGAGTACACTCGGGTGCACGCCATGCTTGGTAAGCAGATCGATTTCCTTCGCGACATCGGGATTGGCTAAGGCTGCGGACAGTGCGCTGGCAACTTTCTCGCCCAAATAGGGAACCTCACGTAGTTCGCGCGAAGTGGCACGCAACACAGCCGAGGCCGACCCGAAGCGTTCGAGCAAATTGGCGGTGACACGCGGCCCGACCCCGGTGACGAGGTGCAAGGCGATCAGATCGCGTTCGTCGTCGCTGAGCGTCATGGGGCGGCCTCGGAAAAGAATATTCTTTCGCTTGTGGCTTAGCCCTCGCGTGGGAGCAATCGAACGCTAAACGGCAAGCGGGGAACGGAAAAAGCTCAGGGAGGATGAATCCCTGAGCTTCGTATTGTATTCGTCGGTGTCGAGAGGTTCTAGCGTCCGCTTTGGGCGGTGAAGGTTTGGCGATCCTGGAAATCGACCGCGACATCTTGGCCAGGCTCGATAATTACGCGTCGGCTGTCGCTTACCAAGTTGCCGTTGACACGTTGATCGATGCGGATGTCGTAGTAATAGCGCTCACCCGGAGCGAGCGGCGGCGTTTGGAAGACTCGGATGCCGGGAGCGACGTGGATCGCATTGCCATCGACGTAGAGCTGACCGCCCTGTGGGACATGGATGCGAACCTTGGCAAGAACGCCGTCTTGGATCGGTGCATGGACCTGGGCGTTCTTCTTTTCCTTGATTTCTTCCTTTTTGGGTTCTTCGGGCTTTTTGATTTTGGGTTCTTCCTTCGGGACTTCTTTTTCTTTTACAGGAGCGCTTCCCTTCTCTTTCGGTGCGGCAACTTCTTCTTCGTTGACGTTGCCTTTCTTGGCATCTGGTTTGATGGGTGGGAACGGATCCTTGATGCCGCCGCCTTGGGGTGGAACCTGGGGCACAAACGGTACGGGATAGCCGTAGCAACCTGTGCCGCCTTGATAGGGATCGGGATACCCGCCGAACGCACCGTAGCCGGCGCCGTACATGTAGGACGCCCCGGCGCAGCCATAGAGAATCGGGCCCGAATGTCGCGTGTTCGTTCCAGCGCCGTGGCCACTATAACCGCTATAGCCAGAATAGCCGCTATAGCCATTGTAACCGCCATAGCCGGAGTAACCGCCATAGCTGCTACAGGCGGAATAACAGGAGTAGCCTGTGTTGCAGCCGTGGGCACGTTTGCAGAAGCCGTGGCCGGATGTTGCCGTCGCCAACGCGGTGATGAGCACGACGCTGTACATGGTTACCATCTCCCAAATGAGTCACTACGACGTGTCGCGCGAAATCTATCCGATTTTGATAATCGCGACAAATAGTCAATCTGGGATAAATGGTAGGCCTGGAGGCATCAACAGTCAAACAAATTGCGAACTTCAGTGTCTCTGAATCCACAGGTCACGCCAGAATAATCGGACTTGGCGGTAAAATCGTGACGAGCAATGTTTGCGGTGCTTCTTTTCATTCTGCATCCTTGGTCCGTATCATGATCTCATCATTCCGCCAACCGTCATCCGCAGTCGCTTTTGAACAGAGGCACCCTCATGAAAATCACCAAAGTCGAAGCCATCCATCTTCGTCTGCCCGTCGTCAACGAGCGTTGCGATGGCAGCCAGGATACGCTTGTCGTCAAGGTTCACACCGATGCCGGCATCGTCGGCGTTGGCGAGGTCGATTCCTCTCCCAGCGTTGCCAAGGCGATTATCGACGCACCGGTGTCGCACAAAATATCGCGAGGCTTGGCTGAGTGCGTGCTCGGGCACGATCCGTTCGAGATCGATCGGCTCATCCACCTTATGTACGAAGGCACGATCTTTTTCGGTCGCCAGGCGGCGGTCATCCAGGCAATGTCCGGTATCGAAATCGCCCTGTGGGACATCGTCGGCAAAGCAGTCAAACGGCCAGTCTACCAACTGCTCGGCGGCGGGTTCCGCAAGAAGTTTCGCGCCTATGCGTCGATCCTCTTCGGCGACACACCCGACGAAACCGAACGCATCGGCCAACAGTTGGTAGGGCAGGGGTATAAGGCGGTGAAGTTCGGCTGGGGTCCGATGGGCCTGAGCGAGGCGAGCGACATCGCCCATGTTCGTGCCGCCCGCAAGGGACTTGGCCCCGACGCGGAATTGATGGTCGATGCCGGCCTATGCTGGGACACGGCAACGTCGATTCGCCGTGCGAAGCAATTCGCGGAATTCAACCTGGCGTGGCTTGAGGAACCGTTGCATCCGGACAATATCGATGGCTATCGTCGCCTCTGCGAGAGCACGCCACCGATGCGCATTGCGGCGGGCGAGGAGATTTGCGACATCAAGGAAATGGTCGCGATGATGGAAGCGGGCATCGATGTGGTACAGGTGGACGTGACGCGCGTCGGCGGTCTAGCGCGAAGCAAACGCATGGGCTGGGACGCCGCCGACCGACATCGCCTTTGCGTGAATCACTCGTACAAGACAGGCATCAACATAGCTGCTTCGCTGCACTTCGTCGCTGCCTTGCCGAACACGCATTACTTCGAGTATTGCGTCGAACAGGGCGATCTGCGTAGACACCTGACAATACAAGGATTCCCGGTGATCGACGGCGATATTTCCGTTCCCGAAGAACCTGGCCTTGGGATCGAATTGAACGAGGAAATCGTGGCGAAATATCGGGTGGGATAGGGGGCTTGACGCACGCTGATTCGCTAGGGTTGGGGGTCATACACATCCGTTGGCTTTGAACTATTTGGGCCTATCGCGTGGACCCAGAAACGGGCAGTCTGTTACCAATTCGCAGGCGTATTTCGTGGCCACGGCTGAATACACTCCAGACGGTTGAGGTTGTCGCATTTTCAGAGCCTGAGCGCTAGCGAAGGGCACGACATGGCCCTTCGCTGGCGCTCAGGCTCTGACCGGACAATTTCATCCGCTCGAAGTATAGCTTCTGAAGTCAGTAGGCAGCAATTTTTTCTGAATCCGGATCGTCATGGTGTATCTCCGATCTCAGTGGGTTATACTTCACACATTTGGATTTGTCGCATTGGTGGCACAGACATTCTTGATGCGCCCGTCAAAAGTCGATTTCCGGGGCTGAAGCGTAAGCGACGGATTTCTCCAGTCCGTCGCTTACGCTTCAGCCCCGGAAATCGACTTTTGTCGGTCGCGTCAACAATGCGATATTTAGCGACGCTTGTATAGAAGCAAATAGACGCCCGATTGCTCCGGCGCCTCTACGAGGCGTCGCTAAACAGCCTGTATCATTCCTTTCCTCGCAAAGCGTTCGAGACTTTACCCGCCGGCCGCCATTGCAATAAAGGTGCCGACATCGTATCACGCTCGCAGATAAATTTTAGACTGGGAGGATTTTCCATGCAATTGTGGATTCGCACGCTTTGCTGTTTCGCCCTGGCTGCCCCAACGGCCTCGGCCCAGACTGTGGATCGTGCCAAGCTTCGCCAATCGATCGAATTGCCGAAAGTCAACTCACAGATCAGCGTCATGTTCCGATCCAGTGAACGTGACGGTAATGGCGTGAAATTCGACGCCAAGCAAAAGATTGCCGAGCTAGAGAAGCAGCTCACGGGCAAGCCTGATGACGGCGAGATTTATCTCCGCATACATGGCTACTATGCCGAATGCCTGCGCGATGAAGCGAAAGCCAAGGGAGCCGCGCAGAAAGCCGAAGCGGCGCTAAGGCCAATCGTCCAAACCACGGACATCAAGAACGCCTGGCTTATTGCGTCTTATGGCAATGCCTTTGAAATTCTCGTTGCGAACCCCTGGAACGATTGCGACACGTTCGCCCGTCACGCCGTCTCGCTCGCCCCGGAGGACTGGCGCACGTTGACCTTTGCCGCGTACGTCAAGCTCCAGCGAATTCCGGCCATTCTGTGCGGCGGCGACGACAGCCACCTCTCCAAACACAATCGCACGCAAGAAGTTCTCGGTCTGCTCGTGCGCCAACGACTCCGTGCGCAGCATGTGGATGCCGCCGAGAAGGCGCTCAATGAAATACGTCAACTTCACGACAAGGCCAAACAGTTTGCGCCGAACGATCCGAAGCGTCAGGAGCTGCGCTATCGCTTTCGCGTGACCGATGTCATCATGCGCAACGCGATCTGCACCTTCCGTGGTGAGAAAGTAACCTACCCGCTTGGCCAGATCGAACGTGTTTTGCTCGAGGAGCTTCGCGAAACCGCTCGCCTCAATCCCGATCACCTGCTTTGGCAATCGCAGGTTGCCCAGCAATATATCATGCTCGGCTGGCATGTTCATACGACCGACGAAAGCAAAATCACGTTGGTCTCGACGGATGCGAAGGCGAAACCCGCGCGTGTTTTTCGCCCCGCAAAGACCGAGGATTCGGCCGCCATTAACGAAGCACTGGGTCGAATGGCGAAGATCGCCGACGGCGAGGCCGGCGAGACAGCGTTGTTCGGCTACTCGATGTTGGCAGCGGTGTGTAGCTCGATGCAGGACCATGCCACGACGGAGCGATTTGCCCGCAAGATGTTGCAACTCGATCCGAAGAATCAGCTTGGATATGACGCATTGCAGCAAACACTATCGTTGCAGGAACGCCATGCCGACCTGCTACAAGTTGCCCAGGCGATGGTCGTGGCGATTCCGACGGCCCGCAATCAATATATGCTCGCTAGGGCACTGGCGGGGAACAAGCGTGATGACCTCGCCGCTCAGGTTAGCGTGTCGGCCCTTAAGGAGCACAAGGATAATGCCTTGCTGTTGCTCGCCAGTGCCGCCTTGGTGATGCGCAATGCAGATGATGCTGTTTCGTTAAGATCCGCTGGAGCACTCCTGGCGCACGCGAAATGCCAATGCCGGCCGGACGACGCGGTGAACCTGATGCTCGAACATGAATACCTGACGGCAATCCACGAAGCCCTGACAGGCGAGGCCGCCTTCTCGCGAATTCGCTTGCAACGCCTCGTCGGCGATGATCCCGAATCCGCACGCTTCGCCGCCGCCCTGGCAGCGATTCGGCGTTAGCGGCTTTTGCCCACTTCCCCATCGACGGCTGAGTTGGTCGCTATCCCTTCCGCGACCTTAAGAAAGCAGCCGACAATGTGCGCATGGCATAAAGTTGGCAGCTTCCTTGCGATCGCCGATCAGTAGAGGTTAAGCCCGTTCGGAAATGCGACGTTTCCCACTGTGCAAATTATTCCCAATACATGATAGCTATAAGCCTGAATTGGCAATTCGTCCGAGCCTGAGCGACCAAACACCCCTTCGCTGGCGATTGTCAAACTTGGACAGGCTGACGACTGCCAACAAAAAAAGCGTAAGCAAGAGTTTCTTGCTTACGCTCTCTGGCGTGACGGCCGATTATTTCAAACTACTCCGTTCGCGTCATCAATGCTTCGGCTTGCTGCAGGGCTCGTGTGACGGCAACAGCTTCGGTTTCGCCTTGGGCGTGCACCGGATGATTGCGCATCGGGTCAGTCGTCGGCAGTTCGAGTAGCACACGAATTTCGCCTGTCGGTGTGCGGCCTTTCTCGTAGCGGCGCACGCCGAGCCGTTCGATCCGAGTCTGGATTTGATTCCAATCGACCTGCGGTTGTTGCGACGGCACCACCGTCGCTGGCAGTGTCGGCTGATGTAGATTCGTTGCGATTCCGAGTGCATGCGGACTTGGCATCTCGAACTTCGGCAAACCCGTGCCCGACACGCCACGACTCAGCGTTGGCGGCGGTAGCGGTGCACTGTAATTTCCCGCCACGAGACTTGCCGGCGAGGGCATCTTCGGCGCTGACGGCGTCTGCCACGGTGCCATTTGCGGAAATTTCGGCGATTGCGAATACGTCGGCGCCGCCTGACGATACGGCATTCCAGTCATCGCTTGATTGTACATAGGCATCATCGGAAAACCGCCGACCGGCGGTGCGCAACCTGCGGGCGTTCACGACGCACCGCATCGGCCCGGGATCACGCTCAGCCAAACCAGCGCCAATGCGAGCAAAAAAAGTCCCTGTCGCGCGTCCTTGCACATACGTCGCATCCTTCCCGGCAATTTGCCGATGGTGGGCATTCGACTGGAGGCAACGCTATCCTTGCGAAGCCAATCCAACCGCGAACGGGTAATAGCAGCCAGCGCCGGGAAAAGAAAGGCCAGTCCACCCAGACACGCGATTTTGCCAAATTTACAATGTTTTGTGTAAAGGTTACAAGTATGACGCCACCGACAAAAGGTGATTTCCGAGGCTGAAGCGTAAGCGAGGCATTCAGGTCGCCTCGCTTACGCTTCAGCCTCGGACGGAAAATTGCCTCTGTCGGTCGCGTCAAGAATGACGCGACCGACAAAAGTACGAGCCGGAAGCGTAAGCGACGGATTTCTCCAGTCCGTCGCTTACGCTTCCGGCTCGTAAAGTGATTTTTGTCGGTCGCGTCAAGAATATAGCCCGCCATTTATGGCGGGCTAGCTACGGACCGCTGATTTTCCCATAGGGCGATTGCGATTTTTGCGGTAAAATCTCTCCATGCTTGATCGACTAAAACAACTTGTACAAAAACATTGGGGCTTCGCGTCGTTCCGTCCGTTGCAACAAGAGGCAATGCAGGCGATGCTCGACAGCCGCGATTCGCTCCTTGTGCTGCCCACCGGCGGCGGGAAGTCGCTTTGCTTTCAGGCGCCGGCCGTCGCGCTCGGCGGCACTACCGTCGTCGTCTCGCCGCTTATCGCCCTCATGAAGGACCAGGTCGATGGCCTCCAAGCGTGCGGCATTCCCGCCATCCAACTCGACAGCACGCTCACCCCCGTCGAACGCCGATCCTACGAGCAAGACATCCGCGACGGAGCGGTTCGGCTCGTCTATGTCTCGCCCGAACGGCTGGGCACGCCCGATTTTATCAGCCTCTGTCGCGATATCGATGTGCGAACATTTGCGATTGATGAGGCCCACTGCATCAGCCATTGGGGACATGACTTTCGCCCCGACTATCGCATGCTGAGCCGAATCAAGGATATCTATCCCAAGGCCAGCGTGCATGCGTTCACCGCGACGGCGACCGAGCAAGTTCGCGCAGACATCTGCAAGGAACTCGCCTTGCGCGATCCGCTCGTACACGTGGGAAATTTCGATCGGCCCAATCTGACGTTCCGCGTGCTGCGGCGTGGCGACCAAGATCGCCAGGTCAAGGAAGTGCTCGAACGTCATCGCGGCGAGGCCGGCATCATCTACTGTCTTCGCCGAGCCGACGTGGACGAACTGCATGCCCAGCTGACGACCTGGGGCATCAAGTCGAGGGCGTACCACGCCGGCCTGGACGTGAACGCCCGATGCCGAGCGCAGGATGCGTTTATCAACGAAGAGTGCGATCTGATCGTTGCTACCATCGCATTTGGCATGGGGATCGATCGGTCGAACATTCGCTTTGTTCTGCACACGTCGATGCCGAAATCGATCGAGCACTATCAGCAGGAAACGGGCCGAGCCGGGCGCGATGGGCTGGAAGCGGAATGCGTGTTGCTGCACTCCGGCGCCGACGTGCTAACGTGGAAGGCGATTCTCGAAAAGTCGGCACGCGAGCCAAGCGTCGGTCCGGACTTCTTGCCGAACGCGCTTAGGCATGTCGAGGACCTCGATCGTTATGCTCGCGGCGCGGTCTGTCGCCACAAAGCGCTCGTCAATTATTTCGGCCAAGAGTACGACGAACCTAGCTGCGGCGCGTGCGATCTCTGCTTGGGCGATGTCGAAAAGGTAGGCGACGCGCTGATCGTCGCTCAGAAAATTCTCTCTTGCGTGGCACGAGTACGCGAACGTTTTGGCGTCAACCACGTCATCTCCATCCTTCGCGGCGAAGACAACGAGCGCGTGCGGCAGTATCAGCACAATGAACTCAGCACCTATGGCTTGCTTAAGGATCAAGCCAAGAACGTGGTTCGCGATTGGATTTTCCAACTGATCGGCCAAAGGTTACTTGTGAAATCCGAGGACGAGTATCCCGTGCTGAAGCTGAACCTGGCTTCGTGGGAGGTCATGAAGGGCAACTTTACGAAGGTGCATTTGCTGCAACCCGTGAGCCGAAAGAAGTCGGAGAAGGTCAAGCAATCGCGTGCCGACGAGACGTCGTGGATCGGCGTAGACCGCAAGCTGTTCGATGCGCTGCGCGCGTGGCGGTTTGCGTTAGCGAAGGAGATTCAGAAACCGCCCTACGTCATCTTTAGCGACGAGACGTTGCGCCAGCTGGCCCGTGTCAAACCGGCAACGCCGGAAGAGCTTCGCGCGGTGCGCGGCATCGGCGACGCCAAGCTGCGCACCTATGGAGCGTTGGTACTCGCGATTATCAAAGAGCACGCGGGAACGGGCGGATAATCCTTGGCATGAAAATGCGAGCGCTAAGCCGCAAGCGGAAACTGTCTGATTTTTCTCATCTCCGAAAATCGTGACTTATATTTGCGCATCGGACTTGATCTCGTTCAACTCCCCTTTGGCATGGAGCTAGTCCATGGTACGCGCTTTGACACAACGGATCGTGTCGCCGGTGGAATCGATCTTTTTGCAGGTGCCTCGCGCATTACTGGCGTCGATTTTGGCGTTGGCGGTCGATTTCACGATTCTCGAAATCTGCATACGATTGCTGAGCATGCACGCCATCGCCGGCGCGGTCATCGGCTATCTCGCGGGCGGCGTCTTGCAATATGTGCTTTGCTCCGTCTGGGTGTTCTCGACGTCACTCAAGGCGGATGCCGTCGGGTTCGCCGCTTTTACTGTGCTATCGCTTGTCGGGCTGGGCATAACCTGGCTGGTGATGTTACTAGTCCACGATTCCGGCGGTGCTCCCGTCGAATTGGCAAAACTCGGTGCGGTCGGGCTGACGTTCACGTGGAACTTCCTGAGCCGAAAGTACCTGCTGTTTCGTGCGGAGGACAGGCAGATCGCCGCTGAGTAATGCGGATGGCGCATACGTTGAAAGGTATAGTTGCGAGCGCTAATCCGAAAGCAGAAAAAATAAAATTCGATAACGAGCTACTTTGCATTACTGAAAACCCACTGCAATCCGGATCGTCGCTTCAACCAATCTGTAAAGGTACGGCAACATTTTTCAGCACATTTCCCCCAATCGAAAAAACCTGACCTATAGTTGGGATGAAAACACGGAATCGTTTTTCTCCCCATCTGTCGATTGCCAATGCACGAATCTTTTCCAACCTGGATCACCGGCGCAGCCGGCACAATCCGCGACCTCGCGGAACGCCCGTGGACGTTGTTCGTGCTCCTCCTCGCTGTTAACGCCATCGCTCGGCCCTGCACCTCAACCTCTCACGATGCTCGCTTGTATAGTCTGCAAGCCCTCAATCACGCCGAGGACGGCGCCTACGCCGACGACGTGTTCCTTCGCTACGGTTCGCAGGATCGTTACTCGGCCTTCTCGCAGGTTGCCGGCCCGATAGTCCGCGAGTTCGGCGTGCGGCCCGTGTTCTTCACGTTCTACCTGATCTTCAACACGCTATTCCTATTCGCACTGTTTCGCCTGGTGCGGACGCTGATCTCCGATCCCGTTGTCTCAACGCTGTCGCTGATCTATCTCACCACGGCCCCATTAGCGTTCGGCGGGTGCGACATCTTCATGGTTCACGAGCAGTTCTTCACGCCGCGAACGATCGGGTCGGCCATGACGCTGTTTGCGATTGAGCGATTACTACAACGCAGCTATCTCTCTACGGGATTCCTGCTCGCCGCGGGTCTTGCGATGCATCCGCTGATGGCGTTCGGCGGCGTACTGATTGCGTGCAGCTACCTCACGATGGAATATCTGTCTGCGCGTTGGTTCGGCGGCTTGCTCGTCAGTGTTTCGGCGATGGCTGCGGTGCTGCTGGCGCTGCCTGTCGTAAGCGCGCAAATGTTTGGAGTGATCGATGATGACTGGCATTTGTTCATCCGCATCGCCGTCGGTTACAACTATCCCGATACCTGGGACACCAAGGATTGGCTGAACCTCGCGCTGTCATTGGTGCTGCCCGTCGCCGGTGCGGCCTGGCTGTTCAAGAGCCAGCCGAATCGTCAACGATTCTTGCTCGCGGCGGCCTTGGCAGGGTCGGCGGGCTTTCTGGTGACGCTTGTTGCGTCGCTGTCGCCTTATGCTCTGCTATTTCAAGGGCAACCTTATCGTGTCCTGTGGATATTGAAGGTTCTGCAAATCCCGCTCGCCTTCGCGTTCATCGTCCGATGGAGCGTCGCTGAATCTCTGCCCGCTCGGCTCGGTGCTCTGACGATGATCGCGTTCTTCGCCGTCGGCAACCTCGCTCAACAGGAGTTGACGATCATCGCAATGGCCTTGGCGCTTTCGATGGGCCTCGCCGTGCTGAACCGCGACGGGCTCGGTTCTAACTGGTGGTGGCTCGGCCTCGCCCGCGGTTTTGTGCTTGGTGCGCTCGGCTGGATGACCTATCGCTGGTGGTTCTTCGTTTCAAAACGTGAAGTCATCTCACAGCATTTCGATCTCAACGAATTCGCGCTGTTCGATTTGTTCCATCCGTTCCTTTGGCTCGTCGGTATCTGCATTGCCGCGAGCATCTGGAACGCCTGGCCCGCTCAGGCTACGGTCCGCTGGGCGGCGCTGGTGCTGGCGACGATCGTCCCGTCCGCCTGGTTCGCAACCGAAGCCTGCCCAACCTTTCGCCGCGAGCACACACGCATCGGCCAGGACATCGCCTTCATTCGCGAATATGTCGGCGAGCAGCGCAGGGCGGAGGGCCGGCATCCGAGCGTCTACTGTTCGCTGGGCCGGGCCGACTTACTCTGGATCGACGTGCCGGCCACGAGCTACTTCGACATCATCCAAACCGCCGGCGTCATGTTCCAACGCCAAACCGCGATCGAACTTCAACGTCGAATCGGCCTGGTCGCCAAGTTCGAGATGGCTCGCCAACGCCAGGAAGCGGTCTTTCTCGACAACGCCAAGAAGGTCGGCATGGAGAATCTCTTTCACGAAATGTTCGACGGCCCCGCCCCGACCGCGCTCGACCTCGTCCGCTTGGCTAACGACCCCGCCCTCGATTACATCGTGATCCCGAAATGCTTTGACGACCTCTACTCAGCCACGAATGGCCGGGTTTACCTGTATGACTGTGCCAAGATGCGAAAGGCTGGCGGAGGTTCGACCGGCGTCCGCTTCGCGGCACGTGAACGCTGACGGATTCGATTCCCCCGCTTGCGGCTTAGCGCTCGCGTGGGATATTCTGATCTGAGCGCTAAGCCGCAAGCGGAAAACAAGAAACGAAAGATAACCATCCCCTTTCCGAGGTATTCCCCATGACGCATCCCAACTCTGTCGCCATCATCGGTGCTGGTCCGGCTGGTTTGACCGCGGGCTACTTGCTTAGCAAGGACAACGTGCCGGTTACCATCCTCGAAGCCGATCCGGTTTACGTCGGCGGCATCGCCCGCACGGCGAAGTATAAAGGCTACCACTTCGACATCGGCGGCCATCGCTTCTTCTCGAAGTCGAAGGAAGTCGAAGACATGTGGACCGAACTGCTGCCCGACGACATGCTCGATCGCCCGCGCTCCTCGCGCATCTTCTATCGCGACAATTTCTTCGCCTATCCGCTCAAAGCCGGCGAGGCACTGCGAAAGCTCGGCATCTTCGAGTCAACGCATTGCGTGCTGTCTTATCTGAAGGCGTGCGTGATGCCGACGAAGAACCCGAAGAACTTCGAAGACTGGGTTTCCAACCAGTTCGGCAAACGCCTGTTCAATATCTTCTTCAAGACCTACACGGAAAAAGTCTGGGGCATGAGTTGCAAGGAGATCTCCGCCGACTGGGCCGCCCAGCGCATCAAGGGTTTGTCACTGGCCTCGGCGATCTGGAACGCGCTCTTCAAAAAGAAGACGCCCGCGGCCGGCCAGGACAAGAGCAAAGTCATCAAGTCGCTGATCGACACCTTCCGCTACCCGCGCCAAGGTCCGGGCATGATGTGGGACGCCGCCGCAGACAAGATCAAGAAAATGGGCGGCGATATCGAAATGGGCATGAAGGTCATCGCCTGCCATTACGACGCCGACAGCCAACTCTGGACCACGACGTATCAGGACAAAGCTGGCAACAAACATTCGATCGAATCGAAGCACGTCATCTCGTCGGCCCCGATGAAGCAGCTCGTCAACGGCATCACGCCGAAGATGCCCGAGCATGTCATCAAGACCGCCGATTCGCTGAAGTATCGCGACTTCCTCACCGTCGTGTTGATCCTGAAAGACCGCCAGGCCTTCGATGACAACTGGATCTACATCCATGACCCGAGCGTGCAAGTGGGCCGCATCCAGAACTTCAAAAGCTGGTCGCCGGAAATGGTACCCGATCCAACCATGACCTGCTACGGCCTGGAATATTTCTGCTTCGAGGGCGACGGCCTGTGGACCTCGAGCGACGCCGACCTGATCGAGCAAGCGAAGCGTGAACTCGCGAAGATCGGCATCGCCAAGCCGGAGGACATCGTCGATGGCACGGTCGTACGTCAGCCGAAGGCCTACCCGGTTTACGATGACGAATACTCGATGCACGTCAACACGATCCGTGCGGAACTGGACAAGAACTACCCGAACCTGCACCTGGTCGGCCGCAACGGCATGCACAAGTACAACAACCAGGACCACGCCATGATGACGGCAATGCTGTGCGCGAAAAACATCGTCGCCGGCGAAAAGCTATTCGACCTGTGGGAAGTGAACCAGGACGCCGAGTACCACGAAGCAGGCAAAGCCGGTGAGGCCCAAGGCGTCGCCGGCGGCGGCGGTGCGACGGGATTGCGGATGGTGCCGACGCGCGTGAAGGAAGACGAAAAGGTCGGAGCGGCGTAGCGGTAGTGGCGAGTGGTTAGTGGCTAGAGAATCCAAGCCCGCAGGCGACGAAGGAGCCTGCGGGGTCTTTCGCTTTCCCTGCAAATTAACTGGCAGCGATGTCAAACGGCTTTATTATTTCGGATGGTCCGCTGAGGAAATGCTGAGGCAACACTCCGACCTTCGGCCTGAACAGGTCTATGCCGCGCTGGGCTATTTCTACGACAACTACCAAGCCATGCTCGTGACGTTGAAAGCGATAAACGAACGCGGCGAGGCTCGTTTGCAGAATCTGACTATTTCGAGGCAGCAACTACTTCAATGGTGCCTTGTTGCGAAAGGCTAGCCCTGCGACGTGTAGTGATGACCTGATGTTCGTTAATTCGCCGCAGCCGGTTCCATCATATCCGGAAAGAGTTCGGCGAGCGGCAGGCGAAAGCCGGGCGCGACCGTGCCGCCGTCAAGCGTGTCGTTCTTGGTTAGCACGCTGATTTGCGTCAAGGAGTGCTACGCCAGCAGTTCGCGCACGACTTGGCCGTGGACGTCGGTGAGGCGGAAGTCGCGGCCGGCGTAGCGGTAGGTGAAGCGTTCGTGGTCGAAGCCGAGCAGCCAGAGGATGGTCGCCTGGAGGTCGTGGACGTGGACGCGGTTTTCCGTTGCGCGGAAGCCGAACTCGTCGGTCGCGCCGTGAACGTGCCCGCCTTTCACGCCGCCGCCTGCCAGCCAGGTCGAGTAGCCCCAGTGATTATGATCGCGGCCATTGATGCGGCCTGCGTTCGCGCCAGGCGTCGGCAGTTCGACGGTCGGCGTGCGGCCGAACTCGCCGCCCCAGATGACGAGCGTGTCATCGAGCATGCCGCGTTGCTTCAAGTCGCGCAGCAACGCGCCGATGGCCCGATCGCATTGGCCGGCAAGTCGGCGATGGTTCACTTCGAGATCATCGTGATTGTCCCACGGTTGCCCCGATCCATGCCAAAGCTGCACGTATCGCACGCCCTTCTCCAGCAATCGGCGAGCGATCAGAATCTGCCGCGCTTGCACGCCGGGACCGTACATGTCGCGGATGTACTGCGGCTCGCGGCTCACATCGAACGCATCCTCGGCATCGCGCTGCATGCCGAACGCGAGTTCAAACGACTGGATGCGTGCTTCGAGTTGTGCATCGTTCGAGCGCTTTTCAAGATGGCGTTGGTTGAGCTGTTGCAGCAGGTCGAGTTGTTGCCGTTGCTGATCGCGAGTCACGCCATTGTTGCGAATGTTCTCGATCAGGCGTTCGAGCACGGTGTGTTGCGTGTCGATGTACGTGCCCTGATAGGCGCCGGGCAGAAACGCCGACTGCCAATTCTGTGATTCCTGAATCGGATACCCGCCGGGACACATGGCGATGAAGCCGGGAAGATTCTGGTTCTCGCTGCCCAGGCCATACGTGACCCACGACCCCATGCTGGGCCGCACGAGTCGAGCGTCGCCGCAGTTAAGCAGGAGCAGCGAGGGTTCGTGGTTGGGCACATCGGCGTGCATCGAGCGGATAACACAGATATCGTCGATGCAGGACGCGACATTCGGAAAGATTTCACTGACTTCGATACCGCTTTGGCCGTATCGACGGAACTTGTAGGGCGACGGAAACGCCGCTCCCGTACGGCGCTCGGTGCGCAGATTCTCGCGCGGCAGTTGCTGGCCGGCGTAGCGTGCGAGCATCGGCTTCGGGTCGAAGGTATCGACGTGCGACGGGCCGCCGTTCATGAACAAGTGGATGACTCGCTTCGCCTTGCCAGGAAAGTGAGGCTGACGCGGCGCGAGCGGCGAGAGGTTCGTCCGAGTCGTCGGCGTCGCCGTGAGGTTGCCCGAGGATGCGAGCAAGCTCATCAACCCGAGCGAGCCGAGGCCGGTGCCGCAGCGTGCGAGTAACTCGCGGCGAGTGAGAGCGTGGTGTGCAAGAGACGGATGCATGGTGGGGGTTCCGAATTCAGGGTGTGGCGAGCTGTACCTGTCGATTTCGCCTACTTCAATGTATTTGTCAATCGCCGCCGATTCCGCCAACAGAGCAAAGCAATCGTACCATTGCTTCTGAGTGTTTACAAGCTGATACCTATTTGAGCAACGCATCAATCCACAAACGCGAACTCGTTTGCCATTAGCAGTGCTTGCGTGTATCGCTCCCACGCCGACGGGCCCGCCGATTCGGTGAATTGCAGGCCGATGCGAATTTCCTCGGCATCGGCGGGTCGGCCGTAAATGATGCGGTGCAACCGTTGCACCTTCTCGGTTGGCTCCTTCACATTCACATCCTCGCGTTTGAGCAACACGCTTGTTTGTTGCTGAACGAACGGGTGGTTGAGCATGAACAGCGCCTGCTGCGGCACCGTCGTTTGGAATCGCATCGGGGCCGACGAGTCCGGGTTGGCGAAGTCGAACGTGCGAAACACGCCCGGCAAGTTTTGGCGGTCGATGAAACCGTAGAGCGTGCGTCGCGTGGGCCACGGAGCTTTCGTGAGTTCCACGGGAGTACCGCCCAACCTGCGGTCGAGATTGCCAGCAACCGCGAGGAGCGAATCGCGCAGGGCCTCGAACTCGAGGCGTCGGCGATTGGCGCGGGCGAGCAGGCGATTGTCCGAGTCGATCTCCCGAGCCTTTGGATTTTCCGTGCTGGCGAGTTGATACGTCCTCGACGTGACGATCAGGCGATGCAGTTTCTTGATCGACCAGCCGTCTTCCATGAAACGCCAAGCGAGGTAATCGAGCAATTCAGGATGGCTGGGCGGATCGCTACGCAAGCCAAAATCGCTTGGCGTGGGTACGAGCGGAGAGCCGAAATGGTGCATCCAAACGCGGTTGACGAAGACGCGAGCCGTGAGCGGATTGTTCTTGTCGGCGATGGCACGGGCCAACTCCAAACGCCCGCTGCCGTCTTTGAACGGTGTCGCTTTGTCGGTCAAGATCGGCAGGAACTGCCGTGGCGCGATCGGCCCTGGGGAGTTCGGATTGCCTCGCAGGAGCACGCGAGCATCACCGGGGTTCGGGCGGTCGATAAGCACCATGCCTCGTGCGGGAGCGGCAGGCGAGTTCGCCTTGAAGCCATCGACCTTACGTTGCAGCGCTTGCAGTTCATCGCGGTTCTTGCGATTCTTCTCGCTCAGTTCCTTCTTGTACTTCGTCTCATAGTCCTTTACGGTTTTTTCGAGGTCCGCGAGAGACTTCTGAAACGCGACATACTCCTTGGTCTGTGTCGGCTCACCCAGCAGCGGCAAGTCCTTGGGCTCGATCGAACTGCTGAACACGCCGTACAGGCCGTAATAGTCGCGGGCCGAGATCGGGTCATACTTGTGATCGTGACAGCGAGCGCAGGTCACGGTCAGGCCGAGCATACCGCGGGTGACGACGTCGATGCGGTCGTCGATGATGTCGTGGGTATTGTTGAGGAATCGGCGGCCGAGCGTAAGGTAACCCATCGCCGCCTGGCTGCTCGCCGTCGCCTGTTTAATGGCGACGAGCCGATCGGCGGCGATTTGCTCAATAAGAAATTTATCGTACGGCAAATCTTCGTTCAGTGATTTTACCACATAGTCCCGATACCCATAGGCATATGCGTATTTGCGTTCCTCCTGAAAGACATAACCCTTCGTGTCGGCATAGCGGGCGACATCGAGCCAGTGCCGCGCCCAGCGCTCGCCGTAGTGCGGACTGGCGAGTAAGCGATCGGCGGCGGTGAGCCAGGCTTGCGGATTGTTCGCGGCATCCTTCGTTAACGCCTCGATTTCCGCGAACGTTGGCGGCAGACCGGTGAGGTCGTAGGCGAGTCGCCGTAACAGCGTACGTGCGTCGGCCTGCGGATTCGGCGTCAGGCCCTTTGCTTCGAGTTTGGCGAGAATGAACGCATCGATCGGATTCGCCGTCCACTCGGCATTCTTGACCGTCGGAATCGCCGGCTTCGTCACCGGCAGAAACGCCCAGTGCTTGCGAGGATCGGCCTCCGCCGCCACTGTTTTGTTGCTCGGCCAAACCGCGCCGAGCTTGATCCACAACGCGATGTCGTCGATCGCCTTCGCCGACAACTTCGCTTTCGGCGCCGGCGGCATCTTGACCTCGCCCTCATGACGAATCACGCGCATGAGCAGGCTTTTCTCGGGATGCCCAGGCACGATCAACGGCTCGTCGCTTTTCTTGAATACCGCTTCCTTGCGGTCGAGTGCGATACCGCCCTTTTGCTTGTCCTTGTTATGGCACGAAAAGCAGTTCTCCGCGAGTACGGGCCGAACTCTGGTCTCGAAAAACTCGGCCAGCTTGGCCCTCTCCAGCGGTTGGGCTGAAAGCGAGGAGGTCAGCAGAAGGATTAACGCGCAGCAAAGCGGAAGATGTCGCATGAAGAACACACCAGCAGTTGGTTGATTCGGTTGGGAGAGAAGCAGTAGCACTCCGCGCGGCGAGCCTAGCCGCGTAAGCGGCAGGTTTGCGAGCGAGTCAACCTGCCGCTTACGCGGCTAGGCTCGCCAATGCGTTCTCATTGACCAAGAGAGTATATTGTAACAGCCGCGCATGAAAAAACCGAGTGGGAAGTGGCTTGCCTCCGACTCGGTTCGATTCGCACGCTTCACGCTCGTTAATTGCCGGCGACCACTTCACGTGAACGCAGCAGTTCTTCGATCTGGGCATGCTTGTAGCCGATGAAGAGCACGTTGTTCATGTGAATCTCGGTGGCGTTCGCGCCGGAGGTCTTGACGATCAGATCGCCGGATCCAATGCCCAATATCCAATGGCGGAAGAGATCGCCGCGCTGTTTCATCGTCGTCATGCCGGTGGTGTCGTAGGTTGTTTCAGCGTCGCCAATCGCTTGACGCATACGCAATTGGCCCGGCTCGAAGACCATGTAAATCTGGCGATCAAAAAGCAGGAACACAAATAGCCACAATACGAACAAAACCGACGAGATCACGAAATACCCGGCCATATTGATGCGGATATCGAGGAATCTAAACCATTCAAAAATTATCGCCCACCATTCCATGATCGCGAAAATTATTGTAAAGAAGAGGATGAACAAGATCACGATGAACGACCATAGTCCGCGCAAGGGGATGTTCGTGATCACGATCACCAGCAACAAAATGGCCACGAAAACGACGCCGACATTCTTCGTCCTCGCGATATGAAGTCTAGGTTCGCGGTCCTTGCCAGCGTAGCCCTCCGGAAGAACCAACACATCACGCTTGGCCTCTTCTTTTTTCCCTTTTACTTCCACCCTGACCAATATGTCGGGTTGCGAATGTGTGCCATTGGGAACTACGGCTAGCAGCTCACCGAAAAACGAGATAATCGTCATAATGAATCCGATGACCCAGACCGGCCACCAGTAGAAGAGCGTGGAATGGCTCACGATCACGATCCTCCGCCGCTGCGGTAGCGCGGGTTGCGGTATCGGCGAAGCGGGTGGTGCGGGTGTCGCGGCAGGCGGGGTCGGGTCGGCCATAGGTTTCAGCCTTTCGAGTTGTTGACATCGGTTCGTACAGAGATTGTACTAACGCCGACGCGATCTGGCGTCAAGCACGCCAAAAGGTTCTTCGCTTGCCAGGGAACGAGATTTTACGACATGTTCAAAATCCCCGCGCTTTGCGGTCACACCTTTCGCACTGGCGGAGCGTCGGGGACTGGAAATGGCACGATTTCGACAGGCACGCGAAACGTCTGATGACAGCGATTGCAGCTGCCAGCGAGTTGCGACATGCCCATCTTCGCCTGCTCGATGTCTTTCTTCGCCAATTTTTGCGCCAACAACGTCGCCTGGGTTCGCATGTTCATGGCGTGCTCGAACCATGCGACCTGACCTTGCGTTTTCGGCGGCCGCATCATCAATAGGTTGGCCGTCTCCGCGATCAACAGCGCCTGGCCACGGGCGAACATCCAACTCTGGTCATCAATGGGGTTCTTGAGCAAATTGCGTTCCAGCCCGCGAAAGTTGGCGTGCGCCAGGCCTTCCATGAGTAGCTTGGTTTCCGCGATTGGTTCAAGTTTGGGTGTGATCTTGCCCTTGGGCAATTGCTGGGCCGACAATGGAAATGTGGCCATGATGCCGACGAAGAAGGCGATCGCTGTGAGTTGGATGCGCGAGATCATGGTATTTTCTCCGCAGTGGGCTTGGTGAGTTGGATCTGCACATTAGAATCAACGACGCGAATGGCATAGCAACTGATCTTCACGCGCGGGTTGTCAACCCAGGTGCCATCGGTGACGCGAAAGCGCCAGGCGTGCCAGGGACAGGTGATAACGCCGTTGTCGAAATACCCGCCAGCCAGCGACGCGCCCATGTGCGGACACATGTCTTCGATGGCGTGCGGTTCGCCGTTGACGAGAAACAGGGCGATCATCTTCTTGCCGACGGCAACCGTTTTGCCCTCGCCTTCACGGAGTTCACTCAGTTTGCATACGGTTTGAAAGTCACTCATGCCTTCCTCGAACAAATGAATGAATTCTTCGTGAATGATCTGGTTCTTTTGGGACGAGTACCTTAATTCTACACAAAGAACGCAACCGGTGGGCGAACTTGCGTGTGCGGATCACATGGAGACAGGTTTGAAATGCTCGAAATTGAACTGAAATACCGCGTCGCCGATTTTGCCGAGGCTCGTGCGACACTCAAGCTATGGCAGGCGAGGGTGCAGCCGACGATTGAGGAAGCCGACCATTACTTCAACGCACCGGATCGCGATTTTGCGAAGACGGACGAAGCGTTTCGCCTGCGCATCATTGGGTACGAGAACCGCATTACCTATAAAGGACCGAAACAAGGTGGCCTGGCCAAGACACGCACCGAGATCGAGATCGCCTTGGCATCAGGCAATGTGACGGCCGAGGCGTTTCGGCAGCTGGTCCAGAACCTCGGCTATCGCCCGACAGCGGTTGTCAAGAAGCGTCGAACTGTTTCGCAACTGACGCGAGGCGGCTTCGCGGTCGAGGTTTGTTTCGACGAGGTTGAAGCCCTCGGCCAATTCGTCGAGGTCGAGATCGTCGCGGACGCATCGCAACAAGGCGAGGCGGAGCGGGTGTTGATAGAAATCGCCGGCGAGTTGAATTTGCGCGAGGTCGAACGCCGATCGTACTTGCATATGGTGCTGGAACGGATTTAGTGGTCAGTGGCTAGTGGTCAGTGGCTAGTGACCGTGGGTTTGTCGAGCGATGAATGTATGTTTGGTGTTGGCGATTTGTATTCGCCCTTCATCTTGGATCGCAAACCACGGACAATGAACCACTGTCCCACACTTACCTACTAACCACTAACCACTATTCTTCCTGGTCGGAGTCTATGCCACCGCTTATTGCCACTACCATCCCTGATTGCCGCGCCGCCATTCACACCGCGAAGTCTGCGGGCCAGCGTGTTGGCCTGGTGCCAACGATGGGCGCACTGCACGCCGGCCATCTCAGCCTGATCGAGCGTGCTCGCGCGGAGACCGGCTTCGTCGTCGTGTCGATCTTCGTCAATCCGACGCAATTCGGACCGAAGGAAGATCTCTCTCGCTATCCGAGGCCGTTCGAGCGGGATGCTGAGCTTTGCTCCCAAGCAGGCGTTGATCTCATCCTCAATCCGACGCCTGAAACAATGTATGGCTACGACTTCAAGACCTATGTCGAGGTTCACGATTTGCAAAACGTGCTATGCGGCGCATCCAGGCCAGGCCATTTTCGCGGCGTGGCGACGGTGGTGCTTAAGCTGTTCAACATCGTACAACCCAATATCGCCTACTTTGGGCAGAAGGATGCACAGCAAGCCTTACTCTTGTCTCGCATGGTTCGCGACCTGAACGTGCCCGTGGAAATGGCGATCTGCCCGATCGTGCGTGAACCCGACGGATTGGCGATGAGTTCGCGCAACGTTTACCTGAGCATAGCGGAACGCGCGAGCTCACCGGTGATTTTCTGGGCGTTGACTCTGTTTCGTGATGCCGTTGTCGCCGGTGAACGCGATGTGGTTACGCTGGTTGCCCGGGCGACGGCCATGATCGCAGCCACACCGCACATGCGGATCGATTACATCGCCGTCGTGGATTGCGACACGCTGACGCCGTTGACCTTGGTTCATGGGAATGTATTGGTGGCGCTCGCGGTGTTCGTTGGCGCGACGCGATTGATCGACAATATCATGCTCGTCGTTTAGCCGTTTGCCTTTGGCGAACGCGGATTCTGGTGTAATCGAAATATTCGCGACGTTTGTCGAATGGATGCGCCCCCCGCGCTCGCCAAAAGCGAGCGGCTAAACAAGGAAACGAAAAATGGCTCACCCGCTGTTCACGCCGGAAATTAAATTCCTCCTTCAGGAAAACGACGACGCTGGCATGAAGGCATTCTGCGAATCGCTGCATCCGGCGACGGTTGCCGAGGCGCTGGCGTGCGACCTGCCTGTCGATCAGGTTTGGCGGTTTCTCAAGCAGACAACGATCCGTGTGCAAGCCACGGTCTTCGAATACTTCCCGATCGATTCCCAGGTGCAAATGGTCGAGGGCACGGGCCGCGAGCATATGGCCCAGCTTATCGGCGAGATGTCCCACGATGACCGCGTGGACCTGATGCGCAGGCTGATGCCGAAGGTCACCGAGAGCCTGCTGCGACTCGTCGACGAAGCGAACCGCCGCGACATCGCCACTTTGGTGCGCCAAGAAGTGAACACCGCCGGCGCGTTGATGACGACCGACTACGCCTGGCTCCCGCCACACCTGACGGCATCGGAATCGCTGGATCGATTGCGATTGCAAGCGCCGGAAACGGAGACGATCTACTACATCTTCGTACTCGACGAATCGCACCGCCTGATGGGCGTCGTCTCGCTGCGAGATTTGATACTCGCGCCGCGACACATGCTCATCAAGGACATCATGGAAGACCAGGCAGTCTCATCCCACGCTTCCGATGATCGTGCATCCGTTGCGAAGACGATGGCCCAGTTCGACTTGATCGCCATCCCGGTGCTCGACGAGCACAACCGCATGGTCGGTATCATCACGCATGACGACGTGATCGACATCGTCGTTCAGGAAGCAACCGAAGACGCGCATCGCATGGGCGGCGTCGGGCCGATGGCGGAGAACTACCTCACCGCCAACTTTGTCACCGTTTGGCGCAAACGCGCGTTTTGGCTGTCATGCCTGTTCATCGCGGAGTTGTTTACGTTCACCGCGCTTGCCCACTTCGACGAGGCGATCAACAGCGTCGTCGTGCTGGCCCTTTTCGTACCGTTGTGCATCTCGACCGGTGGCAACTCGGGGTCCCAGGCTGCGACGCTTATCACACGCGCCATGGCGCTTGGCCAAGTCACGTTGCGCGACTGGTCCAAAGTGCTGCGCCATGAACTGGCAATGGGGCTTGTCCTTGGCCTGACCCTTGGCGTAATCGGTTTCATTCGCGGCAGCTTCACGCCCGAAGATGTTCGAGGCAATATGACTAAACGCGATCATGAATTCTACATTCGTGTTCCAATCGGCGAGGCAAGTCGAGTGGAGAATATCGGCAAGGATCGTTTGGTATTTCCTACTGGCTGTGTTCAGGAATCAAAATTCGAAGGCGGCACGCAAATAATACTTCCCGCAGGCGCGGCCGTGAAGATCGAGGATTCCAAACCCGGCGAGAAAATGCACGGCGACGATGGTAAAGGCGTGGCCTTCAAACTTTACCACATCCCGAAGGATAGTCAGCTACGCACCAAAGCCGTGAACCGCTGGTCCTTGGCCACCGTTATCGGCCTGGCCGTCGCCATCATCTGCTTGTGGGGTACTCTCGTCGGCTCGATGCTGCCGCTCATTTTCCGCCGCATCGGCGTCGATCCCGGCATCGCGTCGAGCCCGTTCGTGGCAACGTTTGTCGATGTCACAGGAATTGTGATTTACTTCACGATCGCGAGCGTTTATCTTCTATAAAAATGACGAATGGAATACCGTATTGGCGCTCGCGTAGGAGCTTTTGAACGCTAAGCCGCAAGCGGAATACAAGAATATCGAACGGGAGTCCCCGCATGCTTTTTGAAGACCCCAAACCCGCGACGCAGGATGAATTCGCGGCTATGATGACGCGCGCGATTCTCGAAGACGGCGAGACGCAACCGCTCGAGTACAACCGCGAACAATTCTGCTTGATCGTGGCGGGCGACAACGCGAACCTGCTGAACCTGGGCAACGCTTACAACGAGTTTTGCGCTGTCGACGCCGAGCTGCGCGAAAGCGTGGTCGCACGCTTCGTGCGGGTCTGGTTCGCGCGAAATCGCGATGTGCCCGATGTGTTCGCCGAGGCCTCCTTGCGACTACTTCCGGCGATACGCAATCGATCGTACTTTGAGCTTACGAAATTGCAGATCGCAAATCGTGGCATGGCGACGCCGGATTGGCCGTTGCAGATATTGGCGAAACATTTTCCAGTCTGCCTCGTCTACGATCTGCCCGATTCGATCCACCAAATCCAGCAATCCACACTCGACAAATGGCAAATCGGCTTCGACGAGGTGATGGTGAAGGCGACGGCGAATCTCAGGGCGATGACCGATCAACCGCTCGAGAGCATCATTCCCGGCGTATGGCAGTCAGCCTGGCGCGACAATCACGATATCGCACGCATAATTCTGACGGACTTCATTCGCCAGCACGATGTTCAAGGCGATCCCGTCGTCCTTCTGCCGAATCGCGACACATTACTGCTTACGGGGTCCGACGACGAGGCCGGTCTCGGGGCTATCGCTGCTCTTGCAGAGGAAGCGTTGCAATCGCCGCGACCGATGAACGGCATGGCTCTTCGGCTGGCGGGCGACGCTTGGGTTCCATTTCTGCCGTCGCCGGAGCATCCGGAGTTCGCGCGGTATAAGCTTCTTTGGATTCGTAGTGTCGGGCAAGATTACGAAGAGCAAAAGGAACTGCTCAACAAGGCGAACGAGAAGACGGACAACGACGTTTTCGTCGCCGGATTCAAGGCAAGGCAGAACAACGAAACCGGCGAAATCGTGAGTTATTGCGTCTGGTCGAAAGGTATTGTGATGTTGCTGCCACAGACCGACGAAGTGTTCTTCTACGTGGGTCAAGGGGAAGATAAAGGTGACATCATTGCGCGGGCAACCTGGGCCGATGTCATCGCCGTGGCGGGCGATTTGATGAAGCCGGACGGAAACTATCCCGAACGGTTTCGCGTGGAAGCCTTCCCGAGCGATGCGCAGCTCATGGAACTGCAATCGCGCGAGAAGGCTTAAGGATAGTCCTCCGATGTCAATCCACAAACACGAACTCATTCCCGCTCAGCAGTGCCCGCGAGAACGCTGCCCAGGCCTGCGTTTCGACCTGATTCGCCGGCGTCTTGAGCATCGTCAGCCGTGTGCGATATCGCTGCAAGAATTTGGCGCACTCCGCCAGTTCCTCGGCGGTCGGCAAACGGCTCAGCGCGAGTTGATACGCCAACGTAAGCCGCGCGGTTTCGCTTTTCGCATCTGTATTCGAGAGAACTCGCTGCGAAAACTTCGCCGCCACGTTGTGAGCGAGCGGGTCGTTCATCAGAAACAATGCTTGCAACGGCGTCGTGCTCGGCAGCCTGACGCCAGTGCTGGAGCTGGGGTCGGCGCCGTCGAAGAGGGCGAGGTACGGGTTTTTGCGTAGCCGTTGCTGCATGAGATAGACGCTGCGGCGCTTCGTCTCGTACACCGCGACGAACGGAGCGTGCTGCGTAAAGCCCCAGCCCTTCGCGGGCGGAAACGGATGTTCGCCGCCGCTGCGGTCGTCGAGTTCGCCGCTCACGAACAGCATCGTATCGCGGATCGACTCGGCATCGAGCCGGCGGCGTGTGAACCTCCAGAATAGTTCATTGGTCGGATCGAGCTTGGTGCTCACTTCGACATCCGTGCTGGCGAGTTGCCAAGTCTTCGAGAGCAAGATTAACTTGTGCATCGCCTTCACCGACCAGCCGCTTTCGATGAAGCGTGCAGCAAGATAATCGAGCAATTCGGGGTGCGTTGGTTTCGTGCCTTGCTTGCCGAAATCGTTGGGCGTCTGCACGATCCCCTTGCCGAAATGATGCTGCCAAATGCGATTGACCATGACGCGGGCCGTCAGCGGATTCTTGGGATCGGTGAGCCATTCGGCAAGTTGGAGACGCCCGCTTGAAGTGTAATTCGGAGGCAAGAGCTGGCCGCCGATAATCGCGGGAAAATGGCGAGGCACCTCGTCGCCGAGCCGCCTCGGATCGCCGCGCAGATGCGTCTTCACGTTCATGCCCTTGGTGTCGGCGACCGCGTAGGCATTGCCAATGCTCGGCGCTTCGGCCAGCACGGCGGCTCGTGTTTTCCGCGCCTCGGCGACGGCTTTCGTCGCGCCGTCGATGCGAGGTTTCTTCTCCGGACCATCGGGCAGCTTCTTGGCCTCCGCCTCCGCGGCCTCGAGCTTCTTGACCTCAGCTTCGATTGCGCCAAGCTTCGCCCGGTACGGCTTCAGCAACGCTTCGATCTCCGCCGCCGACATCAGTGGCACGAAATCCTCCTGCGCTCTGCCGACCTCGGCACCGGGGAACGGATAGCGAGTGCTGTTGAAAATTCCGTACAGCCCGTAATAATCGCTCGTCGTGAACGGGTCGAACTTGTGATCGTGGCAACGCGCACACGAGATGCTCGTGCCCAGAATAGTTCGGCCAAGGTTGTCGATCGTGTCCTCGATCGTGAGGTGATGCTCGCCATGCCGATCACCGCCGAACCGCCGAGCGATGGCGAGGTAGCCCGTGGCGATGATCCGTTCCGCACGTTCACTGCTTGTGCCCGCAGGCATCAGATCACCGGCGATTTGCTCGCGCAGGAATTGATCGTACGGCAAATCGCGATTAAAAGCCCGGATCACCCAATCGCGATACCGATGCGCCTGAGGCACCGGATAATCCGACGCATTGCCACATGTGTCGGCGTACCGCGCCACATCCAGCCAATGTCGGCCCCAGCGCTCGCCGTAGCGCGGCGAGTCGAGCAGGCGATCGACGACTTTCTCGAACGCCTTCGGCGATGCGTCACCGAGGAATGCGTCCATCTCCGCAGGCGTCGGCGGCAGGCCAGTGAGGTCGAAGGTGACGCGCCGCAACAGCGTTCGTCTGTCGGCCACAGGTGCAGGCCGAATGCCAGCCGCTTCCACCCGCGCCAGGATGAAATGATCCACACCACTGCGCGGCCAGATCGTATCCTTCACTTTCGGAGGTGGCGCTTCCTTGATCGGCTGAAACGACCAAAACGCCCGGCCTTCCTCCAGGCTCATGCCTACAAGCGGTTTTCCAGCCGTTCCCTTGCGCGGATCGTGCGCCCCCATCTTGACCCAGGCAACCAAATCGGCGATCTGGGCATCGGTGATCTTCGTTTTGGGTGGCATCTGTAGCTCTTTGTCGGTGTGCCGAACCGCACGAATGAGCAAGCTTTTCTCCGCATCGCCGACGACAATGGCCGGTCCCGAAGCGCCGCCTTTCAGCAGGCCCTCACGAGTATCGAGACGTAGGCCACCCTTGGATTTCTTGCTAGCCGTGCTGTGACATTCGTAACATTGGCTGACGAGCACCGGGCGAATTTTCTTCTCGAAAAACGCTATCGCGTCGCCCGGTTCACCGGCACGCGACCATCCGCCGGGAAAACTCGTGACGATTGTGCCAACCAACAGGATGCGCAGGAACTGCGTACAATGTTTCATGACAATGAACCAAAAAATGTAGATGTTTGGCAGTAGGTAGAGTCTATTGTATGTGCTCAGACGAGATGATTGGCGAATTGATGATTGATATGCTGAATTGGCGAGCCTAGCGCGTAAGCGGCAGGTCGAATCTTCAATCGCATGTTCAATCTGCGTCTTACACGGCCAGGCACCTCACATATCAATTACGAAAAATGCGCAGCCTGAAACAGAGCCAGCGAAAAACGAAGCAGCATCCTCACGGCCCCCCAAACGCTACTTTCGCCAGCGGGATCGAAGTATTTGCCCTTCCACGCCTCGCTGGAAAACGACGCCTTTAGCTTCGGAAACCGCGAAAAAATGCCGAAAAGGTGCAACGGCGTTTGGCCACCGGCCGATGGCCAAGTGCCGCGAGGCCAGCACCCTCAGAACTCGCTGGCGCTCATCATTGGGGCTTGGCTTTCGGGGAATTGGGCGTGGCGGTTGCCGGTTTGGTGCGTGAAACCGACAATAACCCGTAAAGGAACAATCCACCGCGAACGAGGTTCATTCTGATGGCTGACAGTTTCCAAAGCAAGGCGTCGCTTACCGTTGACAGCTCCACTTACACCATCTATCGGCTCGATGCGGTGTATAAGAAATATCCGCAGGCTCAGCGGTTGCCGTTCTCGCTGAAGATATTGCTCGAAAACCTGCTGCGCACCGAGGACGGCCTGAACGTCACCGAGGCTGACATCGCGGCACTCGCCCAGTGGGACGCCAAGGCGGAGCCCACGAAGGAGATCGCGTTCACGGTCTCGCGCGTGCTGTTGCAGGACTTCACCGGCGTGCCGGCTATTGTCGATCTGGCGGCGATGCGCGACGCGATGAAGGCGATGGGCGGCGATCCGACCAGGATCAACCCGCTGCAACCGGCGGAGTTAGTCATCGACCATTCCGTGCAGGTCGATAACTTCGGGCAGGCCGATTCGTTTCAGCTTAACACCGATCTCGAATATGAACGCAACAAGGAACGCTATGTCTTTCTGCGTTGGGGCCAAAGTGCGTTCAATAACTTCAAGGTCGTGCCGCCGGAGACGGGTATCGTCCATCAGGTGAATCTCGAATATTTGGCTCGCGTAATATTCCACGATGAGAAATCGAAGACTCTCTACCCCGATACGCTTGTCGGCACCGATTCGCATACGACGATGGTCAACGGTCTGGGCGTGCTCGGCTGGGGTGTCGGCGGCATCGAAGCCGAGGCGGCGATGCTGGGGCAGCCGGTGTCGATGCTCATCCCGCAAGTCGTCGGTTTCAAGCTGTTTGGTCAACTGCCCGAAGGGGCGACCGCGACCGATCTCGTCCTTACCGTCACCCAGTTATTGCGCAAGAAAGGCGTCGTCGGCAAGTTCGTCGAATTCTTCGGCCCTGGTCTCGATTCGATGCCCCTCGCCGACCGCGCGACGATCGCCAACATGGCGCCGGAATATGGCGCGACGTGCGGCATCTTCCCGATCGACGAGGAGACGCTGATCTATCTGCGTCTGACGGGCCGCAGCGAGGTGCATATCAAACGCGTCGAAGCGTATGCGAAAGAGCAGGGGATCTTCCGCACGGCGAACTCGCCGGAACCAATTTACACCGACACACTGGAACTCGACCTGGCGACTGTCGTACCATCGCTGGCGGGGCCAAGTCGGCCGCAGGATCGCGTGGCACTGACGGATGTCAAGCAATCGTTTCACGACGCGCTGGAGAAGTTGTCGCAGCGTGCGCAGCCAAAAGTCCGCAACAGCCAGGTGCTTCGCCTCGCGGAGGAAGGCGGCGCCCAGGACACGACACTCGAGGAACCGCCCACGCTGCCTGCGAAAGTGGAGGCGGCCCTGGAGAAGAGCGGTGCTGCTCTGCGAGATGGTTCCATCGTCATTGCCGCCATTACGAGCTGCACGAATACGTCGAATCCGTACGTGTTGATCGCCGCCGGGTTGGTCGCCAAAAAGGCGGTGGAGCGCGGCCTTGAATCGCGGACCTGGGTCAAAACGAGTCTCGCTCCCGGCTCAAAGGCGGTCACCGATTACCTCGTGCGTGCAAACCTCATGCGTCCGCTCGAACAACTACGATTCCACCTGGTCGGCTACGGCTGCACGACCTGCATTGGCAACAGCGGACCGCTGCCCAATGAGATTTCGAACTCGATTGCCGATCAGCAGCTGGTCGTCGCAAGCATTCTGTCGGGCAATCGCAACTTTGAAGGAAGGGTCCATCCGGAAGTGCGAGCGAATTACCTGGCCTCGCCGCCGTTGGTGGTGGCGTTCGCCATCGCCGGGCGCATCGATATCAACATGGCCACGGAGGCGCTGGGTATCGGCAAGGACGGCAAGCCGGTCTTTCTCCGCGACATTTGGCCCACGCTGCAAGAGGTACGCGAAACTGTGGCGAAGTGCGTGACGGCCGACGCGTTCACCCACAGCTATCGCGACGTGTTCACCGGCGACGCTCACTGGCAGAAGCTGGTCGTGCCGACGGGCGATCGCTTCGCCTGGGATGCGGACAGCACCTACGTCAAGAATCCGCCTTACTTCGACAACATGCCCAAGCAACCGGGTTCGATCAGCGACATCAAGGGCGCACGCGTGCTGGCGTTGCTCGGCGATAGCATCACAACCGATCACATTTCGCCGGCTGGCTCGATCAAGAAAGACAGCCCCGCCGGCAAGTACCTCATGGAACGCGGCGTGCAGCCGGCCGACTTCAATCAGTATGGCGCACGTCGAGGCAACGACGAAGTCATGGTCCGCGGTACCTTCGCCAACGTTCGCTTGAAGAACAAGCTCGCGCC
>CAMAUE010000051.1 GCA_945861245.1 Singulisphaera sp. GP187
ATTTGGGGATCGACCGGATCGAGAAGCGTTCGCATCTGGGTGTCGCTGAGGATTTGCTGGATGCCGAAGAGGGAAGCGAGATTGAAGGCGTTGCCGCGGGAGTACTCCTCATAGGCCAGGAGCGAGGGGGACTTGAGGGCGAAGAGAGCATAGCCGGCCATCAAGGCGTCAACGAGAGGAACCCGCGGATCCTTGCGATCCTCGGGGACGTTCGCCAATTCGGCGCGGACCAGACGCACGAGACCATCGGCGCAAAGATGCTGTCGCGGGGAGTGCGGGTTCATCGGCGAATCCGTTCGCAAAATGGGCAAAATAGGGAGAATGTCTCTTCCCAAAGTTTACGAACAGCTGCTTCAAATTCCCAGCGTTTTTAAAGGGTCCGGGAATCGCTGGATATTCACCACTATTATCCACACGGGCGAACTTTTCGAAAAAACCGCCCTCGGCTTCTGGGACCTACAAACCGGGGCCGAGAAGGCTCGCATCGATCTCAAGGAACGCAAGATCACCGCCCTCGCCATACTCGACGATAACACCGTGCTGCTGGGCGATGCCGACGGGTTTGTCATGGCGCTCGATATTGTGAAGAAAGAGATCACCTGGCAGAAGCAAGCCCATCGTGGCCCGGTGACGGTGCTCGAAGTCGCGCCGGATCGTCGCCGTTTCGCATCTGGCGGCGCTGACACGACGACGGTCTTATGGGAGACACCGAAGAAATAACGCTGCTTCACTTCCCCTCCACGCCGCGTATCCACTCCGTCATGCGTGCCTGCAACTGTTCGCGGATGGCGAGATGTTTTTCGTCGTTGTAGAGGTTGCGCAGTTCTTCAGGGTCGTTTTTCAGGTCGAAGAGTTCGTCGGGTTGGCCGTTCTTTTTGTATTGCCGAACGAGATGCCAATCGTGGGTGCGGACGGAGCGCATGATGCCGTCGAGGCCGTTATGCGGATCGTATTGCGCGAAGACGTGGTCGCGCCACTTCGTCTTCTCGCCGCGCAGAAGTGGGCTGAAGTCCATGCCTTCCTGTTGGGTTCCGTCGGGCGGCGCGGCATTGAGCATGCCCAGCACCGATGCGAAGGTGTCGATATTCGAGACCAGCTGCGGCATCTCGGTACCGCCCTTCACGACGCCGGGCCAGCGGACGATCAACGGGACTTGCAGGGCGTGATCGAACAGGTTCGGTCGGCGGTCCTTCTCGCGGCCTGTGACGAGATACGCGGCGTTGCCTTTGTGGATCAGGCCGTGCTGGCCGATCATGTAGCCGTGATCGCTGGTGAAGACGATGATGGTGTCATTGCGCAGGCCGAGATCGTCGAGCATGGCGAGGAGTCGGCCAAGGTTGCGATCGACGCTGTGGACGCTGGCGTAGTATTCGCGCGTGAGGTTCTTCGTGCGTTTGATATTGAGGCCGGGGAAGTTCGGGATCGTTGGGTCGAGGTTCTTGAACGGAGCGGAGTCAACATCGGGGACCGGGGCGTACGGAGCGTGCGGGGCGCGGAAGTTGAGCATGAGGGCAAACGGGCGGTCCTTGTTCGCCTTGACGAAATCGATGGCGTCATCGGTGAGGATGTCGGGCAGCGAGCCTTTGAGTTTAGCATCCTTGCCGGCGATTTCGAGGGTGGGGTTGTGCGGCGAGTTGCCGCCGCCGAGGAAACCGGTGAAGTGGTTGAAGCCCATTTTCGTGGGATGAAATTGAGGCAACATGCCGAGGTGCCATTTGCCGACGAGTCCGGTGCGCCAGCCGGCGCGTAGCAGGACGGCCATCCAGTTGGAGACATTGAGAGGCAATCCAAGCCCGGCCTGGGCCTCCTTCGGTGTGATCCAATCGGTGATCTTGAGCTGCGTGCCGTACTTGCCCGTGAGAAAGCTAGCCCGGCTCGGCGAGCAAACAGGCGTCGCGGTGAAGGCGTTAATGAAGCGTGCCCCATCTTTGGCGAGGCGATCCATGTGCGGCGTCTTGGCTTCTTTGTTGCCATAACAGCCGAGCGACCAGCGGGCCTGATCGTCGGTGGTGATGACGATGATGTTGAGCTTTTTCGGCGGCTGAGCGTAGGCGGTGGTAGTGAGGGCGAAGGTGAGGGCGATAGAAAAAAAGATTCGGCGCACCATAGCAATTTCCTCGAAGTGAAACAGAAGAAGTAACGATGCGTGCCGGTCAGCATTCCGGCAGTTTGCGATAAATGCGCGGCACGCCCTCGTAGGACGCCTGATACGTCTCCTCAAGCGGCACGTTGACGTAGCGATCTGCGGTCAGAAACAACGGCATCGGCGTCAGCGGTTGACCGACCGCGATTGGCTCGACATACGCCTTCTTGGAAAGCCCCGCAGAGTAAGCGACGAGCGTGCGGTCTTTGCCTGGCGGCGGCTGATAACTTTGGCCGGCCAGGTCCTCCCAAATGGCGCTGTGAATTCCACGCGGATCGCGCGGGCTGGGCGGCTGTAGGTCGATCAGCAAGAGATGAATGCCATTTACCACGGCTGACAACGCTTTTTCGAGAAAGGCGTTGAAGGCGCGCTGGCTGTGCTTATTGCTCGCCGAAACGATCTCCAACAAGGCGACAATCCGGTTGCCTCTCGTATGACGAATGACCAGCCGACGCTGCCGAGTCGTGTAGTGCGCCAACTCGGTCTCCGCAGTCGAATGAACTTTCGGCGGCGCGGTTGCAACCGCCAAGCCGCCGTCGGAGTCCTCGGATTCGGGGAAGACATCATTGCTCGTCGGCTCGCGCAGTGTTAGCACGTCCGGCCCAATGTCGCCAGCGAATTGCTCTCCAAGTGCGTAATACTCTGGCGGAAGCATTCCTGCATTCAGGCGAATCGTCAGTTCGCCAATCCATGTGGTGTGAAAGCTATGAAAAATGCCCGCCTCAACGCGCGTCCAATCGTGTAGTGGCATCGTTTGCTTCCCGTAGAGTTTGAGTGATTCTCGCGCTTCTCGTTCCTGCTCCACATCATACCAGGTTCATCGGCGAATAGTTATCGGCTCCACCTCACTTCACCTCGTCCAACGCCGACAGCACGCGGTCGATCTCGGCGGGCGTGTTGTAGTGGACCATGCCGAGCCGTAGGAAGCCGTTGGGTTCCAGACCGAGTTGCTCCGACACCTCGAGCGCATAGCTGTTGCCTGCCCAGGCGTAGATCTGTCGGCTCGCCAAATGCTCAGCGATTTGCTGCGGCGATACGTCCTTGACCGTAATCGAGATCGTCGGCGCCCGCTCGGCGACGCGCTTCGCATCGCGGATGCCTAGCACGCGAAAGCGAGGCCGCGCCGCCAGGCCATTAAGTAAATGTTCGCTCAGCATTTGTTCGTAGTCGCGAATCGCCGACATCGCTTGCATGATTCGCGTTCGGCGATTCGCGTTCGGCGGCGCGAGGTCGGCAAGATAATCGACTGCCGCGACGACGCCTGCCAGGCATTCGTGATTCTGCGTGCCCGTCATCCACTTTCCGGGCAAGTCCATCGGCGATGGCCGGACCTTGTAGCACGGCAGCGTTTCGAGCAGCTCGCGTCGGCCCCACAGGATGCCGACGTGCGGGCCGAAAAACTTGTATGCCGAGCAGGCCAGGAAGTCGCAGCCGAGCGCTTGCACGTCGATCGGCCCGTGCGGCGCGTAGTGGACGGCATCGAGGAACACCGTCGCGCCAGCTTCCTTCGCTTCGCGCGTGATCGTTGCGACATCGTTGATCGTGCCGACGCCGTTTGACGCCAGGCCGACCGCGACCCATTTCGTTTTGTCGCTGAGTTGGCTGCGAAAGCTGGCGAGATCGAGCGTGCAATCGTCCTTGTTGATGCCGATCCAGCGCACCGTCGCACCGGCATCGCGGGCGGCCAAGACCCACGGCGACACGTTCGCATCATGGTCGAGCCGGGTGACCATGACTTCATCGCCGGGCTTCAGAACCTTCGCCACCGATCGGCTCAAATGAAACGCCAGCGAGGTCATGTTGTTGCCAAAGATAATCTCGCTCGGCGACGGCGCGTTCAGGAAATCCGCCATCGCGAGGTGAGCGGCATCGGTGACGCGATCGGATTCGACGCTGGTCGCAAACACGCCGCCGTGGTTGGCGTTGGTGTGCGTGAGGTAATGGACGATCGCATCAATGACGCGCTGCGGCACCTGCGTGCCGGCGGGGCCGTCGAAGAAGATCGCGCCGGCGCGGTTGGTCAGGGCGGGGAATTGGGAGCGGATTCGATCGAAGAGTTTCATGTAGACCATCCTGAAAGCAATTTCTTTGGTGAAAAGATAACATATGCAAAGTACGAGGCGCTCGTATGGTACAATCGGAGCGCTAAGCCGCAAGCGGAAATCAAGGATTTATCGATATGCCCAACCGCACTTCCGACGTCGAACTTCCCACGCGCCCGGTGGCGCTGTTCGCCATCGCCGTCACCGGTGTTTTCGCGAGCGCCGTTCTCGGTGCCATTACGAACGCCATCAACGGTTGGGTCAGCCCGCTCTATTTCGTCACCATCATGGGCTGGCATAACATCGCCGATGTCTGGCGGGCAAGCGTCGCCCAAGGCATTTTTGAAGGCACACTCTTCGGCATCTTCTTCTCTCTCGTGTTCACGGTTGGCATCGGAATCATTACACGGGTTACGTATTCTTACTTATTCGCCGCTCGTCACCTGTTGGGTACCCTTGCCGGCGCTTTCGTGTGTTGGCTGATTGGTGGAATCATCGCGATGGTGATGGCGACTCTCAGCCCCGAGTTCTATCGTGCTACATTTGTTGGCGTGCCCAACGAATTCGGCCCGATGCTGTGCTATGCATGGGTGGGCGGATCGATTTGGGGCGTACAGCTCGGCGGATTGGTTTCGGTGGTACTTGGATTGGTGGTTCTGGGAACCAATTGGATCAGAAAAACCCGGATCCAAACTGCTCGTTGACAGCTGTGCCGCACCTAGGTAAGCTTGTGATATGAACTACGCGCAACTTTCTCGCATTACCATCGACTCCGCGATCTGTCACGGCAAACCGTGCGTGCGCGGCCTGCGTTATCCCGTGGAATTGTTGCTCGATTTGCTCAGCTCCGGCATGACGCAGGACGAAATCTTGGCCGACTATGAGGATCTGGAGCGTGAAGATTTGCTCGCGGTATTGGCATTTGCCGCTCAACTAAGCCGAACAAAGCAGTTACAAACGGTGAGTCCATGAGGTTTCTGATCGACGCCCATCTGCCGCGTCGAATGACTGCTTGTTTGCGATGCAATTCAATCTCTCGATCTAACCGGACGAAAACCGCACAACGGATGCTCAGGTTCTGGAATTCGCCGACCGAGAACAAGGAGTTGTCGTTTCCAAGTTTCGCCAGCGCAGGCCTCGGCGCGGCTACCAACGCCATCAATGGCTGGGTCAGTCCGCTCTATTTCGTTACCGATAATGCGATGGCACATTGTCGAAAATGCAAGGATTGGATTGATGAAATCGTCATTTCCCCGGCACCGGATGCGCTCGCTTCACGGCGTTGATCACTTCATCGAGCTTGGACAGAAAACGCGAGCGGTCCTTCGGCGACATCGGCGCCGGGCCGCCGGTGATCGTGCCGTCTTGGCGGAGGTCGTTCATCAGTTCGCGCATGGCGAGCGCTGAGCCAATGTCGGATTCGGTGAACGGATTGCCGCGAGGATCGAGAACGCGCGCCTCCTTCGTCAAGCAGCGTGCCGCCAGCGGGATGTCGGCGGTGATGACGATATCGCCCAGGCCCGCTTGCTCGGCGATCCAGTCATCGACGACGCCGAATCCTGCCACTTCCTTTAACTCGATCAACCCGTCGGTTGGCGTACGCATGAACGTCCGGGAGACAACGAGCACGCGCACCTCATATCGGCGGGCAACGCGATAGACCTCGTCCTTCACGGGGCAAGCGTCGGCATCGATATAGATGATGTGCATGGCGGGAGCTTTCAGCTATCAGTTATCAGCCAGAAAAAAACACCCGTTCGATCAGGCTGACGACTGATATTTGATTATTATGGAAAAGGCCTGTGATACGAATGCCCGATCAAATTAGCATGCCAAAGCATCACGAGTTCGTTACATTTTCCATCAGCAGTTGTTACGTGAGTCGAGTTTCACTGGCCACTAGCCAGTACTGCGAAGGCTATTCTATTGGAGGCACGAACGATGTTATCTTGCCGAGCTCGGAAGGTTGTGGCGTTGGCCGTATTGGCATGGCTTGCGGTCGCCTCATCATCGGCTTGGGCGCAGGTTGACTTCAACGTCCTCACGGCGGAAGCAGACAAAGTCCCGCCGCGGAAGATGCTGCACGCCTATCTCATCGGCGAGTCGCAGAAGCACTTCAGCGCTCGCCGGCTCGAGGTCGCCAAGCTTGCGACGCCGGACGATGTGCGCAAACGCCAGGCGATGCTGCGCGAACGCCTGCTCGCCGCCCTGGGCGAGTTCCCCGCGAAGACGCCGCTCAATCCGCAAATCGTCGGCAAGGAGCAGCGCGACGGGTATCGAATCGAGAAGCTCATCTATGAAAGCCGACCGAACCACCACGTGACGGCAACGCTCTATCTGCCCGATGGCAAAGGGCCGTTCCCCGGCTGCCTCATGCCGATCGGTCACAGCAACAACGGCAAAGCCGCCGAGTATATCCAACGCGGCTCGATCCTCCTCGTCAAGAACGGCATTGCGGTACTGACCTATGATCCGATCGGGCAAGGCGAACGCAAACAACTACTCGACGGCCTCAACAAAGCGGCCATTCCGAACTCCACCAACGAACACACGTTGGTTCATGTCGGCGCCATGCTCGTCGGCCAGGGCACGGCGACGTATCGCATCTGGGACGGCATCCGCAGCCTCGACTACCTCGCCAGCCGACCGGAGATCGACGCGACCCGCCTCGGTTGCACCGGCTGTTCCGGCGGCGGGACGCTGACATCGTATCTGATGGCCCTCGACGACCGCATCGCCTGTGCCGCCCCATCGTGCTATATCACCACGCTCGAACGCCTATTCGCGACCATCGGCCCGCAAGACGGCGAGCAAAACATCACCGGCCAGGTCGCGCTCGGCATCGATCATGTCGATTTCATCACGATGCGAGCGCCGCGGCCGACGCTCCTCGCCACGGCAACGCAGGACTTTTTCGACATCCAAGGAAGCTGGATCAGCTTCCGCGAAGCATCGCAGATTTATGGTATCCTCGGCCATTCGGAGCGTGTCAACCTTGTCGAGTACAACACGAAGCACGGCTACCCGAGGCCGCAGCGTGAAGCGGTAACGCGCTGGATGAGCCGTTGGCTGTTGGGCAAGGATGTGCCGATCATCGAAACGCCATTCAAGACCGTCAAAGACGCGGACCTGACTTGCACGCGCAGCGGCCAGGTGCTTGAAGACTTCAAGGGTAAATCGGTGTTCAACATCATCGCTGAGTATGAACAAAAATACGCAAAAACCCGTACCGATCGACTCGCGAAACAGGCGCCGGAAACGACGCGTAAAGAGATCGCCAGCCTGCTCGCAATTTCGCTCAATGATATTCGCGACGCCAAGATGACGACTGTTGGCAAAGCAGAGAACGTTGGCAAAATGTCGTTCAAGCGGATGATTTTCGAAACGGAGCCTGGCATCCGCCTGCCAGCGATCTATTTCCACACCGGTGCTCCGGCAACTGCGCGAACGCCACTCACCATCTATTGCAACGGGGTAGGCAAAACGTCCGATCTATCGGCCATCGAACGCCTGCTCAACGCCGGCCAAGATGTGGTTGCGCTCGACCTGCGCGGCATGGGCGAAGTCGCGCCAGGCGTGCCAAGCGCCAAGCCTGGGCATTTCGGCAATGACTATAAGGAAACGTTCCTCGCCCTGCACTTGAATCGCCCGTTGCTCGGCCAGCGCGTTTTTGATTTGATTTCGGTCAGTAACGCGCTGCAGGGAAAGGACACCACATCAAGGCCTATTCACTTAGTCGGCGTTGGTTCCGCTGGCCCAATCGTGATGCACGCCGCCGCGCTCGACCGACGCATCACGTCGGCAAGCGTGGAAGATTCGGTACTGTCCTGGGCGGCGGTCGTGCGGTCACCGATCAACTATAATCAGATGACCAACGTCGTGCCCGGAGCGCTGAAAGTGTATGACCTGCCCGACCTGGCGACCCTGGTGGCTCCGCGACGCCTAACGGTGACTGCCGTCGATCCCCAAGGCGGCGCGATCCCATTGGCGACCCTGCAAGACGCCTATGCCAACGCTCGTGGTGCGTACGCTCAACAAAAGGCCAACGATCGTCTATTACTCGGACGCTGACCGACGCAAGCGATTCTTGACTGCATTAAATTCAAATGGCCGCGTGGTGGAATGGCAGACACTGGGGACTTAAAATCCCCTGGGGGGTAACCCCCGTGCCGGTTCGAATCCGGCCGCGGCTATTGACTTACGGCGATTTGCCTCAAGTGTGAACAGGCTCGACCTACCAAATACCTACCACGGTCATTTTGGCGTTGAAAGAAGAAACGCCAGGAGGTCGCGTAAAACCGGCCCGCCTGGCGGAAAGAATGGATGCCATTTTTGGCAGGATCTGCCTACGCAGGGCCACGCCAGGCTACGTTGGATCTGCTTCCTTTTTTTCGTCCTTGGCATCCTTCCGAAGGACGTTGGGCACCGGCATGTTCGCCACTGCGTCCTCAACCTGGGTCGCCAAGTTGATGTAGCCAAGCGTGGTCGTGTAGCTTTTGTGCCGCATCAACTTCTGCAATGTCTCAGCCTTCATGTGGGGAGCGTTCACCGTCGCGAAAGCCCGACGGAGGTCGTGGAATCCGTAAAGGAAGCACGACGGCGTATGCTTGTGATCCTCGGGGCAGTCCAGGTGAATGCCGACGTGCGTCTGAATTCGCTTGAACTCATCCCAGAGTTGGGACAAGTTTTTGTCCCAGAGAAATAGAAGCCGGGAGCTTCCAGCGAGTGGACGCAGGTGATCGATCACGACCGGATGGAGGGGCAATCGCTCGTCTCTCTTGCCCTTGTTGTCCTTGTGCCTCGTGATGAGTTGTCCGGATTCCAAATCTACGTCGGCACGGCGTATCGACAGAATCTCATTGATCCGCATCCCGGTCATGTAGGCGGTGACGATGAGTGCCCTCCACCATTCCGCCGGCGAGTACCCCTGCCCGGGTGAACACGGATGTTTCGCTGCATCACATCCTTCCCGATACAGCATTTCAAAATGCTTGGCAGTGACTAATAGGGGAATTTTCTTGGGTTCCCGCACCATCTTTATTCGAGGAACCACGGGGAGGTATCCCCATTCATGGGCCTTCCGCAAGGCAACCTTCAGGTGACGGAGATCCTTATTAACGGTCGCCGGTGAAATAACGGACTCCTGATTTTTACCGCGATCCTTCATGCGTGCAGCGACGAAGGTGTCGATGGTCTTCGTGGTGATCGACTCGACTCGACCAGGAGACATGAGCCTTTCAAAAGTCGCCAGGCCAACCTTGACCGCCCTTTGAGAGCTTGCGGCCAGGCGGCTGACAATTTGATCCTCATACTCTTGGCGGAAGTCTTTCCAGGTGACCTTGCTGGCGGGCTTGTGGACGCCCATGTCCAACTCGCTTTGAAGGCGGCGGAGTCTTTTCTCAACCTGATTCTTCCCTCTGGAACCTGGGCCACAACTTTCGCTGTGTCGCTTGCCCTCAAGGTCGTACCAGCCCACGTACCAGCTGGCCCTCGCCGGCCCTTTCTGCTTCAATTCATTCTTGAACTGGAATATCCAAACTTTCTTGTTCATCGGTACCTCAAGCGAATGAACGCTGTACGATGGCCAACGCTCATTACTCCCGCCAGCCGATGGAGGCGGGCGGGATGTTGGGCCTGTGACACGGCGACAGGTGAATCAGCTGCGACGCGTAGTCTGGTGAGATTCCAAACGGGTGCTTACATGACATTGCTGAAGGTAGTCGAGTAGGTCATTTACGGCATAGCGAACGCGACCACCCACGATACGGCTGTAGCCAATCTTGCCAGCGAGCCGCAGGTCACGAAGCTGCCATGAATTCAGGCCGAGAAAGTTTGCGGCCTCTGCTTCAGTAACCGCCAGTCGCCCGTTGAAGAGGAGTTGCTTCCGTTCCATCTCACTGAGCACCTCGGCAACGATCGCCTGGACAAGAGGACGCAGTTCGGCAGTAACAATCTGTAGCTCGGCCATTGACATTCCCCTCACGTGCCGGGGAATGTTTGCGAAACCATCAACGACCATTCGCCCGGTTACCCTTTTCACGTGAAATGGCCGTGATAAAAGATGCTGATGGACGGAAGTGGTGAACAGAGCATAGGTTCGGATTGGCAGGCACCAGAGAATTTGCCACGGACTAAGCAACGTGCGTATCACGTGCGACCTCTTGAGGCCGGTAGCCGGGCCCAACGAGTGAAAAAATCTGCAAAATCTGCAATGGCTACAGAACTCATTTGTCGGGAACAAGTTATGACAGCAGATTACCGTGCAGAAGTAGGGCAGATAATGAAACAACTCTGCTCTCGGCAGCAGCCGTCGCCTCAATGGTCGAGCCAGCGAAGAATTCTTGCGTGGCGAATTCGGCGAGCCTTGGCCGAGTGGTCCTGGCCCTCGATCATGGCCTTTCGACCAAGATAGGATGGGTTCAAGAAAAGCTTCCCGGTTGGATCGAGGCGAGTCATCGTCCCCCTCTCTTGGTCGCTCCACCCGGAGACCCACGCAATGGGTGTGGAAGAACGATTTGCTTGACAAACGCTGAACTCGATGGCCCCTATCATGGCGGCGTGTCCATTGGTGCCCGGCTTGAATCCGGTGACGAAGGCTTCGACCTCGATCCCTCGTTTCCTTTTGATCCAGTGACCGACACGTCGGCCCGGTTCATACGGGGAGACTGCTCTTTTCCAGACCGTACCCTCGCCGCCAGCGTCGATGATGCGGCGATGAATGTCGGGCTTGTTCACCACGAAGATTGGAACCGCTTCGATGAACTCGTTGCTGAGTTTGCGAAGAGACATTGCCAGGAGGTCCAGACGATCCATCAAGGGCAGCTGGGTTACGTCCTGACCACAACACCGGAGGATGTCGAACACGTTGTAGCGGACGTGGGCGTGTTGGCCTTCTTGAAATCGTCGGGCTTTATTGGGAGAGGCAGCCAGCACCGCCATTGTGGCTTGCAGCGAATTCCCGGTGACGGTGCTACCGGTGTCGAGACGCGAGACCGGGCATACTAACTCGCCATCGAGGATGGTGCCGTTGAGCCTGGAAAGGTCTTCCATCAGATGTGGCAAGTTGTCCTGAAATTCCGAGAGGCGGTAAGTAACCTCGGACACCGTGCGGCTGGTGATCCGCACGCGGTTGCCTTCAACGTGGAGCAAAGCACGAACGCCATCGATCTTGGGCTGAATAATCCAGGCGTGATGATCTTGCTCGATTGCTTCGGCCTGGGCGTCGTCGAGGTCCTCCCATGAACCGAGCAGCATCGGCATGATCTGGGCTGGGAGCGGTTCGTCGGGATGATCCTCCCGCCAATGATAATCCCGAAGGGCGGCGACGTAAGGCTCCTTGCTCGCACGGCCCTTCGTCTCAACCTGGATTCCCAGGGTGGCACATTCGGCTTGAAGGTTGGCCAGATTCTTCACGGTCGGGATTCCTCAAGTCCATCGGTCATGATGCGATGGTCTTGCTACCCGGCCGATGACGGCCTTGCGGTTCTGACATGGTTCATTTGCTCGGTGGTTCCGACAGACCTTCCAGACATGAAATGAGTTGACGAAGGGAACCGAGGAACCGTTCACCCTCGGCCAGCATCTTCTTGGCGTTGGCGATCAGCACGATGGGGTCTGGGTTGTTGCCGGATTCCGAGCCTGCCGAGGAGTGGATGGCCGGGAACTTAAAACCGGGCCGGACCTTGTAGGCTTGACACTCGTTGTCGAAGTACCAGGGCACCCCAGCCATCGACAGGGCTTGAAGGTCCCGATGGACGGTGCGAGGTGAACATTCGAGTTCATGGGCTAGGCCGTCAGCATCCCATCTTCCTGGGCCAAGGATCAGACGAAGGACCCGGAGCAAACGGCTGAGGCGTTCGCACTGTCGAGCACGTCGTTCGGCATCAGTCCGCTTCTTGGCCATCGGCCTGCTTGATCCCAGCACCTGGATTTCAAAGGTAGAGGGACGATAGCAAATGACGCTGTCACAAGCGGGTCATTTTGATTTTCTCCGGGCAAAGTTAGCGATTGCGGCAATACAGGGGAAACCACAGAACATTCAGAATGACCCACAGTTGGCGAGTGTCTGGGTTATTCTCGTACCTGGATCACGAATTCATCGAGACTCTCAAAAGCCTCCTGCCCCACTCCGGGCAGAGATCGTTGATAGCATCCTGGTTCATTCCCCAATTCAAAAGGAGCTACCATGCCTGCCGTTTCCAAGATTCCTCTGACCGACCTGCGTTCCCTCTACGGAATGTTCGACCTCTTCTCTTCGATGGAATGTCAACGGGCCATGGCCGAGGAAGCTCTGCGGGACAACAATCCGGGGATCCTGGCTGAGAAGTTCCAGAAGAGTGTCGAACGGTTCAGCCGTTATTCAAACATCGAGGAGCCCTTTTATCCCGGCTCCTCAGCACGTAAGGAACTGCCCGATCCGGCACAGATCGACAGCATAGACGGCGGCCTGTCACTGACTGCGTTTCTCAAGTCTGCTGCTTCGGCCCAGGTCATCGACAATCCAAACCTGGACTTCTGCTTTGTTGAACGGGAACTCGTCCCAGCCCGGACGACTGGCAACGCTGTTTTTGAGAACGATGAACCCTCCATCCGTGTTCGGCGTCTGGACTGGCTCCTTGCCAATGCCCAGGACCGGCTCCCCATCATCACGGAGCTCAAAGTCGGAAACGACAAGAACCCTTTCTATGCTCTCATGCAGGTGCTGATGTATGCTGCGGAGTTGGCCACCCCCAATCAACTGACTCGTCTTCAACGGCATTATCCGGATCGCTTTTCCATCCCTGCGTCAGACGGGACGGCTCATGGCCCCGTGCTAGACGCATACATCGTCCTCAGCAACTACAATTCGAGAAGTGGGATTCGTCAGGAGATCCTGGAAACGACAAACCAACTTTGCCAGCGTCTGGTCGGAGAGAAAGCGATCTCAAAGTACATCCGAAGGATCGCATGCCTGGATGTGACGTTGGAAGAGGGCCGAAAGCTCCGCTTCACGAAGCTGTTTTCATACGCTGATGCGTGACCACGATGCGGCACGCCCCTATCCTGCGTCGGCAGCGGCTAACGCCTCTGGATGGTGAGCCGTCAGATCGGCCAGCAGAGCTTCATCGAACGCGGCATATGTGCCTTCCGCGTCCGCAGCGGTGAATGCCTCATCGTGGTTGGCCTTCAGATAGGCCAGCTGATATGCAATGGTTGCCGCTATCGTGTTGTTGGTCTTGCAGGTCGTGTGACCCGCTCCACGGACGATGGAATCGAAGATCGAGTTGGCAACGTCAGGATCAATCTTCTTTTCCTCTGCCCCGGTGACAAACCGCTTTTGGAATTCGTCGATCTTCTCCTGGCTACTTTTGCAAACTGCCTTGAGGAGCTTGACCCCATCCCTCAACTCCAGTCCGCCAAGTCGATGCACAATCCCCATGACCTGCTCGTGGTACAGAAGGACCCCGTGGGTTTCTCCGAGAATGTCTTTCAACCAAGGATGAGGGTACGATGAAGACCGTTGGCTTGCTCGTTGATCGAAATATTCGGTGGCGACCCCGTTTTTGAACTGAACCTCATGGGAGAGTGAGCAAGCAATCGCCAGATCGTCGATCCCTTCGGGCTTCAGTTTGCGAAGTAACTCCTGAGCACAACTCGTTCTGAACTGATCGATGTCCTCGGTTTCGCCGCGACGGAACAGGGCGAGGGTCTTTTCATCGTTGTCGGGCAATTGGATTGGGATCTCGTCGAATCCGTTTCCTTCCCGGATCAAAGCCACGGTTCTTTTCAGGACAGTCAGGCCCGGATGCACCACCACGTCGATGGTGGCTCGGTCGGGTTTGCCGGCAGAAGGAGATTGCCATTCTTGGCAGTAGGCTCGGTAAGGCCGGTCATGCTTTTCTGCATCATCCCAGCCGAATTTTGCTCGGGCGTAACCGACGACTTCCACTTGTCCTCCCTCACTGATGCCGAATTGACGACTGGGGGCAAAGGTCTGGTCGGGATCGAGAAACCTCTCGAAGAGTAGCCGATGATGAAGGGGATTCACCGGGCTCAGTCCCAGCAGATGGACGACAAGTGAACCCGCTGCCGGTCCCTCAAGGGTCATTACGTGGCCACGACTCGTGGCAAAGCGGTGAATGTCCACGAGGGCCAGGAAGAAATCGTCCAGGCCGAGTTGGTGGATGACTGCGAGTTCGTGGTCCAGACGATTTTTGGCTGAGCTTTCCTGATCCTCAAGGCCCAAGGTGCACAGCATCCGGAGCCGGTCAGCGGATCCGGAGCTTCGGACCTGCTCATCCGCGACCTTGTTGGAGACGCCCAGGAACGGCATGGTTCGGGTAGGCTTCAAGGATTCTCGCTTTGTCGTCATGGATGATTCTCCGTTCCATCGTCTTCACGTCCTGAATCAGCCAACATCGAACGGGATGCCGTCCGACAGCCTGGTCACGTTGGGGAAGTGATCCTGGTACATCTGCGGCTCGAAGGTGTGGATCGGGATCACCGTGCGGGCGTTGACGGAGTTGACGAAACTGATGATGTCGGCAACGTAAGCATGTCCGCTGACGTGGGCTCGGATGAAGTCGCCTTCCACCAAGGCAACCTGCTTTTGCAGCTCAACCCAGTCCGGCTTATTCAGATAGCCTGGCCAGTAGCCGTACAAGACTCGGCACCGGGACGGGAGTTGGCTCTTGAAGTCGAACTCGACCATCGTCGGACGGAACACCATGACGTACTTCGTCGGGTCGGCGAGAACTTCGGCCAACTCGATCCGATCAGCCAGGAACTTCTCCCGGATGTTGTCGAGTTTGCGTCGCTCGAAGAGATGATTGAAGAAGACCCGGATGCCCATGTCCTTGCTGGGCCTGGGGACCTTTGCCTGTCTGCCGATCAGGTACAGGACGAAAGCGGTGTATGCGTCCACGACGAAAACCCGGCCCGCCTTTTGAGCGGCCTTGTAGAGCGTGACGATCCGGTCCACGTCGAGGGCCGAAAAGGTGGCCATCACCAGAGCGGGAGCAGACTGCACCAACTCCACGATGCGGTCTTCCAACTGGTACTCCGTGTGCCCTTGTTCCTTTTCGCTGCCGAAGTGAGTTCCTTCAACGATCAGGACATCCACGGTCTTCGCCTTCAGATGGTTGAGCAAATCACGGATCATGCCCGGCTTGCGGCCATGGTTGCGGAAGTCGCCGGAATAAAGGATGGTCTTCCCCTCAGCCTCGATCAGGAAAGCCAGGCTGCCGAAAATGGAATGATCGACGGCCAGCGGCGTCACCTGGCAATCACCGATCTGGAAAGGTTGCTGGCTCACCACTTCCCGAAATCGAGTTCGGTCGAGTTGCTTCTGAGCAGCGAACACGGCGGCGGCCAGCATCATCTTGCTGGTGCCGCTGGTGGTGAAGATCGGAACCGTGGGGCGGGAGAGATGCAGCAGACCGGCATGATCGAGATGGGCGTGACTGAGGAGAATGCCATCAGGGGCCGGATGGTCGGCGTCGAACAAACCAGGAATTGCCGGGACCACCTTTTCGGCTTGCAACGTTGCAATCGGCTTGGCCAGGGCGGCACGAGAATCAAAGGGCTCACGGTTGGCGTCCACCAGAGGCAGACCGAGATCGAGGACAAGCCGGGTCGTTGCCGTCGTCAACTCAACACAGGAGCCGCCGATCTCTTTGGTGCCACGATGGATGGTCAATTTCATGAGGCCTGAGTGTCCTTTCGTTCTGATTGCGTCTTGGTCATGCTACGCTTGTCTCTGATTGTTTTATTTCCCTCTCCGCCAGAAGCTCGGCATTACGACTTTGAGCGGTCTCTCGATCCGGCCACGGTGGATCAATCGGGTTGGCATCGTAGCGGCCGAATCCCTCAACCTCAACCAGATTGCCCTGGTCGTCTGGGACCATGCTGATCTCAAGACCGTTCGCTCCAATGTAGGCATCCAGAAGATAGGTCAAGTCGGTATAAACGAAACCTTTTTTCTTGAGCTTGCGGTTCGCAGGACCAGGTTCGATCCGCATATACTCGTAGGCGTAAACAGCCAAGAAAGCTGTTTCGGAAGCGGTCAACGGCATAGCCAACCTCCTCATGATTCTCGACACACCCGAAGTCGCCATCGGCGGAGGGAATTCGCTGTTGCTTCAGGAGGCTTTAAGCTCTGAGCATGGCTCGCTGAGAACAGTTCAATTCACCTTCGTTTCATGGCAACCACTGGCTCCACGTTCAAACCCGCATCCACCGCTCAGCCGAGAACCTTGATGAGAAACCCGATGACCAGGCAGATGAGCAGGAATGCTCCTGCGGCGAGGTAGCCAAGCCCTTCGACCTTGAGGGCGAAGCCCGGATCGTCGCGGTAGATCTGCTTGGCCGCTTCATCCATCGGCCGCACGTAGTCGTTCTTGTTGTCGTCACTCATGGTCTGGTTCTCCGCTTGGATCGTTCGTCGCCCTGATTACCCGGAGGAGCCGTTCCCCTCCGTTACAGGACGTATGCGGGCATTGTCGCAGAGGGGTCTGACAATAGTGGGTCGGTGTCATCAGGATGACAGTGAATGTCGAAAGCTTGCACTGATGCAATTGAGAACGCCGCCCTCCCGTGCCAGCTGCGTACAGTCGAGGGAAACCACGGGAACTTTGGGGATCAGGGCCTTGAGTCTACTCAACGCGATCTGATCTTGGTTGGTGCAAAAGGCGGGGACAATCACCACCCGTTCGGTGAAGAGGACGTTGGCATAGCAACCAACAGCTGACGGGATGCCTCCCGTAGAACGTCGTTCGTGGAAATAGGGGATACGCTCAATCGCCAGCCCATGACTGTGAAGGACTTCGACCAGCCGATTGCCGAACGCTGGATCAACGACGGCGTAGTCGTTCACAAGGACAGCATCTTCGTTGATGAACCGGACCATGGCGTCGGCATGACCAATGGGGTCGTATGGTTCCCTGGGGATGACAACGAGTTGCTCCACCTGCAAGACACGACGAAGCTCATCGCGGAGTTTGCCCCGATCCCTGTTCGGGTTCTCGCGATAGATCTTGTCGGTGAGGATGGCCTTGTTCCGCGAGGCCACCACGTTCCCGCCGTCGAGATTGATGTCACATTGCTGGCACTCGCCGATTTTATGGAACTGGCTAGCGATTTCCCGGCCCGTGCGAAGTTCAGGATGCTCGTTGAGGTAATCAGGTTCGTAGCGGAACTGGACCATTCTCCCCGGCTCAATCTGGATCGGGCAATAATCCTTGGCCCAGATGTCCCGGACATTTTCGAGTAGTTGGACTTCGACACCGTGGGAAGTCAGAACGGAATGGAGTTGAGTGAACAGATCGGGGTGACGGACCTTGAGCATGTCGGCCAGGAAAACAACATTCACTTCCCAGTCGGCGATCATGCTCGGTAAGCCTCAATGGATTGGTTCAGTTGATCGAGGATCATCTCACGAAGTTCCGGCGGTTGGATCACTTTCGCCCGACTACCCCAGCCGAGAACCCAGCGAACAATCTCGTTCAAGCCATCGACCTTGAACGTTAGCGTGATGGAGCCGTCCTTGTTCTTGTGGACCTTTTGCGTGTGGTGCCAGATTGCTTCCACCGCCGTGGCGGCGGCTTCCCTGGTGAACATGATCTCCACGTCAAAGGAGCGGTCGCCACGATAGACGGCCCAGGCATTGCCGAAGTATCTCCTGAGGTCGAAGTCATTGGGAACCTCGGCGTTCGTGTCCAGCATCCGTAGCATCTTGAACCGGGCCACGCGATAGGTTCGCGGAGCATCCTCGCCGACAGGGCGGGCGATCAAATACCAGGCAGACTTCACCAGGCAGAGCCGATAGGGATGCAGTTGAAGTTTGACTTCCTCCGCTTCGTGGGGACTGCGGTAGGTGCCGCTCACCAGTTTGCGTTTCACCAGTGTCCACTGGATGGTCCGGATGATGTCCCGATGTCGTGAGTGATCCGCTAACTTCAGATCAAGAACCGAGACCAACTCTTCTGCGTCTGCGAGAATCTTGGCCACGTCCTCTTTGGACACTGCCGCGAGCTTTCGGGTCACCGGCTTGGCTCCTGAGTTGATATCCAACCCCGGACCAGCGGTGATGGCTGCGGCCGTCCCCTGTCCCAGAGCCTCGTCCTCAGTGACGCTCAGCGATGGAAAGCGGAAGTCCTGCCTAACGCGATAGCAATGGTCGTCCTGGTCGAACAGCACGGGAATCCCCGCCAACTCCAGGACCTGCATATCCCGATAGATGGTCCGCTCCGAACACTCCTGCTCGGCAGCTATGTCTCGGGCATTCCACCGGCCACGGGTCAGCAGGAGTTGCAACGTTCTCATCACCCTGGCAAGCCGATCCGCCTGACGAAGCCGACGATCTGCATCGGGTCGTGCGGACTTGGCCTCAGAGGGGAGAGGCTTGCCAGCTTGTTTCTTCTTCGCCGTCGTCATGGTCGGTCCACTCCGGGATTGCGAGAAATCACCCGAACCTTGATCTTCAAAACTTGCCGCAACATCGCCGGCCAGTTTTCCTGCCAATCCTTCAGTTTCTTCGGCCAATCCAGTCCCAGATTCGACAGGGCCAACTTGGCAAGAGGTTCATGCCAGTTGTGCGGGAACGTCTTCTCCAATCGGTGGACTTCCTTGAGCATGATTGCATCGTTCCAGGCTCCGAACTTCCTCACGATCGGCAGCGTCGCCTTCGTCTTGTCCCAGACCCAGAGCCGGGTCGAACCGACCGTGATTGCTCGAAGGTAGCGAAAGTTCAAGAACTGAAAAACGTCACCCGCCGATGGAAGATCCGCCGTTGCGGAGCCCGTGGGGTGGCTGTGAAACGTGGATGCCTTTGACTGCGGCATCCTGGCACTGCTTGGATCACACTTGATGAAACGGATCCGGGTCTTCGTCAAGTAACCGCCGTACTCGAAATCACCAGCACAGGGCAGCAACCGATAAACTGCATCCTCGGCGAGCCCCGGCCTGATTCGGATTTCCTGCCAGGGGGCGTCGTTTTCGAGATAATCGCCGACTACCCCATTGAACGCGTAAAGCCGATCATATGCCTCGGGGTCCATTGGGCATTTCGGCAAATGATCTGGTGCATGAGATATAGCCACAACAAAAACCTCCCGCCCCGACTTTATCGCAGGGAACAAGGGAGATTCTATCCATCGGCTTGGCAGCAGTGGGTCAGAGCGGAACGTCAGGACTCGGAAACTTTCTCGTGTTCTGGATGGGGACAAGCGTCGTGGTTGCCGTACTGACGCCGCTCGGTTCGCAAGCCACACCGTCGGGCAAAGCTGCTGACCGAATCCTCGGACCGGCTCAATTCCAGGGCAAGTTGAAAGGGGCCTTCATCGGGATAACGGTCCCGCAGCATCTGAATCTCCGGCCCGGTCCAGCGTCGTCGTCTCATGGGATGATCTCCGGAAGTGACATTCGTGTCGTCCTCCCTGGGGAACCGCAAGATAAATGTTCAGCCCGGAAAAATCACCTCGAACTCGCTCGAAAATCACCCTAGGAAAAACTTCATTCAGACTTCGCTCTCCCATTTTCAAATATCCAGGTGTGAGCCTGATCGATGACCTTCGCCAGGAGCAGCAGGTCGTCACGACCGAAGCTGTCGGTGCTTTTCCACTGCTCGCCGTCCTTGTAGATTCGGCTCACGGTGACGTTGAACCGGGTGCCGTTTTCGGTCTTGTTCTCCCAGATGGCGGCTTTGACGGAGCCGAGACGGACTTCATGGACGGGTTTTTGCTTGGTTTGCTGCGGCATGAGGAGCTCCTCGGATAAATGATGTGGATTACATGAACACGCTGTCCTTGTTACCCGCGGAAGTCGCATGGCCTCGTTGATGGACATCCGACATCTTGCGATTCAGCAATCCTCTCTTTCGTATGCGCCAACGCGATGAAGAACCGTCGATCAGAAGTGAGCGTCCGATGCTGCGTCGGTCGAGCGGACCGACGCGCGCTGGGACCGGTTCGGTTCGCGCCTGGGCCACGAAGGGTGTCTGCCATAATTCAGCCGTTGATCGGCTAGCGATTTTGCCTACAGTACAGCGTTGCTTCAACTAGCCGTTGCACCTAGATGAAGCGGTTGGAGACGTGATGCAGGGGGCGTTGAGATTGCGTTGGAAGTCGTTGGTTGACCGCCAAATACGGCAAATCTACGTTGGCATTATGCCGCCCTCTTTTTGCCCTCCTGGATCGTTCCTTTGGACCGATCATAGCCGAACGGTTCCGACAAACGATATTACTCGGCTCGACGGTCGAATCGGTAGGCTCGCAACCGGTTTGTCAATCGGTCGATGCTTCTCCGTTCCTAACTCGTGAACCACCAAAGCGACAAGCATCGTATACATCGCTGGTGTCTCACCCATGGTTATTCCGAGCGCAACGATGCAGGCAGCCCTGTATAATGGAGTTTGGCATCGTCACCGTCTCCGCCCGGAAGCACCCGGTCCGGCCCGCTCGCCTGTTTCGCATTGTCCACAGGATGGTGAGACATGAACCGCAAACTGCTCTTTCGATTTACCATTCCGTCGCTGATCGTCGGGGTGCTCTTTTTCACCGCGTGCCTTCTCAGTGTGCGGTACATCCATCGTTTGCACACGAGCCTTGAGGAGGTGCTCGATGATAGCGTTATCAGTTTGCAGGCGGCGCAGGAACTCGAAATTCGCGTGCGACAGTTGAGGTTCCATACTTTGCTTTATTTGCTCGATCCGAAGCCGGAGCGGCTGATCCCGATTGACGAAGATCAAGAGCGCTTTGAAGCAGCTCTCGAAATGGCTCGCAAAGCATCCAACACCGATGAAGAAACAACGCTCGTTCGGGACATAGATGATGCGTACAAGAAATACAAGGAAGACCAGGATCAACTCAGGGCCGACGCGCAAAGAAAGCCGATGACGGAGATCGCCAAGATTTCCGATTCACATCCGGTGCGATTAGTCGTCATTCCCTGCCAGGAACTGCTTCGATTTAACAAAGACAGAATGTCGCAAACCGCTGAAGAGAGCCATCGTCTCAGCCGCGAGGGCTACTTGGCGATGCTCATCCTGGGCATCGCCGGGCCGATCGGCGGATTGGCCATCGGCATTGGCGTCACGCGCGGCTTGCGGCAATCCATCTATCGGCTAAGCGTTCGCGTCCAGAATCTGGCCCAACATTTTGAGCGTGACGTTGGCTCGGTCAGCCTGGTTGCCGACGGCGACGTTGAAGCGATGGAAGATCAAATGAAGTTCATTGTTCAGAAGGTCGAACACGCGGCCAGGCAGTTGCAAGAACAGCAACGCGAATTGTTGCGAACCGAGCAGTTGGCGCAGGTCGGACAACTCGCCGCGGGACTTGCGCACGAGGTTCGCAATCCGCTGACGGGGATCAAGCTACTCGTTGAGGCGGCGCTTCGGCCTCAATTACGGAGACCGCTGAACATCGAAGACACGGAGTTGATCCTTCGCGAGGTAAAGCGGCTGGAACAAACGGTGCAGCGGTTCTTGAATTTTGCCCGTCTGCCAGCGCCGGAGACAGCACGATGCGATTTGCGGGATCTCGTTCATCAGGCATGGGAGGTGGTTCAGATTCGAGCCCGGCAGCAGCAGGTAGAACCGACGTTTCAGTTGCCTCCAGACCCCGTGACGGTAACTGTGGATGCCGGGCAATTTACGACCGTGCTGGTTAACCTGTTTCTCAATGCACTGGATGCAGTCGGATCGGCTGGGCGTTTGGAAGTCCATTTGACTCCTTCGGACCAAGGCACCATTCGGCTGCGCGTTTGCGATTCGGGGCCGGGCATCTCGACGGAGATTCAGGGACGACTCTTTCAGCCGTTCGCAAGCAACAAAGCGCACGGCACTGGCTTGGGACTATTCATTTCAGGACGGATTCTTGAGGAACACGGCGGCGCGATCAGCGCAAGCAATCGGCCCGAAGGCGGCGCTTGTTTCACGATCACATTGCCGGTCACAACGGAGGTTGTTAGCCGTGAAGAAAACGTTGCTGGTCATTGATGACGAGGAAAGCGTCCGCTATTCCTTTCGCAGCATCTTCTCGCTCGAAGGCGTTGAAGTCGCTACGGCCGCGTCGGGCCAGGAGGGATTGGCTCTCGTCCGGGAAAAGGATCCCGACGTGATCGTTGTGGACCTTCAATTGCCGGACCGGTCAGGGCTAGATATTTTCGGAGAGATACACGGATTCGCGCCCAAGCGGCCCGTGATCTTCATCACGGCCCACGGGACCACGCAGACCGCCATCGAAGCGATGAAGCGAGGCGCATTTGACTATCTCATCAAGCCGCTGGATCTGGAACGCCTGACGCAAGTCATCGACCGCGCGTTTGAAGCAGCTCGTCTGATGAAGGTGCCGGCCGTCCTGCCGACCGATGAAATCACTGATCAGATCGTTGGCCGAAGCGTTGTCATGCAAGAAATGTGCAAGACTATCGGACGTGTTGCCCCGCAGGCCGTCAATGTCCTGATTGTCGGGGAGAGCGGCACCGGAAAGGAACTTGTCGCACGGGCCTTGTATTCGCACAGCACGCGGGCGAACAAGCCGTTTCTCGCCGTCAACTGTGCGGCTATCCCAGAACAACTCCTGGAAAGCGAGCTTTTCGGACACGAGGCCGGCTCGTTCACGGGAGCCACCCGGCGGCGCATCGGCAAGTTCGAGCAATGCGGGGAAGGCACGTTGTTCCTGGACGAAATCGGCGATATGCCCCCGTCGCTTCAAGCGAAGATCCTGCGCGTGGTTCAAGAACAGAGCTTCGAGCGAGTCGGTGGAAACGAAACGATTCAGACGCACGTGCGTGTGCTTGCCGCCACGAATCAGGATTTGCCGAAACTGATCGTCGAGGGGCGATTTCGCAAAGACCTTTATTATCGACTGAACGCGATCACCATCCAGGTTCCGACGCTGCGGCAACGCCTGGAAGATGTCGCGGAGCTGGCCCACTACTTTCTATTTCGTTTCGACCGCGAACTGAAAATGGACATGCGCGGCATCGCACCGGAAGTTCTCGAAATCTTCCAGGCTTATCCGTGGCCTGGCAACGTTCGCGAACTCCAAGGGGCGGTCAAGCAAGCCATGCTGAATGCGTCCGGCCATCTGATTTTGCCCGAGTTCCTTCCTGAATCTTTGCGTACGCGTCCCATCCTGGCAGCCGTGCCGAGCGGCAACGACGTTCACGACCTCCCGAACATGATTGAAAAACTCCTTCCCAATTCCGATGGCCAATTACACGAAAAAGTAATCGCGGCTGTCGAGAGAATTCTCTTCATGCAGGTACTTCAGCACACCCACGGCAACCAAGGGAAAGCCTGCGAGTTGCTGGGGTTGAACCGATCGACTCTGCGGCATCGTTTGCGAACGCTCGGCCTGGCAGTGGACAAAGTTCCCGTTTCGGCGCCGGCCAAGGACGCCGCGGCCAGCGACCGCACGAATGGTTAATTTTCCGCAATCGTGGCGGAAAATCCGCAATTCGCAGATCCAGTTGTTTTCAGCACCTCTCGATTGATTGGCATAACCAACAGTCATTTCATCCTTTGCGCGATGGTCGTTACTTGGCACGGAACCTGCTACCGCAACCCAGCTAATCGTCCGACCATTAACGCTTGATGAGAGCTGTCATGCACGCCTGGACGCTTCAACACGTTTCAATCTGGCTTGAGGATGCCTCAGCGAATGAGATCGTATTCTCGCATGCTTTGGAATGGGCATTTCGCCTTCACGTGCCTTTGCGTGTTGTCGCAATCACTCATCCGCCGGTGATGGACAAAATCAAAGCCTGGGGAGAAACGACCGCTCTCCGAGGTGTTGCGTTGGAAGCGCATCTCACCGTCGAGAAAACACAAGCGGCCATCGAACAGTTTCTGCGAACAAATAGCCTTTGTGTTTTCTCCGATACAGCCGACACGCAGATCGAGCAAGAATTGTTGCAACGATCCTCGCGAATACCGACCGTTTGCCAGTTGCACTGCGCTAACACGTTCACGCCGATTGATCGGGTGTTGGTTCTTTGCCGCGATGCTGACTTGAGGGCTGAGTATCTGGAAAGCGCTGCGCGGCTCTGCCACGCGCTGGAAACTACACCCATTGTTCTGATCTTGGCCGGATCGGAATACGATGCCGAACTGAAGCAAGAATACGCGGAAGGCATTTTCCATTCTCGACGCATGCTCGCCGATGTTGACTTTGTGATTGATCGCGATCCCGGCCAGGCGGTCAAGCGCGTAGTGTCCTGGCGCCGATGCTCTCACATCATCGTACCGCGATCGTCCGAGGCATCGGACCGGCTTCTACGTGATCTCTCGGCATCGGTGAGTGTACTGACCGTGCCCGACGCAGTTTCTCTGGACATGCCACGCAGAATTCGGAGCGGCCGAGGGATTCTCCCCTGGAACCGCCTTGAAGTAATCGAACCCATCACAGCAACCGAACACGTTTGACAAAACACCGAGGTGAGCCATGAAGATGTTCCGATACTGGAGCGTTTGGACCGGATTGATCGCGCTGGCCGTTGTTGGGATGGTGTCAGGCACCATTTATTTCAACAAGGGACAAACGGCCCTGGTTGCCCATGCCGGTGATGGCACGACGAAAACGGTCATTGTTCCTGTGAAGGTCGTTCATCCTCAAAAGGGGCTTGAGAGACTTTCCACGCAGGCAGGCTCGATCCAAGCGTACGAGTCGGTCCGGTTGTATGCCAAGGTACCCGGCTTCATGAAAAAGCAAAATGTGGATATTGGTGATCGTGTGAAAGCCGGGCAGGTATTGGCAGTCCTGGACGTGCCGGAGTTAGAGACCCAAGTGAAGCGCGGCAAGGCGATCCTTGTACAAGCTCGCTCACGCGTCATTCAGATGAAGGCACGAGTCAACAGTGTAACGGCTGAATTGGATGCCTCGAAGGCCGCCGTGACACAGGCGGAAGCCACTGCGAAGAGTTCCGCAGCCTGGGTTCGTTTTCGCGAAAAGCAACTGCTGCGGATGAAAGAGTTGTTCGCACTCAAGAGTATTGACGAACGACTCGTCGATGAGAGTAAAGAGCGCTACGAAGCCTCCGTCGAAACCGAACATTCCTCCAAGGCGGCTATTTTGACCAGCAAGGCGCATGTCGTTGCCTATGCCGCGAAGATCGAGTCGGCCCAGGCGGACGTGGCGTTCGCGGACGCTGAGGTAGATGTGTCGCAGGCGGAACTCGACAAGTACACGGTTCAACTCGGATTCGCCACCATTAACGCACCGTTCGACGGCGTTGTCACGCATCGGAGTTCGTTCCCGGGGGATTTTGTCCGCTCGGCCAATGAAGGGGGCAGCCACGAGCCGATATTGATCGTTCAGCGCACGGATCTGATGCGGGTGATCGTTTACATTCCCGATCGTGATGTGCCGTTTGTCGATCCGGGCGATGCCGCATTGGTGGAAATCGATGCACTTACCGGAAAAAAGTTCCCCGCCAAAATTTCCCGCATCTCGAAGTCCGAGGACCCACAAACCCGCCTCATGCGAGTTGAAATCGATCTCACCAATCCGACGGGCAGAATCTGTCACGGCATGTACGGCAAGGTCACCATTGTGCTGGACAAACAAGCAGACCAGTTTTCGATTCCTTGCTCGTGTCTGGTGGGAAAAGCGGGGGACGGCGTCGGAGAGGTTTACGTGATCCGGGACACGCGTGCACAGCTCGTCAAAGTTCACCTGGGTATCGACAATGGCTTGCGGGTCGCTGTCGTGGAGGGCTTGAGAGCTGAGGATGAAGTCATCCTTCAGCCAGGCAGCGAGCTGTCCAACGGCGTCAGGGTGACCCCGACTGAATCGAAGGACGACTCAGCGAAGGCCAAATCCGCTCATTGAGTAACGTGCGACAAATAACGTCCCGAATTTGCCGCTTGCGGCTTAGCGTTCGCAAGACACCAGGCGAACGCTAAGCCGCAAGCGGCGAACGAAGTTGGTTTCACTTGGGGAAGATAGCTCATGATTGGACTCATCAAGTTTTCCCTCAACAACTGGTATGCCGTCGTCGTGATGGTGCTGACGGTTTCGGTGCTCGGGTCGCTGGCAATGCTGTCGATCCCGATCGATATCCTGCCGGTGAATCGCAGCCCGGCGGTACAGGTCTTGACCTTTTACGGCGGCATGCCGGCCGCGGTGGTGGAGAAGAACCTGTCGAACCGCCTGGAGCGCTGGACTGGGCAGGTGGCGGGCACGGCGAAGCAGGAATCGCGCTCCATCGCCGGCGCCAGCATCGTGCGCAACTACTACAGTGCCGACGTCGATATCAACGGCGCGCAGACCCAGGTGATGTCGCTGGTCGCCGGGGCCACGCGCTATCTGCCTCCCGCTACTCTGCCCCCTATCGTCTTGCCGTATGATCCGACCAACACCGTGCCGATCTGCCTGGTCGCGCTGGACAGCAAAACCCTGCCGGAAGGCGTCCTCGCGGACGCCGGCCGATTCGAGGTTCGCAACATGATCATGGGCATCCGCGGCGCCAACGCCCCGGTCATCTACGGGGGCAAAACGCGGGCCATCCTGGCCTACATGAATCGCGAGAAAATGCAGGCCCGCAACCTCTCCCCCGAGGATCTCCGCAATGCCATCGACAATTACAACATCTTCATGCCGACCAGCGGCGCCCGGCTCGGCGGCACCGACTACGCCATCGACTCCAACTCCATGTATGAACTCGTCGAATTGATGGGCGAGATCCCCGTCAAAACCGACGGGGACAAGACGATCTTCCTCAAGGATGTCGCCACGCCGACCGACACCAACATGAGGCAAATGAGCATCGTCCGCGTCAACGGGCGCCGGCAGGTCTACATTCCGGTCTATCGGCAAGCCGGCGCCAGCACGCTCGCGGTCGTCGGCAGCCTGAAAGAGCAGCTTCCCGATATCAAGTCTCGTTTGACCCACGACGACATCGATCTGAAACTGGTAATGGATCAATCGGTGTACGTGCGGAGTTCGATCGTCAGCCTGATCGAGGAAGGAGTGCTCGGCGCGATTCTCTGTTCGCTGGTGATCTTGGTCTTCTTAGGCGAATGGCGGCTGACGCTGATTTCTGTGTTGACGATCCCGATTGCCGTCTGCTTCGCCATCCTGGGCCTGCATTACACGGACAACACCATCAATGTGATGACGCTGGCGGGACTGGCGCTGGCGATCGGTCCGCTCGTCGATCTCGCCATCATCGGTCTGGAGAACACGCACCGGCATCTCGGCCTGGGCGTTAAACCAAAAGAAGCCGCGTTCCATGGGGCCAGCGAAATCGCCATGCCGGCCCTGGTGGCGAGTTGTTGCACTTTGCTGGTCCTTGCGCCGCTGGCGTTCATGCCGGGTATGGGCAAGTTTCTCTTCCGGCCCATGGCTTTGGCCGTGACCTTTGCCATGATCGCGGCGTTCTTCATGTCCGTTACGTTAGTGCCTGCTTTATGTTCTCTTTGGTTGAAGGCCCACCATCCAAAAGGTCAGCCGGAACTTCATGGCGAAGACTACTTTCATCGGTATGAACACGAGAATCCGCCCGCCCAGAGCTGGTTCGGCAAAACGTTTGAACGTTGGGAAGCGTTGATCGCTGCTGCGATCGCGGGATATCTGCGCTTGCTCGGAGGGGTCATGACACGCCGAGTCACCGTTTTGCTCGGCGGCCTCGCTTTGTTCCTCGCAGTCGTTTTCGGGATCGGCTCCCAACTGAAGCGCGAGTTCTTTCCGGAAGTTGATGCCGGCGCCTTCGAGATCTACGTCCGCACCAAGTCCGGCACGCACCTTGAGGAGACCCAGAAACGGGTTGCCGCTGTCGAAGAAGTCGTCCAAGAGACCATCGGTTCAGACCTGGAGATCGTCATCAGCGAGATCGGCGTCGTCGGAGATTGGTCCGCGGCGTTTACGCCCAACTCCGGACCCATGGATGCCGTCGTCAAGATCCAGCTCACCCCCGATCGGCGCCACTCGGCCCAGGAATACGTGCACCAACTGCGGCAACGCCTCGACGCGCCCGAATGGAAGAGCCAGGCGGAATTCTCCTTCAACGCGGGAGGCATGATTCGCTCCGCCATGAACGAAGGCCGATCCAGCCCGATCAACATTCAGATCACCACCAAGAATATCGCGAAGGCCTATCCGGTTGCCGAGGACATCCTTGAGGAAGTGCGGCGCGTGGACGGCGTGGTGGATGCCCGCATCATTCAACGGCTCGATTATCCCCAGTACATCATTGACGTGGATCAAGCCAAGGCCGCCAGCCTTGGCTTGAACCAGGCCGACGTGATGAAAAACGTGATCGCGTCGCTGAACTCGAGCATCCAGTACCATAAGAAAAACTTTTGGAGCGACCCCGTCAGCAACAATCTGTACTTCGTCGGCGTATCGTACTCCGATGAGGATATCAAGTCGCTGGATACGATGCTGGATATCCCGATCACCAGCCCGACGCAAAAACGCTCGATCCCGCTGCGCAACGTCGCGACCCTCAGACGCACCAACGTCGTCAGCGAAATGACGCACCAGAACCTGCAGACCACGCTCGACATCAACTTGAACATTCACGGGCGCGACCTTGGCAGCGTGGCCGACGCGGTCGCCCTGTTGCTAAACCGCTACGGTCAGAACGACGGGGGCGGCGAGTGGAAGACCTACGATCCGGCCTCGAAGGAGGCGGAGCGTCGATCCTTCCTCGTCGGCAGTAAGATCCGGCTCAGCGGGGAATACGCGCGCATGCAGGATACCTTCTACAATCTCGGCGTCGGGTTAGTTCTGGCCACCCTCCTGATCTATTTCCTCATGGTCGCACTGTTCAAATCCTGGCTTATGCCGCTCGTCATTCTGTCCGCGGTCCCGCTCGGCCTGATCGGCGTCGTGCTGACGCTCTACGTGACGCAGACCGCGCTCAACGTCCAGTCGCTTTTGGGCATCATCTTCATGGTCGGAATCGTCGTTTCCAACACGGTGCTGCTGGTCGATTACGCCCAGCACCTAAGACGGGGTGAAGGCTTGTCGCCAAGCGAGGCGATCGTCAAGGCGGCGTCCGTCCGGGTTCGGCCGGTGGTGATGACCGCGTTGGCGACCTTCTTTGCGCTTCTGCCGATGGCGCTGGGATTGGGGCGCGGCAGCGAGGCGAACACGCCGCTGGGCCGGGCAGTCCTTGGCGGTCTGGTCGCGGGGCTAATCACCACGTTGTTCGTCGTTCCCTCACTCTATTCACTTGTTGTCAAGGATGTCAAACTTGCTGACGACAATGACGATGTGATCCCAGGCGATGACGAACCAGCGGGTGGTCCGAAAGCCGAACCTGTTCAGCCGTGAACGGAGATGCGAGCGCTCAAGACTTCCAAAGTTACCAGCAGCTTTGGAAATGATCCAGAAGGTTATTCGCCGGCGGCTGGAATCGGCGCCAACGACCTACTTCAGGAGGGATTCCTATGCTCGTTCTCAGTCGAAAACGTGGCGAAGTCATCATCGTTCCGAAATGCGAATGGACGGTCACCGTTCTCGCAGTCCAGGGCAACACGGTACGGCTCGACATCGCCGCGCCGACCGAGATCGACATCTATCGCGAAGAAATCTGGCAAACGATCAACCACGAGGGCGAACGTCCTTCTGTGAAGGAATGAGATGCAATGCAATGCAGACATCCTCGCTATTCGTTGCTGATGGTCGAAGAGCAGGGAAATGCGCCGTCAGCCTCATGCGTATGCGGCCGGGATTTTCTCAACTGTTAGGATCGCGGAGACCGATAAAACAAATGGATGCGCCAACTCAGATGCGCATCAGGCACTCATTATTCGCAGCAACGCACGCACAACTACGATTCCCGTCAAGATGCTCGCGAAACACGGATGTTCTGTGCGAGGATACTATGCGATACCCGCGCATCATATGCGGCGTAATTGTCGGGATTCTGCTCGTTGCATCCCTTGCCGGCGCACAACCGCTTCCCGGCGGTAAGGCTGGCAAGGAGCAAGATCCCAAGGGAGATGACAAGAAAAAGCCGCCGAAGATCGAGGAAATCAAATTTCCAGCGATCCCCACAATTCTCGACAAAGAGAGTCGGCCCATCGACCTCGCCAGTGCCTTGCAACTGGCGGGGGTCCAAAATCCACAGATTATGCTCGCGCGCGAACGCGTCGTGGAGGCGACTGCCATGCGTCAACTGGCGGCCGCGCAGTTTCTGCCTTCCATCAATTTCGGGACCAACCTCGATCATCACACCGGCATGTTGCAACAATCCAATGGCAACATGCTCAAAGTGAATCGCGATTCGCTCTATCTGGGCCTGGGCGCTAGCGCGGTTGGCGCAGGGACCGTGAACATTCCCGGCATCGTCTGGAGCGGCAATGTATCGACCACGATCTATCGTTCTCTCGTAAGCAAACAGGTCGTTCGACAGCGCCAGTTTTCAAGCGATGCCGTACGGAACGACATGCTGCTTCAAACCGCGCAATCGTATCTGGAGCTGCTGCGTGCGGAGGGACGCCGTGCGATTGCGGCAAAAAACCGCGCCGACGCTTTGGAGGTTGCACGCATCACTGCAAGTTACGCCAAGACCGGCCAGGGCCGGCAAGCGGACGCCGACCGTTCAGCCACGGAACTCGACCAGCGCAACAATGAACTCCTCCAGGCGGAGAATGACCTTCTCACGGCTTCAGCCCGTTTGAGCCAGGTGCTCAGCTTGAATCCATCCGAGCGCCTCCATCCGATTGACGGTTGGGTCGTTCCGAATCCCATCGTGCCGGATCCGATTCCCTTGGCGGAGCTTGTTACCATCGCCATCACGCAGCGCCCGGAATTGCAGGAACGTCAGGCGGCAATTCGTGCGGCGCTCCTGGAATTGCAGAACGCCAAGGTACTGCCGTTTTCGCCAAACGTGATTCTCGGCTACAGTGCCGGCGGCTTCGGCGGCGGCAGCAATCTTGTGGCTGAAGCCACGCCGCCACAACCACGCTTCAGCAATCTGAAGGATCGCCAGGACTTCGACGTGGTCGTATTCTGGTCCGTTCGCAATCTCGGCGTCGGCAATGTGGCCTTCATCCGTTTGGCACAGAGCAACGTCCGCCAAAACGAACTGCAAAATGTTGAGGTCTTCGATCGAATTCGGGCGGAAGTCGTGCTTGGTTACGCGAGAACCCACGCCCGGTTCGCGCAGATCGAAACTAGCGAGCGAGCCGTTCAAACGAGCCAGAAAGCGTTCGAGCAAGACCTCCTGCGAACGACGAACCGCGAAGGGTTGCCCATCGAGGTCCTTGACAGCATGCGCCTTGTCGGCCGCAGCCGATACGCCTATCTGGATGCTATTGTCGATTACAATCGCGCCCATTTTGAGCTATATGTGGCCCTCGGACAACCGCCTGCCGATGCATTGGCCCGTCCGGTTCCTGGCAAGTTGGTGCCGCCGCCGACGCAGCAAAAATAGACTGCGGGAACATCAGGCACGGATCACCAGGAAAAATGAGGAAGGATCGGCAGGCCATGGAACCAGATGAAAAGAAATGGGCATCGATGCGCCGCTTGCGAACGAGGAAGGCCACCTTGGCTCTGCTTGCGCTAGTGTTCTCGATTGCGGGCTGTCAGACTTGCGGCGGGATTAGTGACCGGCCTATTCTGCCGTTGTTCGGGGAAGTGCCACCTGCCCAACCAGCTCCCATAGCCACGTTCGGACCGCCGATTTCGCTTGAGCCAGCTTCCGAATTGATCAAAACGAGTGCCATCGAGAATGGACAATCTGTCCTACCCGCCGTTGGCGCAAAGGAGGTTCTCGCGGGAGAAGCTACCGAATCGCGGGCTCTTCAGTCCTGCTTTGCTCAAGAGTTGATCATCGATCTCGACAGCGCCTTCAGAATTGCCAACGTCGATAATCCAAGGATCGGGCTTGCCGAAGAATTGGTCAGAGCCCACCTTGCCGAACAGATGTTGGCGAAGTCGCTGTTGTTCCCGACTCTCAATGTGGGAACAACCTTGTCGATCCATAGAGGCAGCTTGTTGGCCGCGAGTGGCACGCTTCGCGACGTTGATCGAGAGTCACTCTATTTCGGAGCGGGCGCCGACGTGCGCGGCGCCGGAACCGTGGCCATCCCTGGCGTGCACGTGGTAAGCCATCTGGGCGATGCGGTTTTCGCCCCCCGCGTCGCGCAACAGAAAGTGCAACGCAGCCGGTTCGACGCCGCGGCCACGCAGAACAGCGTATTGCTCGATGTAGCCCGAGCGTATCTCGGTCTTGTGAGCGCCGAGGCACGTCTTTTGGCTTTGCGACAATCAGAGAAGGAACTCGCGGAACTCGCCAAGCTGACGACCGACTTCGCCGCCAAGGGCGCCGGCCGTGAAGCCGACGCCATGCGAACACAGGGCGAGTTAGCGCTCTTGAGAACCGCAATCTATCGCGTCGAAGAAGAGGCAATCGCGCGTGCTACCGAGCTTGCCCGTTTGTTAAGCGCTGATTCAACGGTTCGCCTGCGCCCGGAGCCGGGAACACCGCCGCTTGTGCAACTGATTGACGATCACACTGGTTTGGAATCGATGCTGGAATCGGCCGTGGCCAATCGACCGGAAATCGCCGCTCGCAGCACGGACGTGGCCCTCAATGAGACCCGTCTTCGCCAGGAGCGGATTCGGCCTTTCATCCCAACCATCTCCGTCGGATTCAGCGCCGGAGAATTCGGCGGGGGAAGCAACCAGGTTGGCTATCGCATGAGCCAATTCAACACACGGACGGATCTGGATGTCGTTGCGGTGTGGAGCCTGCAAAACTTCGGCATGGGCAACCGCGCCGTACAGAACGGCGTTCGCGCTCAGATCGGCATCGCCGAGGCCCAGCGGATGCAGGCAATTGACCGCGTCCATCGTGAAGTGACTGAGGCATTCACACGATCCCGCACGAGCAAACACCAGATTGACATTGCAAAACGCCGCGTCGAGACGGCACAGCAAGCCTATCGGCAGGACTTTTTGCGAACCAAAGACCAGCTTGGCAAGCTCATTGAAGTGCTCAGTAGTTTCAACCTGCTCGTCGCCGCGCGACAGGATCTTGTTCACGCGATGGTTGGTTACAGTCAAGCGCAGTTCGAGCTTTACGTCGCTCTCGGCGGAACGCCCGTGACCGCACGCATACGGAACGCTGAGAAACGCTAGGCACTATCAATCAGCCCTCTCAACATGAGTTTTCCTGTTGTAACTCCTGTAACAATCGGGCTGTTGAATAATGTTTATGTTTTTTGTTATAAACAGGTTTGTCCTTGGGCGGATTCTTCGGACCCCGTTGGCTTCGGGTCAGTCCCTTCAGCCTGACGTG
>CAMAUE010000052.1 GCA_945861245.1 Singulisphaera sp. GP187
ATCGTCGCCGACTACAAACGAAAACGCGATCGCCTCGTCTCGTCCTTGAGCGATTGCTATGAGTTGAACTCGCCAGCTGGGGCGTTCTACATGTTCCCCAAAACGCCGTGGGGTACAGGCAGCGACTTCGTAGCCCAGGCGATTCGCAACAACCTGCTCATCATTCCCGGCAAGACGTTCAGCCGGCACGATACGCACTTCCGCATCAGTTACGCCGTCAGCGATGCGATGCTCGATCGAGGCATCGAGATTTTGCGAAAGTTAGCGAAGCGGTGAGCTTGTGTCAGAGCCGCACACGAAGTGAGCGGAATTGAACCGCTTACTTCGTGCGCGGCTCTGACAATAACGCGCGTTCCAATTGTTCGGATTTTGCCGCAATTGACACGTCGCAACCTGTGACCTAGGCTTGAGCGCGGAATAGGAACGAACGCCAAACAGACCAAGAGGAACTGTCACATGATTGGCACATCTTCTGCTGCCATGGTGCAGCCCATACGCAATCCCTATTTTCACGACGCCGAAAGGCGCGGCGAAGTCCGCCATGCCATGCCATGCCATTACGTTGGAGGCCACGTCGTATCCCATGGAGCCGAACGAAACGCTCTCGTGGGGAGCGATGGTCAACGACATCTCGCCGGGCGGGGTTAGCGTGACCTTGTGCTATCCGTTTCGGGCGGGCACGTATCTCGCGATCGACCTGCAACATCCGAACGGCATGGTTCACACGTTGATGGTTCGTGTCGTATATGCCCAGGACCAAATCGATGGCATGTGGCGTTTGGGCTGCGAATTTCTCAAGCCGATGACGCAAATCGATTTGGAATTGTTTGTGTAAAGTTGCGTTTAGCCGCTCGCTTTCGGCGAGCGCGGCCTACCCGTTGTGCGGTACAATTCGCGCTCGCCGAAAGCGAGCGGCTAAACGAAGCGCGGTAGACAAAAAAAGCCCCACGCTTTCACGTGGGACTTTCTTGTTGGTTACTGCTCACATCTTTTTCACAGACCACAACTATCGCGGAAGTAACGTTCCGCCAATGGGCGGAAGCGTGGGGCTGGTCTCGGTTTCACGCACCGGGATCGTCGGTACGACTGGCGTCACAGGGCCGAGGCTTGACGAAATGTCACGAATCGACGGAAAGGACGAAATGTCCGGCAGCGTCGAATCGTTCGGCAGCTGAACCTTCGGCGTCGGGGAGGGCTGCGCTTCGGGCATCGTGGTCATGACGGGCATCGTGGTCATGACGGGCATCGATACGGCGGAGTTCGCCGAACTAGTCGGGCGCGGCTGGCTGGCCTTGCCACCGCTGCTCGCTTCGGGTGCACAGCCGTTCGGGCCGCACGGAATTTGGCCAATGTTCGACGCACCATGAAACGCGGGTTTATAGTAGTGCGGGTGGAACAGCACATTGCGTTGCCCACGCGGTGCTTCCAGGATGCCTTCGAGGAAAAACTCGAAATCGTCCGGCCTCCGGGTTTCGCGACCCGGCAGGAAGCGGGGAATCTTCGTGCATTCGATCGGATCGGCCAGGCGCGCCGTGACGAGGATTACGAGCTCCTCTTCGACTTCGGCATAACTCTTGGACGTAAACGCCGTGCCGACAAAGGGCAGATCACCCAAGAACGGCACGCGAGTGATCGTGGCGTTGGTGGTGCTCTGGATGAGTCCACCGATCGCCAAGGTTTGGCCGTCTTCCATTTGAACGGCGGCCTGGACGCTTCGCGTTTTGAAGCCGGGCGCGATCGTGCCAGAGACGCTTACTCCAGCAGCGGAGTCGAGTTGGCTCAACTCGGGGCGTACCTCCAAGTGAATCTTGCCATTACCCAGGACCGTAGGCAGGCAATGAACGACTGTGCCAAATTGTTTGTAGGAGATGCTCGGCGGCGAAGCAACGCCACCGGAGAGGATGATCGGCGTTTCACCACCGCTAATGATGAACGCGGGTCGGCCACTCAAGGTTGTGACGCGCGGCTCCGCGATGATCTTGGCGAGGCCCTCAGTCCTTAGCGCCTGTAGAAACCCAAGGAAACTGTTGGAAGAATTCAGCACGCCGAACGGGATATTCGCGGTACCACCTTGGGATTGGGAGAAGCTACTACCGGCAACGGCAGTGGCCAACGAGTTCGCAGCCGAAAATGGCGAGCCCAGCAGGCTGGAGACCATCCAGTTCGAGCCGTTCTGCGACCAGCTGAACGTCATGTTGCGGGCATGTGAACGATTGACAACCGCGACGATGACTTCGAGCGAGACTGTCTGCACGCCGCCGATGCGGATGTTGTTAACGATGTCATCCTTGTCCTCCTTCGACTTCTTTTGGCTCACAGAGGCCGCGAGTTGCCCGATGATTCGAGCGTCCTCGGCGCTGCCTACCGTGCCAGTGAGGACGATCGTATTGCCGCTGTCGGACGAATTGACCTGCACCGACGACGCCGGCACATTGCGCTGGATCAGGTCACGCAGTTCCTTGACGCGATCGCTGACAACAACGACGTCGACTTCCTCGACGCGGCCCGATTCACCGGTGATTCGAACGTGGGTTCGCCCTGGGCCGACGGCTTCAAAAAGGACCGACGTGAAGTCCTTCTCGATCGGCCTGACCATGAGAACCTTGGCGAATTGGTTCTCAACCTTTTTAAGCTTTTCTTTGTTCAGCAACTGGTAGGTCTGGGTACTGCCGACCGTCATGGTGACGTAGGGCAGCTCTTGTTTGATTTCGGGACCGCCCTTCGCGCCAGGGCCACCACCGCCGCCACCACTGACTTCGGGGAGTTGAATGCGATTGGCCTGAAACAAATCTTGTGCTTGTGCCGAGAGCGTATTAATATAGAGCGCTAGAATAACGAGCAGACTCCAGCAAACGACGAGACGGGGCACGAAATGCGAGCGGTGCATCCTTTCACCTCTTCTAATATGAGATGTGCAGGGTGAGTGTCGCCACCCACCGAATCAGTAACTAGGTGGGGAACAAGCCCCACCCTACACAACCGTAACCAACAACTTTTCAAGCCCTGGGGTGAGGTACTCCGCACCCCAGGGATGGACACAGGCGATTGATCCCACGGGTTCGGAGTACCTCACCCCTGGGTTTGAAATTACTACTGATCCGACGGCTCATTGTTCTTCTTCAGGTTGCCGCGAATCGCTCCGGTGCGTGGAATGCTCGGTTCGCCGTCAACCTGTTCGCCGTCGTCGTTGAACTGACCGCTGATAGTCTGAATCTGAGAGCCGTTGATGATGAGCGTGGAATACGAAGTCGTCTTCACGCGTGGTTCCTCAACGATCGACTTCGGTTCCGGCACTACCACGGGCGGCTTCGCTTCCTTCACGACCACGGGGGCGTCTTTTACTTCGTCCTTGCGTCCGAGCATTTCTTCGGCAGTCATTTGAATCGTTTTCCCCGGGGTATTGTCACCGTTCCGGCGAAGCGACAGCGTGATGATGCCGAGTTCCTTGGCGACGCTCATGCGCAGCTTGTCTTCTTCTTTCAACGCGAAGGTCACGACCTGCGCGGGAGCGACGATTTCGCCTTCGGGGGTCACGCGTGTGTCAGCGGCGAGGACCAGAACGCGTTCCATCACGGTACGGGAGAACGTCGTCTTAAAGTCTGGGCCTTTCACCGTTAGCGTAAGGTCAACGAATGACCCAGGCAGCGTTGCCAAGCCATGGGCAGTCGTTTGCAGGTTCACTGGACATCCAACGGCCTGATGGCCTTCGGGAATATCCAAGCCCACTTTGTCATACAGATTGGCGAAGGTGACGCGATCACCTTTGTTTCGGCTCAATCGCAGGCGTTTGCCTCGCACGGCATCAAAGTCTCGGATCAAATCGGGTGCATCGTCTTTCTTGTCGATGAACGATTCCTCGAACATTTCCTCGGGCTTACTAATCTGCTCGAAGACGTTCAGGTTTTTGCGAGCGACAAGGATCTTGACCCGTTCAACATCATCGACCTGACGACCCGCCAGCAACTGGCGGGTCATGAAGCTGGCACCGAGCCCGCATACGATGGCCAAGCCCATCAGAATCATTGTTTTCGGTTTCATGGAAGCGACCTCAACGTTGTTCAGGATTGGCAGGTTGTTTGGACCTACCTCTCCAATGTTATTACTCGACATGGAGACACTGGGAACTTCAACTTTTACGGTTATTCCGGTCGCAATGGCTGTAATAGTAATGCGGGTAATCCGGGTTCTCTGACGTGATGCGATAACTTAGAAGTTAAAGTTGTGAATATAGGTCAGATAGCCAAGGAAGCCGATGCACAATGGCACGCCATAGGGCAGGCGATGCCAGCGTGGCCTGCGTGCATTCGCCTTGTCCGCTACTTCGCCGATGCTCTTCGCTTTGAACATATCGCCAACGATCTCGCGAACATGTTGAGCGTTTTGCTGATATTGGCCGCGCACGAGAATCATGCCCAGACCAATGACGCCGCCGGCCATTACGCCACACAGGAAAGCCCAGAAGATAATGCTGGCGCCGTCGATATCGGCTCCGGTGTTGATGCCATAGAAGGCACCAATCCAGGCCCCGAAGCCCATCGTCATTTTGACATCACCCGCGCCCATACCGCCGATCGCATAGACCGGAATGAGCAGGATGAAGCCGAGGAACGTGCCGAAGAGCGCCGAGCCGATGCCGCCTACGCCCGCGTCCAGGCCGATATTATTCGCCAGACCTAGCAACCAGCCCGTGACGATGATGGAGAAGGTAAGCTTGTTGGGAACCTTGAACTTCCACCAATCGATAATGCCGGCGGCGACCATGCCGATGGAAATCACGAGGACGGGCCAGTTATCCACGCTCAAGAGTGGCTTGTCGAACATAGGGGGATCCTTGTGTCTTCTGGTTACGGGGAGATCATTATTCTTCCTGGCGAGCCGAGCTCCGTAAGGAGCCGGTTTCCGTCATTTCACTAACCGGCTCCTTACGGAACTCGGCTCGCCGGAATAGCCAAAAATAAGCCGCGCAGCTTGAAGGCTCCGCGGCTTGGTACAGCCTGGGCCGTGGGCCCCATCGTGTTCAAGATCGCGCGGATCAGCTCGAGGCGGAGCCGATCTTTGTGCCAACGGTCGTGAAGGTCGTGTTGGCGTTTTGGCCGAGGGTCGTGATGGCCGTGAGGCAGACCACGATAATCAAGGCCAGCATGACCGCGTATTCGACGGCGGTCGGGCCGTCTTCACGCTTGATGAAATTAACCACAGCTTCGGTGAACGTACGCATGAACATCCTCACTTGTAAAAAAGAAACCGCTGAAACCGATCCCGTCGCCACGCGGCGAAGGATCAACGTGTGTGCTTAGGACGCTGACGATAGCGTGCCGTTAAGCCCCACGTTCTTGAACGTGCTGTTGGAGTTTTGGCCGAGGGTCGTGATGGCTGCGAGGCAGACCACGATAATCAAGGCCAGCATGACCGCATACTCAACTGCGGTCGGACCGTCTTCACGTTTAACAAATTGAATGACAGCTTCGTACCAATTCCGCATGACTGCTCCCTTCTCACGGGAAACCGGCCCTGGCTTGGGATCTTTACGTCCCAAGTCCCTCATGCCTCGTAATGGTGGAGCTGATTTTGCAGAGCGGAGCGCTCGGAATCAGACATCCCTTCGGCAGCCTGGCGACCTGAGTAACAGGCCCATAGCTTTGCGTCACCGCCTCGCGACGGTTTTGCCATTTCGAGGACTATTTGAGGAGATTCGCGTGCGACGATGTTTCCGTTGGTCGGCCAACCGCACGCGATTCGTTTCACACCCAAACGTAGGTTGCACAATTGGCGCAGTCAAATCGAAGTGACCGATTATTCTGGTTTTTCATGCGCGAATCGGCAATGATAGAAAAGCGATTCGCCCGATTATCGCTCGGAAAATCTCACACGAGTGATAATTTGACGCCACCGACAAAAGTCACTTTACGAGCCGGAAGCGTAAGCGACGGACTGGAGAAATCCGTCGCTTACGCTTCCGGCTCGTACTTTTGTCGGTGGCGTCATAATTCGCAAGCGGGAAATAGCGAGCGTCATTTCGATCGCCAGAATGCGATCGTGATGTGCAAAATGCTCCAGAACGGAAACCAACCTCGGGAGACGAGGTCGCAAACGATGCCCGTGCGTTCCCAGACATGCGTGCGCATAGCCATGAGAACCAACACGACGCCAGCGAGACCAAGGTGCAACGTGAGAAAGCCGACAGGGGTTTGCCGAATCCAGGTCCAAACATTCGTCGCAGGCGAACCGTGTTTCCGCAGGTCATCTGTTGTGCCGACGAGCCAAGTCATGACGTGGACTAGGATGATGAGGTTCAACCCAACCGAGCCGAAGATCGAACCGACGAGCAACACGACGGTCAGCCCCGCATAGATGCCAAGGAGCGGAAGATTTGCATCAACACTCGCAGCGAACGAACCGTAAGCACGGCGGCCCCACACGACGCTATAGCCAATACACGAAATAGCTATCCCCGCTGCGAGGAGCCAGGCAATCGCCAATTCCATCGTACCGATCGGGTTCGGACGTGACAGGAAGCTGGCCCGCACCAAATAGAACCCCGCCAGCAATGTTATCCACGCTAATGCAACGCTCCACGACAGCCAGCCAAGGAATCGAGCCTGGCCTACGGTCAGCTGCCCAGCCTCGCCCGAACGACGAAACAGGGTGGCTTCATCGCCAGCCTCGTGCGCGAAAAAGAACCCGAAGAACGCCAACATAGCCAACGGATTCTTGTCTCCGCCCACGCTCGAAAAAACCCAGCAGAGACCGAGGCCGAGAAGCGTAAGCCCTGCGAGCCGAGCCAACGCGATGCGGTTGCGAACACTGGGCGACGTGATTAGAAACAACCCACCAATGAGAAAATGCGCGATCCCGACGGCACGCGTCACCGCTTCCGTTGGGCTTTCCGCGAAGCGGTGTCGGCAGCGAAGCACGAGCGTCTCCACGGCGTAGATCGCACAGCCAATCAGCGTCGCAATGAGCGCACAAACGCAAGCGACCGTAAATCGCTTCCACGTTTGACTTGCGTGCGTCATTGCCATCGCTGGCGATATTGTCGTGGCCATTCCATGCCTCCCTGACCCAGACTAGCAAAAAGCCGCCATGCCAGGAAATAGCGATTTCGGCAAGCGAGACGCGCTCGTCAAAATAACGAGCCGGAAGCGTAAGCGACGGATTCCTCCATTCCGTCGCTTACGCTTCCGGCTCGTAAATAGACTCTTGAAAAAGCATATTCCCGACCCGTTCAGTGAGTTGCGCCAAAAACTCCACGCAAGGTCTACCCACTGGCACGTTCAAGTTGGGTAGGAGATTCCGGAGAAATCCAGGCGAATGGACACGTTGTGGGCGAAATCAGCACCCTAGAATATCAACAGAGGTAAAAACCGCATATCGTTGGACCTCAGTTCATCCTTCCCGAAAGGAGATGTTGCCATGAAACGTAAATCCAAACACGTTCGTGTAATGCGTCTATGGGATTGGAGCGAAGCGAAAACCGCCGTTCCGTACCTCCGCTCCGTTCTCATTTCGCTCCGTGAGCATTGGTTGGAAGCACGAACGGCACAAGTCGCGCTCGATCGTCACATTAGCGATTCGTCGCCGCGAAACACCGGAAGACTATTGCGTGAGAAAGCTTGCCAAGACGACTTAACGCGAGCTCAGGATAAATTTGACCTTGCGCTCGAAGAATTGGCCCAGATCGACGTATTTCTGCTGGATCCGGTCAACGGCCTGGCGTTGATGCCGTTTCGGAATGAAAACGATCTGGCCTGGTATTACATCGACCTGTTTGAACCGGAAGTCTTCGCCGGCTGGCGGTTCCATGACGACCCAATCGAAGTCTGCCGACCGATCGAACTCGTGAATCACCCGCCCCTAACGAAGTCGCTGCAGAAAGCCGCGCGGTGATCGTATCGGCAACCCAACGAAATCCGTTTGTTGACGTTCAGCGTTTGCGGGATCTTACGAACGCTACACCTAAACAAACGGATTGTTGCCTGGACATTCATTCCATCATTTTTCGCAATTTGGCCGAATAAATCTTGACATCTACCCGCGAGGCATTAGCATGACATGGTAAGAAGCAGTACACTGCCCACCGGATGGAGATTTTGTCGGTGGGACCGTGTCTGGGAGAACCTGCCATGTCGACACAACCCCGTCGTCGTCGTCTTGAAGTCGAAGATCATGGTGAAGTCACCGTCGTGAATTTCATCGACCGCAAGATCCTCGATGAGCAAAACATCGCTAAGATCGGCGAGGATCTTTTCAGCCTCGTTGAGGAGTTGGGCCGCAAGAAGATTCTGTTGAACTTCAGCAACGTCGAATATCTGTCCAGCGCCGCCCTCGGCAAATTCATTTCGCTAAACAAGAAGGTTCAACAGGCAGGCGGCAAGCTCCTTATGTGCAATATCAATCCGGACATCATGGAGGTGTTCGAGATCACGCGGCTCGACCGCTTGTTCAGCATCCAACGCGATGAACAGACGGCCTTGGAAGCATTCTGAGGTGTGACTGTACATCTCTTTCCTAAGGACTGGCACGATATTTCGCCAAAATGCATTTGCCCATAGAAGCCCAGAATTTTCATTTCAATATCCCAGAGGCTTCCCAGCGGAAATAGTCATAGTTGGACGGGCGCTTTCGTCAGTTGTCCCAGGTTTGTCGCGGGCGCAGTCCTAGGGTGCTGAGGCAATTATGCGAAAATGCTTTCAGGATGGATCCGTGGAAGTTGTGATCCCAAGCGATCTCAACGAAGGCCAACAGGTTCGCGACATCATTGAAACCCAGCTGCGGCTGCACCATTTCGAGGAGAAGGAAATCTTCGGCATCCGCCTCGCGCTGGACGAAGCGATCGTCAATGCCATCAAACATGGCAACAAGATGGACGGACGCAAGCGAGTCCATATCTGCTTTCACGTGCAAATCGACCGCTTCGATATCCACATTACCGACGAAGGTGCCGGTTACGACCCCAACCAAGTCCCCGATCCTCTTTTTGACGAAAACCTCGAACGTTCCAGTGGCCGCGGCATCTTCCTAATGCGTCACTACATGTCCGAAGTCACCGTCCACGCACCAGGCAACCGTTTGACGATGTGCAAGGTTCGCAAAAAAGTCCCGCTCAAAGGCGACGCCCGTTGAGCGATTTGAACCACGGCGCCCCCTTAGAGCCGGGAGCGTAAGCGACGGAATGGAGAAATCCGTCGCTTACGCTCCCGGCTCGTCCTTTTGTCGGGTGCATCACGTTTGGCGGCCAAATCGCGAGATCACCTCCGCGATCTCGGTCGGAGTCGCGGCGTCCGTGTCCACCGTGAAGTCAGCGCATCTCTCGTAGATCGGCGTGCGAAGTCGGAGCATTTCCTCGATTTCCGCGAGGCCGCCTTGTGAAAGATTCGGCCTGCGTTCGCGCGTCATGGCATCTTCGTTCAGGCGATGCCACAGCACTGCAGCTGGGGCACGCAGCCAAACGACGAGGCCATTTTTCAGCGCGAGCCGATTCTCTTCGCGAAGCACGACGCCGCCACCGGTGGCGATGACGGTGTCGGTGGCATTCATCAAATCTTGCAGGACGGCCGATTCCAGATCGCGAAATGTTTCTTCGCCGTTGTCGATAAAGATTTGGCGGATTGATTTACCCGCTCGCTTTTCCAATTCGACATCAGCGTCCAACCAGGTGCAATGCAAGCGCTCTGCGAGCAATCGGGCGACCGTCGATTTGCCCGTGCCACGGTAACCTATCAGGAAAAGGGGTCGCCGTGTGGTCATTTCGACGGCTCCTCGTCGTCAGGTTCATGCACGGGCGAAAGAGCGCGACGAATGATCTTTGTCATATATTCGATCGGTGCCGTCTTGCCCGTGAACAGCTCAAATTGCAGCGCCGCTTGGCGAATAAACATCTCTACGCCGGTGAGTACGTGGCAGCCGCGTTCACGAGCCTCTCGAACGAGCAATGTCGTCTCCGGAGTGTAGATTGTGTCAAACACCATTAGCCCGGGCTTGAGGAAGCTCTGGTGGATCGGCGATTCGTCGAGATTCGGATGCATGCCGACCGAGGTGCAATTGATGAGTGTATCACAGACTACATTGTGCCTGGCGTTCCAGTCAACGAATTTGCACGATAATTCCTGCGCGAGTTTTTCGCCGCGTTCCGGAGTGCGATTGGTAATGGTGACGGCCACGCCCTCGGCCAGCAAGCCATGAGCGATCGCGCGGGCAACACCGCCCGCGCCGAGGATGAGCGCAAAACGCGACGAGAGCAGGCCAGGCTGTCCGTCAGGACCCAACGGGAGGTTCGCCTTGATCGCCTCGATCGCCGCCTGCATGTCGGTGTTGACGGCACGGATCTCGGTCGGCGTCGCCAGCAGCGTATTGGCGGCGCCGATCAGCTTCACGGCGGGATCTTGTTCCTGTGCTAGCCTTGCCGCCGCTTCCTTATGCGGAATCGTGACGCTGTATCCTTGCACCGGCACGGCCTTCATGCTTTCGATAAACGTCGGCAGGTCGCCCCGAGGCACGCGAAACGGCAGGTAAACCGCGTTCATGCCGAGCTTGCGCATTGATTTGTTGTGAATCAGCGGGCTGAGGCTATGCCCGATCGGATCGCCGATGACGCCAAACACCTGTGTCTCCGGCGTGATCTGCTCGATCTTGTAAATCTTTTGCAGTTCTTGAAACGAAATGATACCCGGCGCGATTTGGCGATCCTTATTGAACGTGCTGTATGTGAACGGCATCCCCGCACGCAGTCCTAACACGCGCGTGCAGGTTCCGAGATCGCCCATGCACAGCGCAACGGTCGGCTTCGGCGGATTTTTCAACAACGCCATGACACGCAGATTGTCCGTCACCGTCTGCGCGGTGACGGCGATCTTGACGATGTCCGCGTCTTTTTCGCACATCTGTTGATGAATTAGTTCCAGCTTCTCCGGAATTCCGGTCATGTTGTGGTAACTGCAAATGCGCTTCACTTTGCCGAAACGTGGTATCTGATCGATGATGTCGATCTCGATATCGACGTAATCGACGCCGGCCACGATCGCGTGCCGAATGAGCATTAACCGCTGCTCCTCCGTACCGGTGAAGCGCCCTCCTTCGTCCGGCCGGCGAAAGGTGGCGATGATCGGGCATGGCCGATTGTGCAGCAATCGCTTGAAATCCGGCGCCTTCGCCAGAAAATCGAGCCGAAGCTCGATGAGCTTGGCCCCCTGCTTGGCGGCTTCTTGGATCTCCGCAATCACCATCTTGTGGCGGGTACGTGCGATAACAGCAATCGCGATCGGCTTAGGAAAATCTGCCATTGGGTAAAGCCTCAATCCGGAATAGTCAGTGGTCCTTGGTCCGTGGTCCGTAGCAAATAAGGAAAAGTACTTGGTCTGTGGTCGATGCGATTGCAAGGTGGATTGCAATGGAATTTGCCACGGACTACGGACTCTTCCGCAATTTCTCATCCGCCGTCGTGTGGTTTACGACGACAATATAAATCAGCAGTAATATCCCCGCAATCACGACGCCGACGGCGCTGCCAATCCAAACAGCCTGGCTGATGGCGTTGGGTGATTGTAGGCGCATCATGAAGATTGTGAACAACGCCGCTGAAGCACCGCCCGCCACGCTGATCATGGTCTGCATCAGAAAATGGATGCTCAGTGGGCTATTTCGCTTCACCCGGCCAAGTGGCAGGCCGAGCAGCACATTCATCTTCGCCGCCTCGTAGATCATGCCGAATCGCGTGCGAATCAGCAGCACGGCCATGAATACCGCCAGGATCGTCAGCGTTGCGAACGTGATAGGCAGGCACCAACGCTGAATCTCGGTGATCGGGATGATCAAATCGCCCAGCGGGTTAGCGTGCAGGATGGCACCGGACGCCGTCAGCAGCAACGACGCCACCGCGAGATAGATACCGACCGCGCGATTGCGATCGGTCACCAGCTGATGGATGGTTCGGCTGCAATGTAAGTAGCGCATGCCCGGCGACACTTGCGAAGGCGCGTCGAGTCCCGCCGCCTTTTCCTCGCCGATCATCTCGATCGCGTCCACGAGCTTCTCGGCATAGCCTTCGCCCGTCTTGATGTCGAAGCTATCCAGGCCCGTCTTTTGCGCGTCGGGCAATTGCTTGACGATGTCTTGCACATCCTTCGGCGGTTGGGGCGTTTCATCAGCCATGACATTTCTCGCGTTTTTGTGTTGCAATCCGCTGCAAAATCGACAAACTAATCAATAATTCCGTCATCGTGTTTTCGTTTAGCCGCTCGCCCTGAAACCCAACTGCTGAAAGGTCCTGTTTCCGATGGTCAAGCAATCTCTCCTCTTCGCCGGCTTCGGTCTGATCCTCGCCGGCCTATTGTCCGCGACGCACGCTGGCGAAACCGCGACTGGTTTTCTCAACAAAATCTACAAGGGCAAAGACGGCGACGTCAAATACGTCGTCTTCGTGCCCAAATCGTACAAGGCCGACACAGAGATGCCCGTCATCCTCTTCTTGCACGGCGCCGGCGAATCCGGCACGGACGGCCTAAAGCAGGCTGTCACCGGCCTCGGCAAGGCGATCCGCAATAAGAAGGAAGACTTTCCGTTCATCGCCGTATTCCCGCAATCACAGAAAGGCGGCTGGAGCGCGGCCTCGGCAGAAGGCAAACGCGGCATCGCCATCCTCGACGAAGTCATGAGCACCTACAAGACCGACAAGAAACGCGTCTACCTCACCGGCCTGTCGATGGGCGGGTTCGGCACGTGGAGTTTCGCCGCGGCCTATCCAAATCGCTGGGCGGCCATCGCGCCGATTTGCGGCGGTGGTGATGTCAAATCGGCGGCAAAGATCAAGGACATCCCTTGCTGGTGCTTTCACGGCGACGCCGACACCGCCGTCAAAGTCGAACGCTCCCGCGACATGATCAAAGCCATCAAAGACGCCGGCGGCTCGCCACGCTATGACGAATATGCAAAGGTCGGCCACAACTCCTGGGATCGCGCCTACGGCAACGTCGAATTGTATTCATGGTTTCTCAAGCATTCGACGAAGTAACATTCATCAAGCCCAGGGGTGAGCGCAACGAACCCCTGGGACTAAGCCGAAATCCATCCCAAAGGTTCGCTGCGCTCACCCTTGGGCTTACGAAGTTCACCATGCAACATCATCCGATGCATCGTCGCGATTGGTTCAAACTCGGCGGCCTGAGCCTCGGTGCTCTCGCTGCCGGCGTTTCGCCCAACCTCGCGCAGCTTCTCGCCAACGAATCGCAAATCGATCCCGATTTCTCCGTCATCCTGTTCTGGGCCAACGGCGGGCCGAGCCACCTCGAAACCTTCGACCTCAAACCCGACGCTCCCGAAAACATCCGCGGCCTATTTCGCCCGATCCGCACGAACGTCCCTGGCATCGACATCTGCGAGCACCTTCCTCGTCTCTCCCGCATGGCTGACAAGTTCACGCTTCTCCGCAGCCTGCACCACGAACGCGGCGAACATTCCGGCGGGTCGCATCGCTTCCTCAGCGGGCACTCGTCGATCGCCGCCAATCTGCAGAACGGCGAGTATCCCGAACTCGGCTGCGTCGTCGCCAAGCATCTCGATGGCCGCCAGCGAACCGGCGTACCTGCCTTTGTCGCCGACACGCAGTTCTACGGCGCCGGCCCGGCGTTTCTCGGTCGCGGCTATGCGCCGTTCATGGTCAGTCCGAACAACCCGATCTCTGCGAGTGGCAACAACACCTACGATCCGATCCCGATCTACGGCTCCGACGATTTGTCGCAGGGCGTGCAACTCTCCGCCGACTCAACGCTGCGCCTCCAGCAACGCGCGAATCTGCTGCACGATCTCGACAGCTTCCGCTCGGCAGCCATGCGTTCCGGCACGCTAGACACATGGGATCGCCATCATCGCCAGGCGGTCGAAATTCTCGCCAGTAGCCGCACGCGCGACGCCTTCGATTTGCGCAATGAGCCACGCCACCTGCGCGAACGCTACGGCGACCACCTCTGGGGCAAGAGCCTGCTGACCTGCCGACGCTTGGTTGAGGCCGGCGTGCGTTTCGTGCAATGCCAAGCGACGTATCCGCGACTGCCGGCCGAGATCGCCCGCACGACGAACTGGGACGATCATTCCGTCAACGCCCACATCTTCGACGCCTACCGCATCAAACTGCCCGTGCTCGATCAAGCGATGTCTGCCCTGATCGACGATCTCTACGCCCGCGGCCTGGATCAGCGCGTGCTCTTCATATTCTGCGGCGAGTTCGGCCGTACGCCGACGGTGCGCAACCAAGACCCGACCGGCCGCCCCGGCCGCGACCATTGGCCCCGCGCGATGAGCGTCTTTCTGTCCGGCGGCGGGTTGCGCATGGGCCAAGTCATCGGCAGCACCAACTCTCGCGGCGAACATCCCGTGAACCGCCCGCTCGACAGCAACAGCATGCTCGCCACCATCTACCACCGCTTCGGCATCAACCCCCACGGCAGCATCCCCGACGCCACCGGCCGCCCGATCCCCCTGCTGCCACGTGGCGAGGTGATACGAGAGTTGGTCGCATGATGCAATGGCACGATCTGTTGGGCGCGGTCCTGATCGATTTCTTCGACGGCTCTCCCTACGTCGTCGAGACCGAGGTCGATCTATCGCTCAAGAAGCAATTTCTCGACCTCGTGGTCATTCGCAAGACGCAAGGCGAATTCCATCGCCCGATGCCCGATGGTTTCGCGCCATTGGCCGACCATAACCTCATTAGCTTCAAATCGCATCAGGATTCGTTCGACAGTTGGAGCCTGCTTGAGTTGCTCGGCCATTACGTGAACTATCGCAAACAGAAGAGCCCGGCTTTGGACGCGCTGCTGCCAGAGGAACACTTTCGCCTCTTCGGTATCACGTCCCGATTTCCGGAAAACCTGGCCAAGCAAATCCGGCTGGAGGAAACCCAGTCTGGCGTGTACGATATAAACATTGGGGCCTTGCAAATTCGTTTGCTCGTGATACGAGATTTGCCGAACGAGCCAGTCAATGCGATGCTGAAATTATTCAGTATTGTGCCGACGCAGATCGAGTTCGCGTGCCAGAATTATCAGGCGATGTCCCACCACACAACTGGAATCGTAGACAAGTTGATTCGCATGTATCGAAAGTAGGATGAGAGAATGGCTACCACCCTTGAAGAATTGGATCGGAAACTGATGAAGCAGACCATGGAAATGGCGACCGTGCAAGAGCGCCTGAGGGGATTGACCGCGGAGCAACTGATCAAGGAAATGCCGACGGACGAAATTCTAAAGGCACTACCTGCCGAGAAACGCTTGAAGGGTCTGCCCACCGAGGAGCGGTTGAAAGGCCTGCCCACCGATGAGCGGTTAAAAGGGATTCCGCCGGAAGAAATCGAAGCCTATTTGCGTTCACTTAAGCAAGAGAAGCCGAAACGTAGTTAACTACGATTACAAAGCGTGGCCCAAGCATCAGGGTGATCGCACCGATTCCTGGGGTGAAGCGAGGCGTGATAGGCGGCAGCCGAATCGGTTGTTGCATTTGACTTGGCCCGCACTAATTTCTGCGATATCGGGTTCCTTGCAACCGGCTGGCGAGGTATATGCAGCTGCCCAGCGGCAATGGTCATGTGGAGGCTTCATGGGTAAGGCAAAAATCACGGTCCTGGAGGGCGAATGGTGGAGCAAGCATGAGGTTCCCCTAATTCTTCCTTTTCCACGCGCTCTCGATAAGTCATCGCGAAATTGATGTCAGTCATAAGTCAATCCGATGTGTGGAGGATATCGCCTACTACGTCTCACGAATTCCAAAGGGATCTGGAGTCATGCTCTATTTTGCATGTCACGGAGAAGCCCTGCATCTCATGCCCGCAGGTCGACGCGATAAAATCGATCAGGTCGAACTTCTGGATGCGCTGGGAAAGGCAAAGGAAGGGGCTATTTCATTTGTTCACTTCGGTTGCTGCGAAATGATCGACCCAGACTTGCGGCGAGTTACGCATCAGAAAATACTTGATGCTACTGGGGCTAAGTGGGCTTCTGGATACACGACTTCTGTGGATTGGCTACAATCCACGCTCCTGGATCTCGCGCTTGTAACCGAGGTCTTCGTGCCCTATTGTGCATCTCCTGATGGACGCATCACAAAACCGAAGAAAACAGCGCAGGCATTCGTTGATTCGTACGAGCAATTAGCAAGAGCGCTCGGATTCAGTGCCCTCTCCCAATTCACCGCTGGCACGAAACTGTTCCCTGAGAGGTTGCACGGATGACATGCACGCTGAGGAAACAAACACGCGTCGAACGAACCTCGCGAAGAATACGACAGGCGGACGCCGCGCTCGTTTAGCTTCCACGCGCCAGCGAGAGCGCGGGTTTGCGCTCTCGCCCCGCCCTACCCCACGACCTCCGCCATCACGCCCAGCTGCACCACGCTGCGGTTTTGCTCCTTCTCCAAATACTCGCGGCCCTTCTTGACGTTGATGTGGTCCCACGGCAAGACCTCATTCACAGGACGTGCTCGCTGCGAGTAGAACGCGGTGTCGATGCCGAGGTCGGCGAAGGTTTGCCACCAGATTTCGGGTTGGAAGCATTCGCTCCAGCCATCTAGCCGACAACCGCGGCGCCAGGCTTCTTCGAGGGCGACGGAGACGCGGCGATCGCCTCGGGTCAGGACGCCTTCCAATAGGCTTAGCTCGACATCGTGCTGCTTGATCTTCACGCTCTTGAGCCGGCAATTTCGGCGAAGATAGCTTCCCGCCCACTGGAAGTATTCGCGCGTCTGCATGCCGTTCCATTGATACGGCGTGTGTGGCTTGGGCACGAAGTTCGACACCGACGTCGTGACCTCGACGAATCGGCCACGCACTTCTTTGCCGATGCGCGAAATCGTTTCCGACTGTTCGAGAATACCGTCGAGATCGATCTGGCGTTCGCCCGGCAGGCCAATGAGGAAGTAGAGCTTCACCTTCTGCCAGCCGGCCTTGAACGCCTCACGGCAGCCTTCGTAGAGGTCTTCGTTCTTGATCGGCTTGCGAATCTGCTCGCGCATGTCGTCACGCGCAACTTCGGGCGCGAGCGTCAGGCCGGCTTTACGCACGCCCTTCATCAGCTTGGGCAGCGAACGCAACTGGTGGTTCACGCGCAGGCTCGGCAACGAGATGCTGACGCCGAGCGGCGTGAAGACCTCGTGCATGCGGTTGACGAGTTGCTCGAAATAGGGATAATCACTGGTAGAAAGACTAAGTAAGCTGATTTCCCTATGTCCCGTGTTGCGGTAACTTTCGAGCGCCGCCTTCACGATCGCTTCGACCGAACGAACACGCAATGGCCGTTTGATGACGGTGGACTGGCAGAATCGACACTGCCAGGGGCAGCCGCGCATGATCTCGAGCGCGATGCGATCGTGCGGCGTTTCGACAAACGGCACAACGGGCCTCGTCGGAAGCGGGATCGCGTCGAAATCCTGCTCAATGGTGCACGCTCGAATCTCGCGCGGCACATCCGCGCGTGTTCGGTTCACGGCCGCGATTGTGCCGTCGGCGAGATACTCCGGTTCGTAAAACGAAGGGACATAGGCCCAGGCCCAGCTCGCACTGCTGACCAGTTCGGCCAGCATGTCGGCACGTGATTTGTCGCCGCGCTCTTTCATGGTGAGCCATTTGTCCATGATCCACGGCAGGCTTTCCTCGCCGTCGCCGATGACGAAGAGATCGATGAAGGGCGAGATCAGCTCGGGATTCTGCGCCCCCGGCCCGCCGGCGATGACGAGCGGATGGTCGAGCGTGCGGTCCTTGGCGTGCAGCGGGATGCCGCCGAGATCGAGCATCGTCAAGACGTTGGTGTAGCAGACTTCGTACTGAAGGCTGAAGCCGACGATGTCGAACTGATTGAGCGGCGTGAAAGTTTCGAGCGAATAGAGCGGCAGCTTGGCGTCGCGCAGCTCTTTCTCGAAATCGATCCACGGCGTGAACGCACGCTCGCACGCCCACTGCGGATCGTTGTTCATGATCGTGTAGAGCACCTGCAACCCGTGATGCGACATGCCGAGCGTGTAGGCATCGGGGAACGCCAGGCAGAGCTTGCCGCGAACGCTAGCGTGATCCTTGACGACGCTATTGAGTTCGCCACCGAGATATTGGGCGGGCGATTGCACCCGCGGGAGGAATCGCATGACGGCGTTTTTGAGGGTGGTGTTTTGCATGATTATTGCCTTCAGTCAAAGTTCGATGCTCAGTCATTATCGTACTTGGAAAAGAGCATTGAACAAAGGCGATTTTGGGGGAGTAGCGCGTCGAGGGTTGCAGTCTGATTAGCTGGCGGATAAACTGGCAAGAGAAACCTGGCCTTCTGAATCGCCTGAAAGTGAGACCGCTGCATGGTAGCTGTCATCGACCAACCATTGTCACAGATGGTGCTCCCCAACATTAGCTGGAAGACCTTTGAGAAAATTCTCGACGAGATCGGCGAGACGCACTATCGCGTCACGTATGACAACGGAGAACTCGAGTTCATGACCTTATCACTCGAACACGAAAACTACGGTCGGTGGATTGGGCGGCTCATATTCCTCGTGGCCTTGGAATTGGGCATGCCGCTGCGTACCGGTGGATCTACGACGTTGAAGGAAGCACTGCGAAACATCGGACTTGAACCGGACGAATGTTTCTGGATCCAACACGCGAAGGCGTTGCGCGGAAAGAAGAAATGGAGTGCCGGCAAAGATCCGCCACCCGATCTGGCGGTCGAAATCGACATCACGAGCAGTTGGCTTGATCGATTGGGCATCTATGCGTCGCTGAAGGTACCCGAGGTTTGGCGATTCGACGGCGAAATGCTGAAAATCCTAATTCTGATGCCGAACGGCGAATATGCTGAGAAGCGCCGAAGTTTGACGTTTCCGTCGCTGCCAATCGATGAATTCGCGAACTTCGTGATTCGCCTGGATGCGGAGGACGAGATGCCGCTCGTTCAAGAATTCATCGCCTGGCTGCGGTCTGATGTCGTCGCAAAACCACGAGCGAAGAACGGCAAGAAATAGCGTAACCTCTCACCTATGCAAATCTTCGTCTACGAATCACTCTGTGCCGGTGCCTTGGGTCATCCCGGCGAATCGCTCATACGCGAAGGCCGAGCGATGCTGATGGCCATCGTCGCCGACTTTCAAGCTATTCCCGATGTCGAAGTCGTGACGCTGTTTGCTGAACAGGTCGCGGCAACCGACGAGCGAGCGCGATTCTGTGAGTTGGCGAGCAAAGCCGACTGGACCATGGTCATCGCCCCGGAGTTCGACGACATCCTGCGGCAACGAAGCCAGGACGTGCTCGATGCGGGCGGCCGTTTGCTGGGGGCGTCGCCGGACGCGATCGAGTTGACGGGCGATAAATATGCGCTCGCACAGCATTTAAAACATCACAACGTGATCACGCCGAGAACGCACATTGCTGACCCGACGACGATCGAACGTATGTGCTGCCCGTTTGTCTTGAAGCCACGGCATGGCGCGGGTTCCCAGGCCACTTACTTGGTACGCAAGCCTATCGAGAAGAAACGAATTTGGCGGCAAGCGATTGCGGAATGGCCTGAAAACGATCTGATCGTTCAAGAATATTTCAAAGGACGCGCCGCCAGCCTCGCGGTAATAAGTGGACCTGGGGAGTTCCTCGTATTGCATCCAGCCTGGCAGCGTATTTCGAGAGACGGACGATTTCGTTACTTGGGCGGCGTAGTCCCTCTCGAAGGGCATTCAGCTCGCCTGGCATACGGCATGGGTAAAATGGTGGCCGAATGCATGGATGGGTTGCAGGGTTATTTCGGCATCGACATTGTGCTCGGAGCGGAGACTGACGTCGTGATCGAGATCAATCCCAGGTTGACGACATCGTACATCGGCCTGCGGAGGCTTTGCCAGGACAACTTGGCGCACGCCATTTTGCGGGCAGTGATGGGGAACGAAATTGGCAACTTGAGGTGGTCGGACGACACCTTCACCTTCGACGCCGATGGCAAAGTGCGCATCCGCTCGGAGTGAATGTTTACCCCGCGAAATTGTTGATAATCCAGCGGTTCATATCGCGCAACATGTCGCGGTGGAGTTTGTGATTCGTGCTGTAGGTTTGCATTGATACGTTCATGCCCGTCGAATACAACAGGCGATGATCTTCGTGAGCCATACCCATCGGCACGACCGAATTCGCGATGCCATGGCCGATGAACACGTTCAACGACCGTACTTCCGGGAATCGCAGCAAAGGGCGGTCTTCACGAGGCATGCAACCATTCAACGCAATAACGCCGCTGATTTTTTCGGGAAACGATAGGGCCATACGATACGCCAAGGTGGCGCCCTCGGCAAAACCGGCAAGATAGATGCGTTCGGAATGGATGTGATAATGCGATCGCGTTTGCCGAATCGCTTCGAGTAGGTAGTCTTCGATCATGTCATAGTGCGAACTGTCGCCCCAGGAAAATCTGAGTGCGCCCTTTTTGTTTGGGCCAAGGCAGACGGGGCCACGTAATCCGATCGACACATAATTACGTCGGCTGACGCGGGGGGCCAGACGCAGAATCTGCTCGTCGTTGCCGCCTTGACCGTGAAGGAACACGATGAGTGGATAGGGATAACGCGGTTCGTAACCGACCGGCGCAAAGGTCCGGATCGGCAGCGGGGACGGCGTTCGCGTTTCCGTCGTGTAGAAGCCTTCCTCAGGCCGAAACGTCTGCCAAGCTATATCGAGGGATGCCATCGCGAGTATCCTGATCGTTCGGGGCCACATTTGCGTGGGGAGTGACTTCGTCGTTGAATAAAGTCTACGTCGATCTTGGGCGTGTGTCAACGCAACCCTGGTCGCGACTTTAGTGAAAATCGCTCTTTTTTAGTTTTTGAGATTGCATCGTAACGATTAGTTGAAATGGACAAACCAGCGGAGAAATAACGGCTCGTGAGATTTTGTTCACAAAGCGATTCGGTTTTGCGACGTCCGCTTGCGGCTTAGCGCTTGCGCGGGATCATCCGAACGCTAAGCCGCAAGCGGAAATTCGCCGATCCTCAATGCGCCCCGCCGACGCTTTCGTCGTTATCGCGAATCCAAACGCCAAGTTTGTCGATCGCTTGTTTGCATTCCGTCAATTGTTTCGGATCGGGCACGGCGCTCGGCGTCAGAATTTCGCCGAACACGATGCGCACGCGCGGCGACACGCCCAGATTGTCTGCGTCGAGGGCGCCACAGAAGACGGGCAGCAATGGCGCGCCGGTTTGTTGCCGCAATTCGTTGACAAGCCCCGCGATGGCGTCGGCATGCTCGGCATCCTCCACATTCACTGCAAGAAGGTGGCCGTCCTGTAGCGTTTGTAGGGCAGCACGCTTCGCCGACAGCCAACCCTCCGGCCCGGCATCGGCCTTGACAACGATAAGACTCGATCGCCTCGCCAGCGCGGCGACGATCGGCCCCACGCCGTTCGCCTTGCCATCGTCGACCATGATGGCTTTCGTCGTGCGGTCGGTCGCCGACACGAGCTGCAGGCAGCTTTTCGTTTCCTTGCAATTCGTGACGAGGATTACCGCGCCTTCGGTCGGCAGATTGTGCATGCCGATGGCCTTCAAACGAAACGCGCGCAGCGTGCCTAACCAGAAGCACATTCGCGTGAAGAAATCGGGCAACTTGCGGCACAGCAATAGAAGAATGCCCACGGTCATTAATGCCGCACCGAAGAAGAGGTATCGCGGCAGGCTTTCGTTGTCGAAGATTCGTTTGAGAGTTTGGCCATCTTTGCGGACGAGATAATGTATCACGCCACGAAGTTCGTAGGTGCTAACGATGACCTTGTCGTCGGTCTTTATGCCCCCGCCCAGGGAGTCGAAGAAGTTGTCGTCGAAGTCGATGATTTCCTGATCGGGGAATTCGGCGTCGGGGACACCGATGTCTTTGAGGAATTGGCGGAAGTCTTGTTGCTCCATCTGTTGTTTCAAACGCTCGCCGGCGTCGACCTTGCTCTTGGCCTCGAAATCGACAAGCTTGGATGCGGTCTGGATACTGATTTTCTCGATTCGGCCGTGCTTGCTTGCGTCTTGCTTGATATCGGTCACGAATCCGACAGCGATCTTGTCGTTCACGGGAATTTCGGGCGTCACATTGGCGAATCGTGCGAGTTGGACGAGGACGTTGAACAGCACGGATGCGGCGATCGCACCGGTGACATTGATGAAATTGCTGGTGGCCACTAGCTCGCCTTTGCTCTTTTTCGGCGCGCGGTGCTGCAATAACGTATAAAGTGGCACCATGTAATACCCGCTGAAAAACCCTATGGCGATCAAAGCGCCGACGAGCACTTCGGTGTGCTCCATTGCGAACGCCGACGATAGTAGCGCCACAATCATGCCCACGCAACCAAGTGGGACCAGGCCAAGCTCGACCTTGCCGCCGGAGAGATAGCCCGCCAGCGGACTACCCAGACCGACGCCGAGCGCGACAGTGGCCACGATCAGGCTGGTCTTTTGTTCATCCCAGCGTGGATTGCGCGTCTCCCCGTGCATGTACATCGAGGCTCGCATGTACGCAACCATGAACACGAAGAACGCGATCCCCAACACCGCTAGTGCCAGCGGGCGCGAGCGGAACATCACTTTCAGGTTTTCAACCAACGGCTTGAAAAGGTTTACCGGGAACGGCTTCTCGGGACTCGACGCCGGCAGCCGAGCGATCATCAGGCTCGCCACCGATCCGATGATCGAGAGCACGAGCAGGATCACCCCGATCATGATCGGATTGGTACGGAAGTAATTGAAGAGCAGCCCGCCCGACACCGTGCCGAGGATGCTCGCCAAGAACGTCGTCGATTCCAGGATGCCGTTGCCCCGCGACAGAACGTGATCGCGCAGGATTTCCGGCATCGCGCCGTATTTCGCCGGCGCGAAGAACGCGGCATGCGTGCCCATTAGAAACACGCACACCATGATAAGCCAGCCACCGAGGTTCGACATGCCGATGGAGCCGAAGTAGAACCCCGCCATCATCACGAGCGAGATGCCGATCTCCGCAAACTTCCAGATCTGCAAGCCGGTCGTCTTGGAATAGCGATCCGCGCAATGCCCAGCGAGCGTGCAGAAAATCGCCCACGGCGAATAGAACAAGATCGGCATCAACGTGATCGCGCTTGCTTCGGACAGAATCTGCGTGTGGATTGCGTAGAACATCGCGGCAGCGTGAATCGCCTGATCGTTGAACCCCGCGAGAAACTGCGCGACGATCAGACCGACAAACGTGCGATTGTTGAGATTTTCCGCGGGCTGATAGGACATTGGCGGTTCCTATGCAAAACATTTAATGATAACATCGCAAATGAAGGACAAGAATGGTATACGCCGCATTTGGTCATTTGTCCGTGGACCGTGGTCCGCATCCCCTGCTAATTGGGCGACGGATTATTGGCCCGTGGGGCAGGCTTTCTAGCCTGCCGTGACTTGCCCATGATCGTCAAAATGCGGCAGGATGGAAAGCCTGCCCCACGGACCAAGGACCAAATGAGATGCCAATCCTACCCGTACGAAAGCCGGACGCACACAAAGGTGACTTCGGTCGTGTTCTCGTCATTGCGGGAAGCGTCGGCATGTCCGGCGCTGCTGTTTTGTGTGGGCGAGCGACGTTACGAGGTGGTGCTGGGTTGGTACGTGTCGCCGTTCCCGTAGCGATTCTGCCAATCGTTGCCATGGGCGATCCGTGCTACACGACCGTCGGCTTATCCTGTGATGCCGACGGACGCTTCGCCGTTGGGGCGCTCCCTGCCTTGACGACGCAATGCGCGGCGAACGACGTCGTCGCACTCGGGCCGGGTCTGGGCCAAAGCGACGACCTTCGCACGCTCGTTGCCGATCTTTCCGTCAACTGCTGTAAACCGATCGTCATCGATGCCGACGGACTAAACGCCCTTATCGGCCAGGCGGAAAAACTCGCACATGCAGCCGGGCCACGGATCATCACGCCACATCCCGGCGAATTCGCTCGGCTTCTCGGCATCGATTCAAAATCGCTGCAAGCACAACGCCCTGCCCTGGCGGCCGATTTTGCGAAACGTATGCGCTGCATCGTTGTGTTGAAAGGGCATGGAACCATCGTGACCGACGGCGACCGCATCTATCAAAACACCACCGGCAACCCCGGCATGGCGACCGGAGGCACAGGCGACGTGCTCACCGGCCTGATTGCGGCGCTACTGGGCCAACAACTCGAGCCCTTCGAGGCGGCCCAAATCGCGGTCCACATTCACGGCCTCGCCGGCGACATGGCCCGCGACCAAGTCGGCGAAACCAGCCTCATCGCGACCGATCTCATCGATTTTCTGCCCGCGGCAATTCAGGTAGGCGGTCGTCCGTAGTCATTGGTAATGCAAGAATGTACAATGCCCGCATTGGTTTTGGCCGCATAATTCGTGGGGCAGGCTTTCCAGCCTGCCGCATTTTTGAGGATCATACGCAAGTGACGGCAGGCTAGAAAGCCTGCCCCACGTACCACGGACAATATTATGGATCTCTTCTGCCCCCATTGCACGCGTCGAGTATCGGTTTCGGATGATATGGCGGGACAGGTGGCGGACTGTCCGCTATGCACGAAGCAGTTCAAGACGCCGATGCTGACGGCTCCGCCGAAGCCGTCCGCTCCTCCTGTGCTCGTCCAGCCATCGCCGCTCGACACTTTCGACGTTAGCCCACCGCCCGTTCTGTCGTCGCCGTCCGCTCCGGTCCAATCGACGATCCTCAATCCGCCGAAGGTCCCGGCGAAAGCCAACGCCGAGGAAGCCGACGGGCAATACACACGTTCGCTACAGGTGACTCTCAGCACTACCTGGCTGGCGTTCGTGCCAACGGCGTGCATCGGGCTGATCTTCGTGATGTCGTTCTTTCCCTGGCATTATCAACCGGGAGCTCTCGCTCCAGCAGCGCAAAAAAATAGTCAGAAGGATAGTATCCCAAGCGCCACCCTATGGACGCTCCCTTATTCCGATGCCGGGGTAAAGCCGGCCTACCTCGCATTTGTCCTTCTACTCGTACTCCTGATGCTCGCAACACCATCGATCGCAGTCATGGATTTGAAACGAGGAGAAGCCCCGGCCAATAACGACACGCTTGTGAAATGGGCACATCTGGCAGTCGCTATACTCTTCACCCTCGGTTACTTCCTTCTGCTGGCGGGCTGGCTCCTTGTGAATTTCGTAACGAAAGACGAGTCGCTCGGAATCGGCCTGGAAGCCGCGCTGCTTTTGCAATTCATCGGTATGCTCGCAGCCTTCGGTCTATTCTGGCTGAGCAAACGCAAACCCGCGAACCTGCCGCCGCCACGATTGAAGATTCGCTGGTGACTCAAGTCGTCCGTCGCAACAGCACCGCAGCTCTTCTTCAAGACCGTGCAAAACAAGATGCACTGGGCAGCCCACGGTCACACGGCGGCAGAAGTGATCGCCGCTCGTGCAGATGCCGCCTGGCCGCACATGGGCTTGACCGCCTGGAAAAATGCCCCGGCTGGGCCTGTTCGTAAAGGCGACGTCAGCATCGCCAAGAATTACCTCGATACCGAAGAGATCGAGGCTTTGAACCGCATCGTCTCGGCGTATCTGGAATTCGCGGAGTTGCAGGCGCAAGGCAAGAAGCAGATGCACATGCGGGACTGGATCACCAAGCTCGACGACTTCCTGAAACTCTCCGACCGCGAGATTCTTACCCACGCGGGCAAGATTTCGCACGAGACGGCCAAGCTCAAGGCGGAAGCCGAATTCGAAACGTTCCGCGCCACCCAGGCCGAGTTGCCGCAACCGGTAGATCGCCACTTCGCCGAATCGCTGGACGAGTTGAAGAAGATCGAAGGCGAAGCCAAGGCGAAGAAGACGCCCGGTCGGAAGAAGAAGGGCGGTGGAGCATGAGCAAGAAGAATCCGCACACAACCGTCGTCCGTCCCGATTTCGTGGCGTTGCTCGCCGACGTGAAGGGCCGCAGCCAGGCCGCCCAGACGCGGGCCGTGCTGGCAGTCAACGCGGAACTCGTCCGCCTCTACTGGGATATTGGCCAATTGATCGCTGAACGCCAGCAGCGCCAGGGGTGGGGTTCATCCGTTATTCCCAAGCTCGCCGCCGAACTTAAAAACGATCTGCCGGACCTCAAGGGCTTTTCCGAGCGAAACATTGGCCGGATGATCGCCTTCTATCGCGAGTATTCCGACCCCAGCGCAATTTTGCCAGCGCCACTGGCAAAATTGCAGCCGACGCCAATTTTGCCAGTGGCGCTGGCAAAATTGCAGAGCCCCTCAATTTCGCCGCAGCCTGTGGCGAAATTACCAACGTTCCCAATTGTACTGCCACCGGTTGCCCAATTGCCGGACTCACTTCTCTGGACCATCCCATGGTTCCACCACGTCATACTCTTGGAAAAACTCAAAGACATTCCCACCCGTATCTGGTACATGCACCAAACCCTTGCCAACGGTTGGAGCGCCAACATCCTGACCATGCAAATCGACACCCAGGCGCACGCCAGGCAAGGCAAGGCCGTCTCCAACTTCGCCGCTCTCTTGCCCGCCCCGCAATCCGACCTTGTCCAGCAGACGCTCAAAGACCCTTACATCTTCGATTTCCTCACCCTGACGGAACCGTTCCACGAGCGCGAACTCGAAACCCAACTCGTCCACCACCTGGAGAAGTTCCTGCTCGAACTTGGCCAGGGCTTCGCCTTCGTCGGCCGGCAGTATCGCCTCGCGGTCGGCGACGAGGACTTCTCCATCGACTTGCTCTTCTACCACCTGCGGTTGCGGGCGTTCATCGTGATCGACTTGAAGACGGGGAAGTTCAAGCCCGAGTACGCCGGCAAGTTGAATTTCTACTGCAACGTCGTCAACGACCGCCTCAAACACCCAACCGATCAGCCGACGATCGGCTTGATTCTTTGCCGCAGCCAGGACAAAGTGCTGGTGGAGTACAGCTTCGCCGGCATCGACAAGCCGATCGGTATCTCGACGTATGAGCTGACCCGGGCGCTGCCGAAGGCGATGAGTTCGGCCCTGCCGACGGTCGAGGAAATCGAAGCCGAACTGGGCGAGGTCGTCAAACCGAAGAAGCCCACCCGGAAGAAAAAAGGCGGCAACAAATGAAAACGTTACCGCATCAGCGCCTCGAAGCCGAATTGAACGGCCAATTCGCCGAGTCCGCGAAGCTGGACAAGGCGATCAAGGCCAACCTGAAAGGAATCGGGTATGGCGGGTGATCCGACAGTCGGCGAAATCCCTGAGCATTGGGAACTCACGACCCTGGGCGAGATCTGCAAGCGCGGTGGTGGCAACATTCAAACCGGCCCGTTTGGTAGTCAGCTTCACGCATCCGACTATGTACCCGTGGGCGTACCATCGATTATGCCCGTAAACATCGGTGAAAACCGCCTGATTGAGAAAGGAATCGCCAGGATTACGGAAGCAGATGCTGACCGTCTTGGAAAACACCGAGTTACGGCTGGCGACATCATATACAGTCGCCGTGGCGATGTAGAGCGCCGCGCCCTTGTGCGTGATGCACAAGAAGGTTGGTTCTGCAGCACTGGTTGCCTCAAGGTTCGATTGGGCAATGGTGTCATCGATCCTGAATTTGCATCACATTATCTTGGTCATCCGTCGGTTCGGCAATGGATCGTCAGGCACGCCGTCGGCGCTACGATGCCCAATTTGAACACGGCGATCATGGAGGCAATTCCGTTTGCTTTGCCTCCCCTTTCCGAACAAAAAGCCATCGCGCAGATCCTCGGGGCGATGGACGACAAGATCGAGTTGGACCGGCGGATGAATGCGACGCTGGAGGCGATGGCGCGGGCGCTGTTCCAGAGCTGGTTCGTGGATTTCGACCCCGTCCGCGCCAAACTCGACGGCCGCAAGCCCGCCGGGCTCGACGCGGCGACTGCTGGGCTGTTTCCCGCGAAGTTTCAAGAGTCGTCGCTCGGGCCCATTCCGCAGCGGTGGAATATCGGAGTTCTCAACGACCTGACCGATCTGGTCATCGGTGGCGATTGGGGCTCGTCGGCTCCTTCGGACGAAGAGAACGTTCCGACACTCTGCATTCGTGGAGCCGACGTTCCATCTTTGCAGGAGGGCGGCATTGGCAAGATGCCGACACGGTTCCTCAAAACTTCAAGTTTGGAGAAGCGCCGACTGTTGAGCGGCGACCTTGCCGTCGAAATCTCTGGCGGTAGTCCGACCCAATCCACAGGTCGGCCTGTCTTGGTCTCGTCGGGTTTGATCGAACGGCTTGAGTACCCACTCGTGTGTTCCAATTTTTGCCGCGTCCTGAAGCTCAAGTCATCGACCATGTCGAAGTTTGTCTACCTTTGGATTCGGCGTATCTACGACAACGGTGAATTCCTTCAGTTTGAAAACGGAACAACAGGAATCAAGAACTTGGCCTTCACGGTGTTTGCCGAAAAGTATCGTTTGGTTATTCCTCCGCCGGCATTGGGCGCCGCGTTCGACCGTGCCGTTTCACCGTTGTTCGAGCGACATCAAGCGAACGGTATCCAATCCCGCACGCTCGCCACCCTGCGTGACACGCTGCTGCCGAGGCTGCTGAGCGGGGAGCTGCGGGTGTCGGAGGTGGAGCGGGGCATCGGGAGGGCCGTGTAATGGCTGAACTGGGACATCTCGATAGCGATCGCCTGGCGTTGGTGGATCCACTCGCCAAGAGCAGGTACGACGGCCTCGTCGCCATCGTGAGCGCCGAGGCTTGCTTCGAGGATCAAACAAGTGATAATGGCACTATGTCTCGACGGCGTAGAATCAGCCTTCTCTGTACCTCTATGATTGGTTCTGCTTCATCCGCGGGAGGAAACACCTATGACTGATGCCATACCGCCGACCCCGAAGGAATTGAAAGATGCCTTCAAGGCTTTCAAGAAACGCCTCAAGGTCACCCAGCTGGACGAGGATTCAAAACTGAGCCAGCGACCGACCACGAGTGGCGGGTCCTCGGCCATCGTCGCCATTGAGCCGCCGAACCAGTTCGGGAAAGCCGTCTGGGACGAACTGGTCAAGCAGGGGAAGCTCAAGAAAGCCGGCCAGGGGATGTATGAGATTGTAGAGTGGTGGACTTTATAGGGCTGGGCCAAAATTGAGTCTCAACGAATCTACTGTCGAAGACGCCGCCCTGACGTGGTTCGGGGAGTTGGGCTACGCCATCTGCCACGGTCCAAAGCTTGCGCCGAGCGAGCCGGCGGCGGAGCGCGATTCGTTTGGCGACGTCGTGCTGGTGGGCCGGTTGCGTGCGGCCATCGAACGGCTGAATCCGGCCATACCAGAAGAAGCGAGGGAGGACGCACTTCGCAAGGTGCTGCGGGTCGGCACGCCATCGCTGACGCAGACGAACCCCACATTTCACGCCATGCTGCGCGACGGCGTGCCGGTGGAAACCAAACGAGTGGACGGCAGCATCGCGGGCGATCATGCGAGGCTGATCGATTTCGACGACGCCAAGGCCAACGACTGACTGGTCGTGAATCAGTTCACGGTCATCGAGGGGCAGCACAATCGGCGGACGGACATCGTCGTCTTCGTCAACGGCCTGCCGCTGGGCGTGGTGGAACTGAAGAACACCGCGGATGAGGGCGCGACGATCTGGTCCGCCTTCAACCAACTGCAAACTTACAAGCAGCAGATCGGCAGCCTGTTTCACTACAACGAAGTCCTCGTCGTCTCCGATGGTGCGATAGCTCGGATCGGCTCGCTCACTGCCAATCAGGAGTGGTTCAAGGTCTGGCGCACGATCGACGGCGAGGCGGACGCGCCCAAGACCGCGTTGGAGTTGGAGGTGCTGGTACGCGGCGTGTTCGAGCCGCGCCGGTTTCTCGACCTGCTCCACCATTTCATTGTCCTCGAGGAAGACACCGACAGCGACCGCTTGCACAAGATCATCGCCGGCTACCACCAATTTCACGCCGTGAACGCAGCGGTGGAGGAAACGGTGCGGTCAAGCGGCATGGGCGCCACGGACCGGCCCCGCGAAGACGGCGTGGCGCATCGCACTCGACCCCGAGGGCCGACGAGTGGCCGCTACTTTCGCGGACGGCGTGGTGCAGGTCTGGGACGTCGAGACGGGCAAGTCTGGACCGCAGTTTCCGCTGGGCGTGCCAGGCGGGGGCAACGTCGCGTTCAGCCCGGATGAACACCGGCTCTCCGCGGATATAGCGAAGAGGAACAATTTGGCATGGCAGCCTCACTTCAGGTTGATGTCCATCCCGGCGTTGGGCCCCGCCTTGATCTCGACGGTGATCCCAGCTTGATCCACGCGCTCGTATTTCTGCGGCAGTGCGAACCATTTCGACCGATCGACGGCCGGCTCGGCCCAATTGGATTTGTCGGCCGGCGCATTGGCGACCACACGTCCAGCATCCGGATTCCGGTCGGCATCCGCCGGCGGCTCGGCATCCGCTTTGCCGTGCGTCTTGGCGGTCTTATAGGGGTCGAGCGGCCGCGCCGGGTCGAGGCTGAATACCGCGACACCGACCGTGCCTGCCCCGACGCCTTTCACCAAGAAAGTCCCATCCTGATTGATGGCGCCGACCTTGGTCATGCCATCCGGACCGACCAAGACGACCGACCCGCAGACGACGGTCTTGCCCTGGAACGTAACCTTGCCGGAGACGTCGCCGACACCCGCGCCGCAACCCGCCGTGGCGCAGAACACGGCGAGCAGCACGAGCAGCCCTGCCGCGCGCCGCAGCCTGGCAGTGGGGTAAGTCATGGGGATTCCTCGTCATTACGGATTCGGATCGGCCACTTCGCAGCCCGCGCGCGTGGCCAACGGGATGAGGAGTTGGCTGGCGGAATACGGCAGGAAGCGCACCGACCCGTCGCCGAAGGCAAAATTGGCCCCGCCCGGGTGGAAGCTCCAAATGTGGTTATAGTGGCACATGTTCGTTACGTCGCCAGGCCCAAAGTACGCGACGCTCGGGCACGGCGGCCCACCGTCAATATGGTTCCGGGAGAGCCCCGTTTCGGTTATGCGGATCAAGCTCGTGTTAGCCACGCCAATAATGGCGTCGTGGTTGTTTGAATTCCAGTAGCTGACGGCCCCGGTATATGACCCACCCAAGGGCGGCAGTTCGCCGATCAATAGCGTGTTGCTCAAGCCGTCAATGACACTTGTCATTTTCACGAAAACAGGGCGGGTCGTGCCGTCCCACTTGCCTTGGATGATTCCTTCGGCTGGGGCGGCGACGGGCGAAGCGGCATTGCCCGGGTAGCCACTGCCCCAGCGGTCCAGCCCAGTGATGGCCGAGTAGGAGGTAGTCCAACTGTAAATCGCCCCGCCGACGGTGATGGGATCCATTCCGCGCGGGTCGGAGGGACAGATCAGAATCGGGATGGGCGTCATGCGTCCCTGGGCAAAAGTGGTGGCATCTCCAGTCATCAGGCCGTAAAGCGTGTCTTGTTCGAAGTACGGCAAGATCTGGGCGATCCAGCCGAGCCACTGGGTGGAAAGGTTGCCGCGGTCCACGGCGACGGGGAAGCGCTTGTAGTTATCGTGAAAGCTGTGGCAGGCCAGAGCCAGTTGCTTGAGGCTGCTCTGGCACTTCGCTCGTGCCGCGGCTTCGCGCACCTTCTGAACAGCCGGGACCAGAAGCCCGATCAGGATGGCGATGATGGCGATCACTACCAAAAGCTCAATTAGCGTGAACGCCAATCGCCTGGATGAACAATGCAATCGCACGACGCTTCCTCCGAGCTGCAATTCGTGATGGAACCAATGATCTCGCCGCAACTGTATTCGGGTTCCTTGCAATTGCAAGGGCCATTCTTTGCGCCGCCTCACTCGCCAGGCGTCGCGGTTTTGCTTTTTTCCGGAGTCCAGACTTTCAGAGAATTCCCGAGTGCGGTGACCAGTCGCCGTTGGTCGACGAACACGGCGTTGGTCGGCACCCCAGGCAAATCGTCCCAGTATTGAAGCACCGCGCCTGTAGCGATTTCAACCTGAACGACGCAGCAGTTGATGGGAAGAAATTCCTTGAAGGCGCCTTTCGGCGTCTTGGATCCGACTCCCTGTTATGGTACTCTGTAACTCCTTAAATTACGGACGTTTGCAAATAGTTACGGATGACCCTCGATCAAATACTTTCGCTCGGTCCTCAACTCGCCGATTTTCTCGGAGAGTTTGACGATTGCTTTTCTCGCTCCGAGCCACGCGGACACTTGGCCAGCTATGTCAAAGGACAGCTTTCCGATCTGCCGCGCAAAAGCGTGCAACCCATCGCGGACTGCAACGGCACGCCACGCCGCACGCTACAAGAGTTCCTCGATTGGTCGCCGTGGGAACCCAGCCTCATGCGCGATCGCCTTCAACAGATCGTCGTCCGCGATCATGCCGATTCGCAAACCATCGGCATCATCGATGACACAGGCCATCCCAAATCCGGCAACAAAACGGCCGGCGGGCAACGGCAATGGTGCGGCAACCTCGGCAAGATTGACAACTGCGTCGTCACCGTTCACCTCAGTTACGCCAGCTTCGACACGCGATTTCGCACCATGCTCGATAGCGATCTCTTTCTCCCCGAACACGGCTGGGACGACCCCGTTCGCCGCGAAGAAGCCGGCATCCCCGACGACGTCGTCTACCGCCCCAAGTACGACATCGCTCTCGACCAGATTCGCAACGCGCTGGCTAACGGCGTCCGCTTCGCCTGGCTTAGCTTCGATGAATGGTACACCAGTTGTCCCACATTTTTGGCGGGACTCGAATCGCTCGGCCAACGTTTCGTCGGCGAAGTTCGGCGTAACTTTCGCGGCTGGTTGTGCGATCCACGCAGCGAAACGCGTGCGGTCTATCGCGACGTCGAAACCCTTTGCCGCTATT
>CAMAUE010000053.1 GCA_945861245.1 Singulisphaera sp. GP187
GGTTTGGCGAGCAGCAGGCTGGCATCGGGCGAAGTGAGCACGATTCGGCGTACGCGCGATTCCTTGACGAGGGCCTCGAAATCTTCCTGCGGCTCAAAGCCGAACAGCGACAGCGCGAACCCGTTCTGCCCGCCGGTCTTGCCATGGCATCCGCCAGTGTTGCAACCGAACTTGGAGAAGAGCGGCACGATCTGTTCGTTAAAGTGCACCGGATGATCGGCGTGCATATTGACGACTTTGATCGGCAACGAAGTCGAACGCCCGTCGGCCAACTTCGCGGTGATCGTGGCCTGGCCTTCTTGCGTTGGCGTGACGAAACCACTGGCGTCGATGCGTGCGACATTCGTCGGCGTGATGCTGTACTTGGCGTCGCGCGTCAGATCGGCGTGCTTCTTGGCAGCGCTCAGTTCCGTCACCACCAGCTGGCGTGCGGACCCGGCACCATCGAGAATCAACACCTTCTCTCGCCGGGATTGCTCGATGCTCAAAGTTTGCGCGGATACGGTCGCCACGCCAATGAGCAGGGAAGCAAGACACGCGAAAATGCGAAGGAATGTCATATCGATTTCTCGGCCAAAAATGGGAAACGGCAGGCAGGAGGCAAATTTGCAGTTGGTTAAGGTATACCCGATTATCCGATCGATAGCAATAGGGCAGGGGAGAAAAACATTGCATTCATATAGCCCGCCATTTATGGCGGGTCTGTTGTCGAACTCGCCATAAATGGCGGGCTATATAAAAAATCTGATGCGAGGAGTTGAAAAAAAGCGGAGAGGGCGGGATTTGAACCCGCGGTAGGGTGTGACCCCTACAACGGCTTAGCAAGCCGCCGCGATCGGCCACTCTGCCACCTCTCCGGCTCGCAGTGGGGCGAGCTATCTCCAGAATACTCATTCTCCACCGTCAGGGCAAGGCGTGAACCCGCTCGGCCAACGTTTTTTCCGTTGACAATCGCCCGCCTTACGCGGATGATAACTTTAATTGCACCCGACATACCCCAGAGCCGGAAGCGTAAGCGACGGTGTATTTGGTCCGTCGCTTACGCTTCCGGCTCTGTAGTCTTCCGAGATCATCATGCCACACCGCATCCTTTCAATACTCGTCGCATTTTCGCTGGCCAACTTCGCCGCCGCTCAACCGAAAACGCCGATCGATTTTCAGCGTGACATTCGGCCTATCCTTTCCAACAATTGCTTCAAATGCCATGGCCCTGCTTTGCAAGAAAGCGGCATCCGGCTTGATTCGCGTGAGTCGGCGATGAAGGCCAAGGTCGTCGTGCCCGGCAAACCCGACAAGAGCGTTATGATGATGCGCGTTCTCGGCGACGAGGTCGAGCGCATGCCGCCGCCCGAAGCGGGGCCTCGCCTGAAGCCCGCGCAGATCGAATTGCTGAAACGCTGGATCGCCGAGGGCGCTGAATATTCGCCACACTGGGCGTTCATCAAACCAAAGCAGCCCGCAATTCCGACGGTCAAGGACACGAAATGGGTGCGCAATGCGATCGATGCGTTCATCCTGGCACGGCTCGAAAAAGAAGGCATCGCCCCATCGCCCGAAGCCGACCGCGGGACGCTGATCCGTCGGCTCACGCTCGACCTCATCGGCTTGACGCCGTCACCAAAAGAGGTCGATGATTTCGCCAACGATAAAAGCCCCGACGCCTACGAGAAGGTCGTCGATCGCTTGCTCGCCTCGCCGCACTATGGTGAACGCCAGGCGAGGCAATGGCTGGACCTCGCTCGCTATGCCGACTCCAACGGCTACACGATCGACGGCAAACGCTCGATTTGGCCCTGGCGCGACTGGGTGATAAACGCGTTCAACAAAGATATGCCGTTCAATCGCTTCACGATCGAGCAGATCGCCGGCGACATGTTGCCAAGCGCGACGCACGACCAGATCGTGGCCACGGGTTTCCATCGGAACACGTCGTTCAACGAAGAAGGCGGCACGAATCCCGAGCAGTTCCGCGTCGAACGAACCGTCGATCGCACGAACACGACGGGCACAGTCTGGCTGGGCCTATCGGTCGGCTGCGCTCAGTGTCATACGCACAAATACGACCCGATCAGCCACAAGGAATACTTTCAGTTCTACGCGTTCCTCAACTCGATGGACGAGCCGAAAGTCTCGATGCCGACACCCGAACAGGCCAAACGATTGACGAACCTGCAAGCCGATTTGGCGAAGGCGAAGCAGGAGCCGATGCCGAAGAAACCCGCGGCTGCCGATGTCGAGAAATTGCTCGCTGACTTGGAAAAGGAAACCAACGGCGGCTGGCGCGTCATCTATCCCAAGACCGTCGTCTCCGAGGTTGGCGCCAAGCTCGACGTGCTCGAAGATCGCACCGTCTTGGCGAGCGGCAAAGCGACGGATGCCGACACCTACACGATCCACGGCGTCGCGCCCGAGACCGGCACGATCACGGCGGTTCGGCTCGAAACCCTGACGCATGCCAGTCTGCCGAACACCGGTCCCGGACGATCGAGCGCCGGAAACTTCGTCCTCAGTCAATTCGTCTTCGAGACCGACGGCGTGCCGCACAAATTCCGCAAAGCTATATCTGACTATTCGCAGAAAGACTTCCCCGTTAACGATGTCGTCAAGAACGACGCCATCAAAGGCTGGGGCATCTCCGGCGGCACGGGACGCGATCATCAGGCGGTCTTCTATCTCGAAAAGCCCCACCCCGTGCGCGAAGGCCAGGCGTTCGTGTTCACGCTTCGGCACAGCAAGAAGTTCGCCGGGTATGCCGTCGGCCGATTTCGCATCGGCGTGACGTTCGCTTCCGAGCGCTTCCTGTCGTTGCCGTTGGAAGCGCAGAACGTCGTGCTTATTGACAAGGCGAAACGGACGCCGAAGGAAATGGATGTTGCCCGCCAGGCATTGCTCAAGGCCCCGCCGCCGTCCGAGCGCGTTGTACAACTGCAGAAAGAAATCAAGTCGCTGGAGAGTAGCATCGAATCGACGCTTGTGTTGCGCGAGTCGGCCAAGCCGCGCGTCACCAAGATTCAGCTGCGCGGCGATTTTCTCACGCTCGGCGATGAAGTCCAACCCAATGTCTTCGCCTCGCTGAATCCGCTCGGTGTCAAGGGGCGCCCCGCGAATCGGCTCGATTTTGCGAACTGGCTGGTCTCCACGGACAACCCGCTGACCGCCCGCGTGTTCATGAATCGCATGTGGCAGCACTATTTTGGCAACGGCATCGTCGAAACCGAAAACGATTTCGGCATGCAGGGTCTGTTGCCGACGCATCAGGAATTATTGGATTGGCTGGCGACCGAGTTCATGTTTAGCCGCTCGCCTTCGGCGAGCGCGGAGAACTCGCTCGCCAAAGGCGAGCGGCTAAACGGGGATTGGTCGATGAAGCGCATGCACAAACTCATCGTCATGAGCGCAACCTATCGGCAATCCTCGAAAGCACGACCCGACCTGCGCGAGAAAGACCCGCAGAACAAATGGCTGGCCCGGCAAACTCGCTTACGGCTCGACGCCGAGATTATCCGCGATGCCGCCTTGAGCGCGAGCGGACTGCTGACGCCAAAGCTGGGCGGCGCGGGTGTCTATCCGCCGTTGTCACCGGAGATTTTCGCTTTCACGCAAAACAACCACGCTTGGCCCGAGAGCAAAGGGCCGGACCGCTATCGCCGCGGGATGTACACGTTCATATGGCGGCAGAGTCAGCATCCGCTGTTGACGACGTTCGACGCTCCGGACGCCCAGGTCGCTTGCACGAAGCGCAATCGCTCGAATACGCCGTTGCAAGCGCTGCACCTGGCGAACGATCCGGTGTTCGTCGAAATCGCCAAGGGCCTGGCCAACCGCATCGCCAAGGAAGGGCCGAAAGATGACGCCGGCCGCATCGCCTATGCCTTCCACCTGTGCTACGCGCGGCAACCCAGCGTCGCTGAAGGCGACCGCTTGCTCAGGCTCGTCAGCACGCTCGACGCCGACCGCGCCTGGCCGATGCTGGCGCGGGTGCTCTTGAACCTTGACGAATTCGTGACGCGCGAATGACGTTTGCCGTGTTCGTTTAGCCGCTCGCCTCTGGCGAGCGCGACCGGGGCGCTATCCGACCATTCGCCGCGCCCGGCTAACAAACGTCGCTGTCCACATGTATTCTCTCGGAACCCTCGGCCCATGATCGGACTCATCCTCACTCTTGCTCTCGTTCTCGGCGCTTCCTTCGTCTACCTTGCCTTGCGCGAGGTAGGTTTCTTCCACAAGCCAATCCCAATCCAGGTTGAGCGCCGATGTGGCGAACGTTTTGAATCGGGCCTGCCAATCGAAATGTGGCTCGTATTCGCGAATCCATCCCACGAGATTTTCGCGATCACTGTGACCATTGAGTACCAGATCGGCAGGTCGATGATGGAGCATATCGCAATCGCGCCGGGCGAACAGTCGCTCAAGATTCCGGAGCCGAACCGCGTGAAGGAGATTGTGATTCAAGCGCCGGGTTACGCCAATACCATCGTGCGAATGTGACGTGCGCGGGCAGGGCATCGGGCGGGCGCTAAACGAAACCGATTGCCCCGTCATTGCTTCCGCATCCCTTTTGCTGTATTCTTAACCCTACCAACCGTTAGTGGCACATTATTCACTCCGCGAGGCTTTCCTGCCATGCTGCGAATTCTAACTGGGTGCGCGATCCTCATCGTCACCGTCGGGTTTGTTCACGCTCAGTCCAACGACAAGCTGTTGCCAGCCGATCGGCCGATTGAGCAGGTAATCGACCACTACATCGACGCCAAGCTAAAGGCCGACGGCGTAACGCCTTCGCCTCAAGCCGACGATGCGGCGATCCTGCGCCGCCTGACGCTCGACCTCAACGGCCGCGTGCCGACGGTTGGCGAAGTCGAAGCCTACCTCAAGAGCACGGAGCCCGACAAGAAAACGAAACTCGTCGATCGCTTGCTCGCATCGTCGGCGTTCGCTCGCCACGGGGCGCAGGCGTTCTATGGTTTCCTGCAATATTCCGAAGGCAGGCCGAAGAAGGGCGATAAGGGCAATCCCCTATACGACTATCTACTTACGAGCCTGAGCGAGAATCGCGCCTGGGATCGTATGTTCCGCGAGATCATGGTTCCCGACGAGGCCGACCCGAAAATGAAAGGCTCCGCGGATTTTCTCAAGGCACGCGTCAAGGACCTCAATCGCCTCACCATCGACGCCAGCAATGCCTTCTTCGGCGTCAACGTCAGCTGCGCTCAGTGTCATGACCATCCGCATGTGCAACAGTGGACGCAGGACCAATTTTACGGCATGAAGGCGTTCTTCGCCCGCACCATCGACAGCGGCGGTTTCCTCGGTGAGAAAGACTTTGGCATCGTGAAGTACATCCCCAACAAAGGCACGGAGAAGGTCGCACCGGTCCTCTTTTTGAACGGAAAGGCGATTGACGCACCTGGCATGAAGGAGCCAACCGCCGCCGAGAAGAAACAGGAACAGGTTCGGCTCGACCAGGGGAAAAAGGCCAAGGCGCCGCCTGCACCACCCAAGTACAGCCTGCGTTCAAAGCTCGTCGAGACCGCGCTCGCCAAGGATCAGCGTGAATTCTTCGCCCGCAACATCGCCAACCGCCTTTGGCATCGTTTCCACGGTCGAGGCCTGGTCATGCCGCTCGATCAGCTGCATAGCGAGAACCCGGCAAGCCATCCCGAGTTGCTCGATTGGCTGGCCCGTGACCTCGCGGATCACGGTTATGACATGAAGCGTTTTGTCCGCGGTCTAGTCCTGACGAACACCTACGCGCGATCCAGCCGATGGGACGGCGAGAAGCACCCCGCGGACAATATCTACGCCGTCGCCATCCTTCGACCGCTCGCGCCGATGCAGTTCGCAACCTCGCTCAAGCTGGCGGCGAGCGACCCGACATCGATGCCCGCCGATGTGAAGAAGCTCGAAGAACGGATCGACGCGCTCGAAAAATCGGCGGGCGGCCTGGCGAATCTGTTCGCCCAGCCGACCGACAACTTCCAAATCGGCGTCGCCGAGGCGATGCTCTTCGCCAACAATGACGCCATGCAAAAATCGTTGCTCGAAGGCGGCGGCACCTTGGTCGATCGCATGAAACAGGAGCCGGACCTCGCCAAACGTGCCGACTTGGCGATCCGCACCGTGCTCAGCCGCATGCCGCGACCTGATGAATTGCAGACAATCGTCGGCTACCTACAGCGCCGCCAGGATCGCTCCGCCGAGGCAAGCCAGCAAGTCGTCTGGGCGCTGATGACCAGCGCGGAGTTCCGGTTTAATCATTGATGAATCGTTTAGCCGCTTGCCTTTGGCGAGCGCGGACTTTACGTATAAAACCAGTCCGCGCTCGCCAAAGGCGAGCGGCTAAACAAATCGCCGCATCCCATTTTCGCTCCCGCCCTTCCCCTCACACCGGAGACATCGTCATGGCTCATCGGCTTATCGCGCTGCTCGTGCTCGCTCTCATCGTGGTGGCGAACGTCGAAATTATCCCCGCGGAAAACGCTCAAGAAGGCTCCGCGGACCTCATCTATCACAACGCCAAAGTGCTGACCGTGGACGCCAAGTTCACCGTCGCCCAGGCGATCGCGGTGAAAGACGACCGCATCGTCGCCGTCGGTTCCGATGCCGACGTGCTCAAGCACCGTGGCCCGAAAACGACGCTCGTCGATGCCAAGGGCAAAACAATCCTGCCCGGACTTTACGATAGCCACACGCATCCGACCGGAGCCGCGACGAGCGAGTTCGACGAGGAATTGCCGTACCTGACGTCGCTCAACGATGTCTTCGATTACATCCGCGCAAAGGTAAAGACGCTGCCCGAAGGCCAATGGATCACGCTGCGTTTCGCGTTCCCGACTCGGCTCAAGGAGGGCCGCTTCCCGACGCTGGCGGAACTTAACGCCGTCGCGCCGAAGCATCCGGTGCACTATCACGCCGGGCCAGCGAGCATCGTCAACTCGACGGCGATGAAGCTATCGAATATCACCCGCGACACGAAGAACCCGTCCAACGGCGTCGTCGTCCGCGATCCGAAAACCGGCGAACCGACCGGCATGCTCCGCAACGCCGCCGGCCTGCTCAAAGGCGCGCCGGGCAGCAAGGCGAGCAATCAGGATCGCCGCGAGGCGGTTAAGAACTTATTCGCACTGTATAATTCGTACGGGATAACCAGTATCTCCGACCGAAGCAGTTCACGCGGGGCCTTCGATCTCTTCCACGACCTGCACAAGAAGGGCGAGCTGACCGTTCGAATCAACGTCTGCCCGAACTTCAGCCCCTACGGCACCCGCGAGGAAATCGCCCGCCGACTCGACGGCCTGCCCGGCAAAGACAAAGCGTTCGGCCCAACCGGCGTCGGCGGCGTCTGGATTCGTATCGGCCCCATCAAGTTCTTCCTCGACGGCGGCATGCTCAACGGCACCGCCTACATGCGCCAGCCCTGGCCCAAAGGTGACACCTATCAGATCGTCGAAGACGACTATCGCGGCTTGCTCTTCACGCCGCTCGAACAAGTCAAAATCCTCGGCGAGGAAGCCGCACGACGCAGTTGGGGCGTCACCGCGCACACCGCCGGCGAAGGCGCGATGGACGTGCTGCTCGACGGCTACGATTTCGTCGATCGTGCCGTCTCGATCAAGGACCTGCGATTCTGCATCACGCACGCCAACTTCCCCAGCCAGCAAAACCTCGAACGCTGCAAACGCCTCGGCGTCGTCGCCGACGTGCAACCGGCGTGGCTTTACAAAGACGGCGATACGCTCAACCGCGTGCTCGGCAAGGAACGCATCCGCTGGTTCCAACCTTTCAAAAGCTGGATGAAATACACCACGATCGGCGGCGGCAGCGACCACATGATCAAACTCGATCCACGCAAATCGACCAACCCCTGGGACCCCTGGCTCGGCCTCCAAGTCACGCTCGATCGCAAGCTGCCCTCCGGTCTCGTGCTCGTCCCCGAGGAAGCATTGTCGCGCGAAGAAGCACTGCGACTTTACACCATCAACAATGCATATTTGGGCCGCGAGGAAAAGGACAAGGGCACGCTCGAAGCCGGCAAACTCGCCGACTTCATCCTGATCGATCGCGACTATATGACGTGCCCCGTCGAGGACATCAGTTCCACACGCGTGCTAACGACAATCGTCGGCGGCAAGACGGTGTACGAGCGGAAGTGACGAGAGCTATCTGCTATCAGCTAAATGTAGGGTGCGTCAAGCGCCGACGCACCATAAGCCTACAAGCGCCTGGTGCGTCAGCGATGGCGATTGACGCACCCTACAACTCCGAATTGAGGCGCAACCATGATTCGTACCGCGGCCATTCTGATATTCCTAGCAACAGCCGCACTTGCCCAGCAACCGACGCCTGGCAAGATCCAACGCGGCACGCTGGTTAGCGTCGATGCGGAGAAACTCCGTGTCACCGTCAAAGCGAACGACAAAGAGATCGTCGCCACCGCTGACGAACAAACGCGATTCTTCGAGGCGAAAGGCGCGAACGCCAAGGAGAAGCTGCAATCCTTCAAAGCCGGCGTCGAGGTTATGTTTGTCATCCAACCCAAGGACGGCAAGAACTACCTATTCGGCTTGCGGCTCGCCGACGCGGGCAAACCAAGCAATCCGTTGGCGAAGTTCGATTCGTCCAAGCTCCTGCCGATCAACGAACTCGGCACCAAGGAATACCGCGGGTTCATGGGCGGGTTCTATCCCGATGGCAAAAACGAACGCCCGGCGAGGCATGACGCGCTCGGCAAAGCGCTCGCCGCCCAGGTGCAACCACTCGATGGCGACGGCAAGCCAGATGCCGCGGGCAAGATCGTCCTGCTCTCCGTCGGCATGAGCAACACGTCGCAGGCATCGCAAGGTTTCGCGCAGGTATTGGCCAGCGCGAAGGACAAGAACCCCGCCCTCATCTTCGTCAACGGCGCCCAGGGCGGCATGACCGCGGCACGTATCCAGAACCCTGACGATAAAGCCTCCGGCGAAAAGTATTGGGCCGCCGTCGAGCAACAACTACGCAAAACGCGCGTTTCCGCGTCGCAGGTGCAAGTCGTCTGGATCAAGCAGGCCGACGCCGGCCCCAGCCAGGGCTTCCCCGTCTACGCCAAGACGCTTGAAGCGGAGCTGACTCGCATCGTCCGCCTACTGCCGAAGCGTTTTCCCAACATTAAGATGGTTTACCTATCGAGCCGAACCTACGGCGGCTACGCGAAATCGTCGCTCAACCCGGAGCCGTATGCCTATGAGTCGGCGTTTTCGGTGAAGTGGCTGATTGAACGCCAAATCAGGGGCGAGGTCGAGTTGAACTGCGATCCGAAGAAAGGCGCCGTGCAAGCCCCGTGGCTGGCGTGGGGCCCGTACCTCTGGGCAAACGGCACGACCAAACGCCCCGACGGCTTCGCCTACGCCGAGAGTGATTTCGCCAACGACGGCACACATCATTCGCCCGACGGTTCGCGAAAAATCGGCGCCCACATGCTGCGTTTCTTCGAGAGCGACGACACGACACGGCCGTGGTTCACGAGAAAATAATGGGCGCGGAGCAATAGCGTTTGGAAATCGTCCTATGAGCGCTAAGCCGCAAGCGGCAAACCAGAGAATGCGCCAATGCTTGGCCCGCACTTCTACTTCGACCTGATCCGCCTCGCTCGGCATCGGCGGAACCTCACCATCCGCTGCGGCTACTTGCTGCTGATGCTCGCGGGTCTGTACGTCGTGAATCGCTTCGAGCCGGACGTGCCTCGGCAGATCAACTACTACGCCAAGGTCGCCCAGCATTTCACCAACACGATCTTGTTCTTTGAATATCTCATGGTCTTTCTGCTGACACCAATCTATTTCGCAGGCACGATTGTCGAGGAAGAGGAGTCCGGCACGCTGGAGTTGTTGTTCATGACGCACCTGCGGAGCCACGAGATTCTGCTGGGAAAATACTCCGCCCGCGTGGTACATCTGGTCTTCATCTCGATGCTGGGATTGCCTTTGTTGGCGATCGTCAGCTTGTGGGGCGGAGTCGATGTACCGACGCTGGCCATGCATTTTTGCTTGATCGCTACGTTGATCGTTTTGTTCAGCAGCGCGTGTATGGTTAGCTCGACGACTGCAGTCAGCCATGCCCTGAGCCTGGTGCTTTCGTATGCCGCGTCGACCGGCGTGCTCGGTTTTTTTGTTATTGGCGGCTGCATAGTGATGGCGATTGCGAGTTTCGAGTTTGGTAGTCAAGCTCTTGGTATCGGTATGATCGTCGGCATGGCATTGATCGCGAGCGCGGTTCTGCTTTTCTTTGCATGTCTCCGTCTTCACACGCTACGCTACCCGACGGAACGGCCGACAACACGGAGGCGAAAACGCGCCATTCCACGCAGCCCCACGAAACCGAAGCCAAAACCAGGCGAGAGCACCGCCAGGCCCGTGCCCGATAATGCGCTGCTTTGGAAGGAACTGATCGACGGCAAAGGCGCCTACCAGCTGGCAGGTTACAGTTCATCCGTGGCGTTGACGGGATTCGTCATTGCTGGTGTGGCGAGCTTATTCTCGAAGTTCCCTTGGGCCGAACGAGGCGCACGGGATGAATTCGCCGGGTTATCATATTTCTTCTTCGGAATCAGCTACGGGCTCAGTGTGGCCGGCGTAATCCTCTTGCTGGCATTCCGACTGACCGCAGTCATTTCGCGCGAACGAGAGCAAGGCACATTACGGTTCCTGCTGCTGTTGCCGGTTGAACGATCGGAGATCTTATGGACAAAATTCATCGCGCCGTGGATCGCGACACGCTACCTGATCGCGACAATCGTGGTTGCGCCTATTTTCGCGCTGGTGACGGGAATCTACGCGATCCGCACCTGCGGCGTGCTGTTGCTTCTTCCTTGGCCCAGCATCATCTTCGCGGCGGGGCTGGCGCTTTATCTCTCGGTGCGTTGTCGGCGTTGGCTGACGGCGAATATCGTGTTTACGGTAGTGGTGGTGGCGGTCGGATCTGCCCATCTCTTCGGCGGCGAGTATACGCGGTTTTTTCGCAATGGATTCTGGATGCTGCTCACGGGGGATTTCGTGCAAGGTGGCGGACTTGCAAATGCCCATCCGACGATGGCAGTCACCACGTTCCTGAGCCACCAGGCTACGTTCGCGGGAATCGGCGTGCTGTTGTTCTGGCGTGCATTCGCCATGTTTGACTGGACGAAACGCAATCGCTCCTCCCAGGCCCCGCGGTGAGCGCAGCGATGCGCAGAGATTGGAACCCCCAGGAATCGCTGCGCTCATCGTGGGGCTTGGCGCTCACACATGCACCGGTTCGGGCGAATGCACGTAGAGCCATTGGTCGGGAAAGAGTTTCGTGCTATCGACGTTCCGATAAACGAGATCGATTTTTTGGCCCCAAAGATCGATAGTGCATGAGAGTCCGCCGACTTGCGGAGCGGATTTGAAGACTTCGACATGTCATATCCGCGGCATCCACACCATCGCCAGGGCCACGACCGTTGCCATCGAAACGAGCAGCGGAATAACGACCATCTTCGATAACTCCATCGGCTTCGTTCCCGTCATCTTCGCGCACATCAGAGTCACGGCGGCAACCGGCGACATTGTCCGGCCCGCCGCCGATCCGAGCGATACGACCGCGCCGGTGTGCGTCGGGTCGATGTCCAGCGCTAGACTCGGCTCGACGAAGAAGCCGAACAGGCTCTGCGCCGTCGCCATGCCCGAGCCACATAGCGCGGCGAAGGCGACCGAGAAGATGCCGGCGGTCGGCAGAAGGGCGTCGGGCCACATCTTGATCGCATCGCCCAGACGCTCGGCGATACCGACGTTTTTGATGGCGATACCGAAACAGTTAGCGACGACGATAAGCGAGACGATGTTGGCATAGCCGTAGCCCGCGCCTTCAAAGAAGGTGCTGGCGGTTTCCTTGAATTTCTCGCGTGACGCACTCACCGCCGCGACGACGCCGAGTAGCATCGCCAGGCCGATGAGCCGGGTGTTGAAGGTCTCCGGATCGGGCAGTCTGCTTTTCTGTAGCCATCGATGGTCGATCTTGAAAAGCTCGAACGGATACGAACACAAATACAGAAACACGAGCGGCACGAGCGGGACTATCGCCTTGAGATAGTTGACCGGCATCGCGACTTCGCTCGGCGGTGGCGCGTCGGTCGGTTCGCTCGCAAGCATCCGCTCACGCCGGGCGGCCAGGAACCAGAACACGCTCGTGGCGACGGCGAGGCTGAAGAAATTGAACGGGATGATGCGGCGCACACAGCGTTCACTGGTGATGTCGTCGGGTGTCAGACTTGCTTCGGGATGCTTCTTGAGTGCTTTTTGGCTTTCCTCGATGGTCGTCAGCAGTTCCGGTGCTCCGGGGTTCAGCAATTCCCCGCCGACCGACGCGCCGAGCAACAGGGCCGCGCCGGTAGTGATCGGCGAGATGCCCGTGGCACGTAGAAGTGGGATGATGACCGAGCCGATCGTCACTGCGGTGCTGGTTTGGCTGACGATCGGCATATTTACGAAGAACCCGACGACGACTGTGCCCGGAATCAGCAGGAATCGAACATAGGTCAACGGCTTGACGAGTAAGCGCACGAGATGGAGATCGCAACCGGTGTGTTGCAGGACGCGCGCAAAACCCATGCCGCAGCAAAGCGGGATGATGAATTTCTCGTTCGTCAGCGTGATGACGAACTCCCGCACGATCGCTTGCGGGTTCAGCGCGATTGCGCCGAGCGTGAGGGAGGCAATCATCAACACGAGCCGAACTTCAAATTCGCGCAACACCGCCCAGGCGGCGAGCACGATGACGAGCAGTCCGAGGATCGTTTGCCACGACGCGGTATCGAGCATGAAAGCCCAAGGGTGAGGTACTCCGAACCCTTGGGATCCCAGAGGTTCGGAGTACCTCACCTCTGGGCTTTCAGTGCATAGGAGAGCGCTTCTTGCATGATATACGGCGCGGGATAGAATTGGCGACAGACGCGGTGGTACGGCGAGTCATCACGTGAGCACTAAGCCGCAAACGGCGAGGAATTTGCATTACACTCCGAAGGACATTCTCATGCGCATCTTGATTGCGATCGGTCTCTGCTTGATGATGGCCAATCATGCTCACGCCGGCGAGGCCAAGAAGCCGAACATCGTCATCATCATTGCCGACGATCTTGGCTGGCGCGATGTCGGCTGGCAAGCATCCGAGATCAAGACGCCGAACATGGACAAGCTCGTCAAGGCCGGCGTGAGGCTCGAACGGCATTACGTCTACCCAACCTGCTCGCCGACGCGCGCGGGCATCTTCACCGGCCGCAATCCGAGCCGATTCGGCATCCACGCCCCGATCGCCCAGAAGAGCGAGCAGGCCTTGCCGATGAACACGCTCACACTTGCCCGGCTCTTGCAACGCGCGGGCTACTTCACGGGCATCATCGGCAAGTGGCATCTCGGTTTGAGACCGGAAGTCGGACCGCGCCAGTTTGGCTTCGATTCCTCCTACGGGTATTTCCACGGGCAGATCGATCCGTTCACGCATCTCTACCGCGGGACGGCCAAGACCTGGCATCGCAACGACAAATTCGTCGAAGAGAAAGGCCACGTTACCGATCTCATCAGCGATGAGGCCGTGCGCTTCGTCGAAACGAAACGCAAACAGCCGTTCTTCTTATGGGTCGCGCATGCCACGCCGCACTATCCTCTTGCGGAGGAGGAGAAGTGGATCGCCCCGTACAAAGACACGATCAAGAACGAAGCGCGACGCCTTTACGCCGCGAGCATCACACACATGGATGACGGCATCGGGCGAATCGTCACGGCACTCGAAAAGTCCAAGCAACTCGACAACACTCTCATCGTCTTCACCAGCGACAACGGCGGCTTCGAGAAATACGAATCCAAGATCGATTACGACGGTAAATATTCGCACCCCAAGCTCGGCGACAACACGCCCTTGCGCGGTTGGAAAGGCCAACTCTACGAAGGCGGAGTGCGCGTGGCGGCATTCGCATATTGGCGAGGCAAACTGCAACCCGCCAGTGCGCCGGAGATTGTCAGCATGCTCGATTGGTATCCGACGATTGCGAAACTTGCCGACGCCGACGTGCCGGCCAGCACGAAGCTCGAAGGCCGCGACGTTTGGCCGATCCTGAGCCGCAAAGGCGAAAAGCCTGCCGACCCCGAAATCTACTGGAACACGGGTGCGGTGCAGGGCGTCATGGCGGGCGGATTGAAGCTCATCGTCAACACGAAGAAGCAACAGGCTGAACTCTACGATCTGCGAAACGACGCGCTGGAAGCAACGAACCTAGCCGCGACTCGGCCCAACGACCTCGCCTTGATGCGTAAGCGATTGCAAGCGCAGCGCGATGCGGATGCGAAGTAGTTTAGCCGCTCGCCTTTGGGGAGCGCGGACGTTGTTTTTGCGATCGCAATATCCAATGTCCGCGCTCGCCAAAGGCGAGCGGCTAAACGTATTTGAATCCCAACCAGCGCAACGGTGTCGTCAGTTCCTCGATCGGCAAGCCGATGACGTTATTGAGGCTGCCTTCGATGATGCGCAGAAACGGATCGTTCTCTTCCTGGATCGCATAAGCACCCGATCGGCCAACCCAAGCGTCGGTGGCGAGATAGTCGTCCAGTTCCTGCTTCGATAATGCGCGACAATACATTCGCGTGCACGATTGGAAGGTGACCTGCACATTGTCAGGCCGTCGCCAGAGGACGACGCCGGTCCAGAGTTCGTGCTCGCGTCCGCCCATCGCGCTGAGGATTCGGCGAGCATGTTCGACATCGTCCGCCTTGCCGATCACCTGGCCGTCCAACCAGCCGACGGTATCCGCCGCGAGGACGATGCCCTCGCTTACATTCGGCGCAACAGCCGCCGCCTTCAGCCAGGCAACCGTTTGTACGTAGTGGCGTGGATCGGTGAAATTCGCACCCGTCGGTTCGTCAATGCGCGATGGCAAGACATCGAATTCGTAGCCAGCCTTTTCGAGCAGAATCCGCCGATCGGGCGAACTGCTGGCGAGGATTAGTTTTTTTGTCATTGGTCATTAGTCATTGGTCATTAGTCCGTAGTCACTCGTGGACATTCTACTGCCAATTTCGAGGTTGAGCCGTATCATTCTCTTTTCGCTGACTAATGACCAATGACAATTATGGGAGCCACCGATGAATACACATGCCGCCTACTGGATCGCACTGCTGCTACTTGCTGTACCGATGCAAATTGCTACGACTGGCGAGAAAAAAATGGCCGGATTTAGCAAAGCCGACCTCGGCAAGCTTCCGACCGGCTGGAAAGTGGAGCACACGGGCAAAGGCGGCACCGGCGCGTGGAAGGTCATCGCCGACGCCACCGCGCCTTCAAAATCGGGCCACGCGCTGGCGCAAGTCGGCGAAAGCCTCGGGCCAGTCTACAATATCTGCGTCGCTGACACAGCACAGCCGAAGAACCTGGAAGTCTCCGTGCATTTCAAATCGATCAAAGGCAAACGCGATCAAGGCGGCGGCATCGTCTGGCGCTACATCGACGCTGACAACTACTATGTCGCTCGCTTTAATCCGCTCGAGAACAACTATCGCCTCTACAAAGTCGTCGCCGGCAAACGCACCCAACTCGCCACGGCCGAGGAGCTTGTTGTCACCGAAGGCCAATGGCATAAGCTCACGATCCGCATGCTCGGCGATAGTATCGAGTGCCATCTCAACGGCAAGAAAATACTTGAAGCGAAGGATAACGCCCTGGCCAACGCCGGCAAAATCGGCCTGTGGACCAAAGCCGACGCACAGACGGCGTTCGATCTGTTCGCCGTTGAGGGTGTCGTGACGAAGGAATAAGGCAAATACAAGCCCACAGGCGACGAAGGAGCCTGCGTGGCTTGACCCCGCAGGCTCCTTCGTCGCCTGTGGGCTTGGGATAGGGACAAATCATCGCATCAACTGAAACTCCGGCAGCATCACCACCACCCATAGCAAGTCAGCGACGCCCTCCGCCGACATCGGCGTGCCCAGGGCCTCGTGCATCACCTTGCGTTCGTTCACGGTCGGCGGTCGGCACAGCGCCCGCTCGTAAACCGCGTCGATCAGTGCGTCCGGCGTTTTGTGCAACTTCATTAATGCTGACGATCCCCGCGTCAGCAAATCGTTGACCGCGGCACCGTTGGACAGGTCCAGCGCTTGCAGCGTCGTCAGCAGATCGGGCCGAGTGGTCACGACTTGCTCGCGATTGGGCCGACCGAGCGAACGCATCAGCAGATCGGCATTGACGAGCGAGGCACGCATCCGCTGACGCTCCGTCGGCACCCACGAAGCGAACGCCACCGGCACGACCGGTGCGCTTTGCTTCGTCGGTCCAGTCTGCGTCAGCATCCAAACCGCGTCCATAAATTGCTCAGCGGACATGCGCCGGAGTTCCGGACCGCGGAAGACGTAGTCCTCGCCGATCGGTTCCTTGATTTGCAGCGCGGGTTTGGCTTGATACGCCTTCGACGTTGCGATGTGCTCCATCAATTTCTTCAGATCATACTTTTGCTCGACAAGATAGTTCCCGAGATAGTCCAACAAATCCTCGGACCAGGGCCGATTCGCCATCATATCGACGGGATGCACGATGCCGCGGCCCAACATCCGCTGCCAAACGCGATTGGCGATGGTGCGTGCGAATCGGCCATTCTCCGGCGACGTCGTCAGTTTGGCAAGTTGATCCAGGCGCTGCGCTTTCGTCGCCTTCACATCGATCGTGCCCAGTTCGGGCCAAAGAAAGCGTGGCGCCGCCGTCTGCCCCGTCGCTTTGTCGCAGCGATGTACTTGCAGCGGTTTATCGGCGATGACGGCGGCGAGCGAGTAAGCATCGTCGAGTTTCCAGTTGTCGATAAAGCTGTCATGGCACGATGCACACTTCACGTTCGCGCCAAAGAAAACCTGTGAGATGTTCTGCGCGAATTGCAGCTCGACGACCTGGCTAGCGTTGACGTTGCCTCGCCATTTGATGCCCTTGATAAACCCCTCGGCGTCGGCGGTCGGACTAATCAATTCGCGTGCCATCTGGTCATAGGGCTTATTCTGTACGAGAGAATTGTACAGCCAACCGCTGATCTGTTTGCGTCCGCCGTCGATGTAGCCCGTGCCAGCGTAGTCGTTGCGCAACACGTCGTTCCAGAAGCTGAGCCAATGGTCGGCATAATTGCGGCGTTCGTCGAGCAATCGGCGAATGACCTGCTCACGCTTGTCCGGAGCGTCGCTTTCGAGAAACACTTTCGTTTCACTCGGCGCCGGCAGCTGGCCGACGACATCAAGATAGACTCGGCGAAGAAAGCCCGCGTCATCGATTATTGTCGCCGGCGTGACTTTGTTGCGAGCGTAATATTCCGCGACGATTCGGTCAATCGGATGCCCAGTGCCCGCGGGAACTTTGACGGCTCGCGGCTTCAGCGGCGCGACATAGGTGCTCACTTTGAACGTGAAGCCCGGCTCCCATGCCGCGCCCTGATCGATCCACGCCTTGAACAGCGCGACCTGCTTGGCGTCGAGCGCTGCACCCTTGGGCGGCATCCGTTGCTCGATGTCGTTGCTGGTGATTCGCTTGATCAACTCGCTGCCCGCGCTTTTGCCCGGTGTGATCGCCTTGGACTTCAGCAGATCCTCGCGCGTGTCAAACGAGACACTCGCCTTGTATTTGCCATTCGCGTGGCACTCGACGCAGCGCGCTTTCAAGATCGGCGCGATGTCGTGCACGAAGTCGATCTTTTTGACATCCCCCGCGGAGGCAATCGTCGCGGACAAGGCGAGTACGGTAATGGAAAGCAATCGGCACATGAAGCACCACCTATGCATTCAGGCGAAATAATCGTCAGAAGAAAGACGCGCCATGCGCCGTTGGAGTGTGATTTTATAGCTTTTGGAGGATGCGAGGCAGCCAAAAGGCGCCAGAGTCGGAAGCGTGAGCGACGGTGTATTTCGTCCGTCGCTCACGCTTCCGACTCTGGGGCCTTTTGCATTACGCGGCCGACATAAAACGCACGGCATCCTGTCGGCCGCTCTCTTACGGGGTCGCGGCTCGGAAAAGCGTCAAACTCACCCGTCAAAGGTATAACCACGGATCACACGGATAGGGAGAAATGCGTGGAACCTTTTTCCCATCCGTGTTATTCGTGTTATCCGTGGTTGTATTTGGTTTTTTGCGAAGGCTGCCGCGGGCCCATGTCAATCGAGGTTGAAATCCAGATGGTTGTCGCGGCCTATCTTTATTTCGCACTGCAATTGCGAGAGTTGGGGATCGCGATACTTCTCGGGAATGATCGATACCGGCGTCAGGTCGTAGGAAGCATTCGAGCCAACGACGGCGGCGACGGTGACGCGATACCAGCCAGCCGTACCGCCTTTGGCGTCGCCGGTTTGCAAGACATATGAGCCATCGTAGTTTATTTTGGCGGCAGCGATTTTGCCGGTCTCACCACGCGCGGTATCCGGACTGAAGACGATGATGCCCGTCTGCAGCGGCGCGCCTTTGTAAAAGACTTTGCCGTTGACATGATTAAGCGTCGTCGATTTCTGCTGACAACCGACGCATACGCCGATAACGACAAGTAATGCGAAAACGATCAGCATCCGTGCTGGGTTCATGGCTTCATTCCGTCGAGAACGGTTGGGCACCGTAAGTGGTTCCGAGCGGAGAGTAGCAAAACCACGGCAATCGGACAAGCCAGGTTGCCCGGAGCCGTGTATGGCTTAGATCGGCGGTTTGGTGAGTGGGGATTGGCGAAAAACCGGAAAAACCGGCAGGCGGGGCATAAATTCTCGTCGCGGCAGCTTGAACGGGGCAGGATTGGGGAATTAGGCAACGCCCCTCGGAGCCGAAAGTGTGGGCAACAGATGAAATGCACCTCGCTCACGCTTTCGGCTCTGAGGGTCCTCGCCTGGGTTTTCTCGACACTGTGCAAACCTGCTCTTGATTTTGTCCTCAACCTACGTTAAAAGCCGCGTCGCATTGGGGGATTATTCGGCTGCAAAAAGCCTCAAACGTCGAAGCCATTGGCTCGGAAATGGACCGGACCATCGGCTCGACCGCTTGTACAAAGGAGTGTTTGCCGTGAAGAAAATGTTCGTTCTAACGACCGGGTTCGCCGTTCTGCTCGCAAGTGCGTATGGCGTTAGCCAACTCGTGGCACAACCGCCGGCCGCTGGCGCCGTCCCTCAAGTCCAGGGCACGAAAGTCGCCGTGGTCAACATTGGGCTGGTATTCAACAAATACAAACGTGCGGTGGTCTTCAAGGCAGACCTTGAAGAAACCCTCAAACCCTTCAAAACCAAAGCGATGAAGCTTCAGGAAGAAATGAAGAGCTGGGCCGAGGCGATGCAAAAACCCGGTTTTGAACCATCGAAAAAGGAACAATATCAAAAGGCCCTACGTAACAATCAGCGCGAACTCGAGGACATGGAACTTCAGATCAAGAACCTGCTCGGCAAAAAGCAGGAGGACAATCTGATCACGCTGTGGAAAGAAGTCAACATGGGCATCGACGCAGTCGCCAAGGCCTATGGCTTCCAGATCGTGCTCGGCTATGGCGATCCGATGGAGAAGGACATGCTCAATCAGTTCCCCAACATCAATCGCAAGATGCAAGCAATGGACCTCGGCAGCACCGTGCCGCTTTATGTGCATGGCAGTGTCGATCTGTCCGCGGCGATCGCGGACACGTTGAACGACTGGTTTGATAGGCAGAACAAGACCCCTGCTCCCGTAACTCCAACGAGCGGCACGAAATAACGATGCCGATTGATGGTGCGTCGGCGTTAGCGCTTGACGCACCCTGCATTGATCGTGAGCGCTAAGCCGCAAGCGGCAATACAAACTAATCAAAACCCGGATTGCCTTGTTCGCCCTGTCTTTGTTATTCTCCTTATTGCCCGGGCGTTCGGTCTGCCGATCGCCGGTCAAGGATGTGACTGCCGTGAAAAAAATCAATGATCGCTGCCAACAAACGATTGCCGGCCCAGCCGAGGTAGATGGCATCGGATATGTGACGGGCAAAACGATTCGGTTGTGCTTTCGGCCCGCGCCGGCGAACACCGGCGTGGTATTCGTGCGCACCGATCTCGGCCACGTCGCCTGTATCAACGCTTGCGTCGCCAACGTCACTGGCACGGCACGGCGCACCACGCTCGGCAACGCCCCGGTGCACGTCAGCCTCGTTGAACATGTACTCGCCGCCCTGAGCGGGCTGCGCATCGACAACTGCTACGTCGAACTCGACGCCCCGGAAGCCCCCGGCATGGACGGTTCCGCCCAGGCCTTCGTCAACGCCCTCCATCGCGCCGGCATCATCGCACAAAACGATCGCATCGGCATTTGGACCGTCGACCACACCATCTTTTTTACGCGCGGCGACGCCACCATCGCGATCCACCCGACCGACCTGCCCGAACTGCGGATCAGCTACTTGCTCGATTACGGCAAAGAATCGCCAATCCCCTGGCAGATGGCAACGATGCGAGTCACGCCGGGCGATTTCGCCGCTGATATCGCGCCGTGCCGAACCTTCGTCACCGAAGACGAAGCGATCGCCCTGAAAAACTCCGGTATCGGCTCACGTTCGACAGTCGCCGATTTGCTCGTCTTCGGCGCTCACGGTCCGATTCAAAACACGGTGCGCTTCGGCAACGAACCGGCGCGGCACAAAATCCTCGACATTCTCGGCGACCTCGCCTTGCTCGGCTGCGATCTACGCGGGCATATCGTCGCCTTCAAAACCGGACATCCGCATAACGTCGAATTGGCACGCACTCTGTCAACGCAATTGCAATCGGTGTTACCCAGGCAACGCCGGGTGGCGTAACAGAATTGGCCAAGCCCGATGGTGAGCGAAGCGAACCGGTGGGCTTGAGATCTATACTTTTGACGGGTGAGTTTGACGCTTTTCCGAGCCGCGACCGTAAGGGAGCGGCCGAGTGGATACCGTGCGGTTTATGTCGGCCACTCCCTTACGGTCGCGGCTCGGAAATGTTTTGATCGGTTCGGAAAAGCGACAATTTCTACTTTGCGAAGTATATTCGGAGAATTAACAGCATGAAGCGCACTCGTATAGCAGTGGTAGGCGTCGGGCATTTGGGCAAAGAACATGCGCGTATCTTCGCCGGGCTGCCAAATGTCGAACTCGTTGGCGTGGCCGACGCGAATCTCGATCAGGCCCAGGCGGTCGCTCGCAAGCACGACACGCAGGCGTTCACCGACTATTGGCCGTTGCTCAACCTCGTCGATGCTGCCAGCATCGTTGTGCCGACGACGCATCACCTCGCCGTCGCGAGCGAGTTTCTCAAGCGTGGCGTCCCGCTGCTCGTCGAAAAACCGCTCGCGCGGACCACGCACGAAGCACGCGAACTTGTCGAACTCGCCCGCCAGCATCGTGTGATCCTGCAAGTCGGCCACATCGAACGCTTTAATCCTGCATACGAAGATATTCGTAGTCGCCCGTTCCAGCCCAAATTCATCCGCGCCCAGCGCATGGGCCCGTTCACTGGACGCTCGACCGATGTCGGCGTCGTGCTCGATCTGATGATCCACGATCTTGATCTAATTCTGTCACTCGTCGATTCGCCCGTGGAATCGGTGCAGGCGGTCGGCATGAGTTGCTACGGCGGCCATGAGGACATCGCCAACGCTCGTTTGCATTTTGCGAACGGCTGCGTCGCCGACGTGACCGCCAGCCGAGCGAGCCCGACGTCAAGCCGACAGATGCAATTGTGGGGCCCGGAGGGTTGTGCCGAGGTCGATTTCGCGTCGCGCAAGCTGGTGCTCGTACAACCTTCGGAACAGGTGCGCCGCTTCGGATTGGACCCCGCGCAACTCGATGCCGCCTCGCGCGCCCGAATTCGCGAGGACCTCTTCACGCGGCACCTGGAATTGCTGACTGTCGATGGCAAAGCCCAAGACCAACTGACGGCTGAATTGAGCGAATTCATCGACTGCGTACAAACCAGCAAACGCCCGCGCGTCAACGGCGAAGACGGCCTTGCCGCCATGGAAGTCGCCGAACGCATCCTCGCCGCCCTGCGTCAACACCGTTGGGACGCAGCCCACACCGAACACGTCGGCCCGATGCGTCTACCCAAACCCGTCGGCCTACTCTTCCCGCATCACGTCGATCAAGAGTTGGCGTAAGGAACAACAGAGGGATCGCGAGCCGAAACGGTTGGCGTCGCACTGGACTTTCAGGCCCAGGTTTACATGAATCGCACCGCCAGCGGCAGCGTTGTCAAAGTCAATAGTTGAAAAACAATTAAGAAAAAGATCAGCGATCTGCAATCTGCATGCTCTTCCCACGCCCTCCCTCCCTGGGTTTCGTGGCCAACACCCCCTAATACCGGTTCATCCGAAAAACGCGTATTCTGTAATTGAAAAAGTGGACATGCTTTCATTTCATGGGGTTATCACAACAAACCATGAGGAGATCGCATGTCCACTTTTTCAATTACAGAATACGCGTTTTTCGGATAAACCGTTTCTTCAATGTTTTGCGGTGGTACTTCGAGCCCCCCCTGGGACTTGCACGCTTCCGGATGTTTTTTTCGCGCAGTACTGAAATCGCGACAAATCTCGCTGAATTACCTATATCATCCTCAATGATTTCGCGCGTCGCGTCGAGACCAATTGGAGCTCGCGCCGCCGACGCTTGGTCGTATCCCACCTGCTAGGAGCCTGCCATGTCGCGCTTTTCCAGACTCGTCCTCGCCGTTCTCTGCACTGCCGGTCTGATTGTCGGTCTCAGCTCGGTCGCCGTCGAGTCCGCAGCTCAAGATAAAGTCGTCGACAAAAAGAAGAAAAAGAAGGACGACAAAAAGACCGAAGAAAAGAAGGACGATAAGAAGGAAGAGAAAAAAGAAGAGAAGAAGGAGCCGTTCAAGGCCGACCCCGCAGCGATTGAGTTCAAAGGCCACTCCAGCTGGGTGTTCGCGCTGGCGTTTGACGCGGACGGCAAAACCGTTGCCTCGGCAAGCCGCGACCTGACCGTCAAGATTTGGGATATCGCCGCCAAGAAAGATATCCAGACCCTGAAAGGCCATCCCACCCAGGCGAAAGCCTTGGCTTACTTCAAGGACCAGCTGCTCGTGACCACTGGCAAATGGATCAAGGAGAAGAAAGCCTGGGAAGGCGAAATCAAGGTTTGGGACACGAAAGCAGGCAAAGAAGCGAAATCGATCAAGGGTCATACCGCGGGCATCGAAGCCTTGGCCCGCTCAAAAGACGGCACACTCTTCGCCACGGCCAGCGAAGACCAGACCGTCAAACTCTGGGACATCGCCGCCGGCAAGGAAACGCAGACCATCAAGGGCCACACCGATTCCGTCACGAACGTCGCCTTCAGCCCTGACGGCAAGAGCGTCGTCACCACCAGCGCGGACCGTACGGTCCGCGTATGGGACATCGCCGGCGCGAAGGAAATCGCCAGCTTCAAACCGCTGGAAAAAGTTGTCGATGTCAAAGACGCCAAAGGCAAAGTCAGCCAAACCAAAGAGCTTGGCCGAGCTTTCAACTGCGCCATCTTCTCAGCCGACGGCAAGAAAGTCATCGCTGGTAATCAAGACGGCTACATCAAAATTTTCGACATCGAAGGCAAGAAGGAACTGAAAGACATCAAAGCCCACGACGCCGTCTGGTCAATCGCCCTCAGCCCCGATGGCTCGAAGTTCGCCACCGGCGGCTACGACCAAACGATCCGCATTTGGGATCTCGAAGGCAAGGAATTGCGCAGCATCAAGGCCCACCTGGGCAACGTCACCGCGCTCACCTTCAGCCCCGACGGCCAATGGCTCGCCTCCGGCAGCATCGATGGCCTCGTGAAAATCTGGAGCGTTAAGTAAAACCGGCAATTGTAGTCGCTTGTTTACGTTATAGCGCTCGCGAGCGCTAAACGTAAACAAACGACTACAATCGAACGACGTACACTGACTCTGGCGGAGGTTCCGCACATGAAACGGTTCTTCTCTCTCGCATTGATCACCGTTCTCGTCCTCGCCATTCTCGGCGCCGCCTCGGCACAGGACGCCAAGACTACCGACAAAAAGCCCGAGACCAAAGAAGAGCTAATCCTTGGTAAGACGATCGGCGAATGGATCACGATTCTCCGTACGCACGACAATCCCAAATTCCGCAGAGCCGCGCTGATCGCACTCGAAGCGAGCAACTCGGCCGGGCGCGTTGGGTTGGCGTCGATCATGGAGACAATTGAGAAGGACAAAGAGCCGCGCGTCAGGCAGGAAGCGGTGCTGCTCCTGGGCCGACTACCAAGCGACACGCGAGGGGCCGGGCGGTTGCTGGTGGCGACGCTGCAAAACGACAAGTCGGAAGCCGTGCGCGAGTCGGCCGCTACCGCCATCGCGAATACCTATTTTAAGCAAGCGTCGGAGTACACCAGCGCGCTTGTGGAAGCCCTGAAGGATGCGCACCCGGGCACTCGCGCTGCCGTCGCCGGCGCACTGCGGAATATGGGCGAGAGTGCAGCCCCCGCCTTCCCGGCGATGTTCAACGCCGTCAAGAACCCGGAGGAATTTCCCGAGGTGCGTGTATCGGGCGTTCATCTTCTCACGCGTCACGATAAGGAAAACGCCAAACTGCCTCCGGCATTATTGAAAATCGTCGGCGATCCCAAAGACCCGTTGCCGTTGCGCGAAGCCGCCATCGACGGTCTCGCCCGGCTCCGTGCCGATTCGCCGGACGTGGTCGCAGCGTTGTGCGCCGTATTGAGCCATACCAGTCTCGAGTTACGCAAATCCACCGCCATCGCACTGGGCGCGATCGGCGCCAAAGCGAAATCAGGTTGGCCAACGATCAAGGAGCGGATCAACCTCAAGAATGAAACCGATGGCAGCGTCCGCAATCATCTCATTCGGCTCACCGGTGTCTTGGCCAAAGAAAACCCCGAAGCAATTTCCTCGCTCATCGACATCGCCAAGGTCGACTCCACCGAAAACCGCATCGCCGCGATTCAGGAGTTGGGAGAGCTCGGTGCCCGTGCGAAAGACACATTACCCGAATTGACGAAGATCGAATCGCAAGACGCCCGCGCCGCCATCCGCGACGCCGCCGGCAAAGCGATCACCGCGATTCGCGGAAAATAGGCATCGTTTAGCCGCTCGCCTTTGGCGAGCGCGAAAGCGCAGAACCTGCGCTCGCCAAAGGCGAGCGGCTAAACAAGTCGATCCCACGGAGCAGATAATGATCCCCCGTTGGTTCCAAAAACGCACCGACACGAATCCGATCACCCGCCGCACTGCAATACAACTCGGCATCGTCGGCGTCCTCGGCATGTCGCTGCCTGAATGCCTCGCGATGACCGCGCGGGCGTCAGGCCCCGCTCGTCCAGCCGCGGCGAAGAACGTGCTCGTCATCCTCGAACAAGGCGGGCTTTCGCACATCGACACCTGGGATCCGAAGCCCGAGACGATCTCCGAACATCGCAGCCCGTATCGCCCGATCGCAACGCGCGTGCCTGACATGCGCTTCACCGAATTGCTACCCCACACCGCTCGCATCGCTGACAAAATCGCTGTCGTCCGTTCCTTCCATCACGCACGCGGCGGGGCTGACGCCCATCCCAACGGCACACAATACATCCTGTCCGGCTCGCATCCTGCGGCGTCGAGCCTGTCGATGCCCGACATCGGCTCGATCGTCTCGCACATCCAAGGCAGCGAATGCCGCTATCTCCCGCCTTATATCATGGTCCCCGGTAATCATGAACAGGCAGCGGAAACGCGAACCGGATTTCTTCCCGCTGGCACGCGCGTGTTCAAGACCGGTGGCCGCGATCTCTCCGATCCCGCCTGGATAATCCAAGGCATCGTGCCACGCAGCGAACTTGGCGATGGCCGCCTGACTGAACGCCACCGCCTGGCCAGTGCGTTGACGCCAACCGTGCCGGCTAGTTCCGAAACGCTCGGCATGGATCGTTTCTACGATCAAGCTTTCGATATGCTGACCAGTCCGCGCGTGTCGGCGGCATTCGACCTCAAACGCGAACCACGCTCGATGCGAGACCGCTATGGCTCGGGACATCGCGGGTCGTGTTATCTCATGGGACGCAAGCTGATCGAATCGGGCGTGCGATTTGTCACTGTCGATGCGCGCTGGCCGTTGAACGCGGAAACGCCCCGCGGCAGCAACCTCAACTGGGACCACCACGACTTTATTTACGCCGACCAAACCTGTGAATTGCCTGGCGCAACCGGCGCCGGCGCGGGCCGATATGGCATCGGCCACTGGGTCATGATGGGCAGCGTCGATCGCGCCTACGCCGCCTTGATCGAAGATCTCGACCAGCGCGGCTTGCTCGCCGAGACGCTGGTTTGCTTCGTCAGCGAGTTCGGCCGCACGCCGCGCATCAATCGCTCGCAAGGCCGCGACCACTGGACGCACGCCTATTCGATGGTCTTCGCTGGCGCCGGCGTGCGCGGCGGTCAAGTCATTGGCCGATCGGATCGCGACGGCGGGTACGTCATCGAGCACCCGTTCACACCGGAAAATTATGCGAGCACCGTGTACGAAAAGCTCGGCATCGACCGTGGCCAACCGATCTACACACCGAACAATCGCCCCGTCTTCTTCGCGCATGGCGGCGAACCGATCTCCCAGCTGCTCTAGGCAAACTGAATCTCCCAGAGCCGAGAACATAAGCGACAGTGTATTTTTCGCAGTAAGCGGTTTGATTTGCAATTGCGGTGGGCACCAACGCACTTACTGGGTGCGAGGGTCAGATACCTCTGCTAAACACATTCGTCGAGCAGCCCCGAGGCGAAATGTCGTTTCAAAGTTAGTTGTTGAAATGTGCAATTTGAGATATGCAATCTGAATTCACGAATCAAAATCCGCATGTTATACTGCGCGGGGGAATGAGACAAATGTGAACACAGACAGGAATGTCTGTGCCACCAATGTCTCAATCCTGGCCGCGCGGCGTATAGCTATCGGCCAATGGCCAGCCAACCAGGGTTTGGCTGGGCTTTCTTGCGGATGTTGAAAAACTACATGAACAAAGCCGCTTCCGCGACGAGGCCGGGGCCGAAGCCTAGGGCGACGCACGGACGCAGTGAGTTTTCGCGGCGCAGACGGTCCAGGATGAACATTACCGTCGGCGAGGACATATTGCCATACTGCGTGAGAATCTCACGCGAGGCCCAGGCGATGCCGTCGACCAAGCCGAGCGCTTCCTCGACGGAGTTGATGATACGGGGTCCACCGGGATGAATCGCCCAGGAGGCGATGTCGCCGATTTTCAGGTTGTGTTTCGCCAGCCAGGGTTCGAGCCAGGGTTTGAGATTGGTGGCGATGAGGTTGGGGACCTTGGCGGAGAGTGTCATTTCAAAGCCGTTGTTGCCGATCTCCCAGCCCATCGCGAATTCGGAATCGGGAAACAGACACGACCCGCTGGCGACGGCGCGCCAACCGTTCGATGGCGCTTGCGCGTCGGACGCGCAAACCATCGCGGCCGACCCGTCAGCGAACAGGGCATTGCCGACGATTCGTTTCGGATTCCACGGGTAGTAGTAATGGATGCTGCAAATTTCGGTCGCGCACAGCAGCACCCGAGCATTGGGATCGGAGGCGGCATAAGCGCGGGCGACACGCATGCCGTTGAACGCACCGTGACAGCCCATGAATCCGACATGCGTCCGCTCGACGTTCCTCGACATGCCGAGTTCCCGCATCAAGCCGATGTCGAATCCCGGCGCGCGAAAGCCGGTACATGAAACCGTAACGAGATGCGTGATGTCCTTCGCGGACAGGCCCGATTCGGCCAGCGCTTGCTGCGTCGATTGCATGGCCATCGGCAACGCTTCGCGCTCGTAGATCGCCATGCGCTCAGCGGTATCGGGACCGAAGTCGTCTTCGTTTTTCGCGCGGTAGCGACCGCCGTTGTCCTCCGCTGTCTGCACGACTTCGTCATAGGCCGCACGATCGTAGATCATGTGGCGGTAGCCGATGTGGGTTTGCCGATAGATGACTTGAAGAAGTTTGGCCTGATCATCTGTCTCGCATGAGACGGCGCGGGCGACCTCAACGGCCTCATCCTGCGTGTAGCGATTTTGTGGAACCGCAGTTCCCAACCCCAAGATCACAAAACTCATCAGTGATCCTTCCCAAGCGACGGTATGGAGTTAGAAGAGGTACCGCCCTACACGATGTGGCACGATTACCAGCTTCTTCACCGCTCGTCGCGAAACGTAAATCGTTGTCTTATGAAAATTCATTCACATTGCGAGACGATTCAAAAGGAAGGGCCGCAATGAAGAGCGGGAAGTTGTAGGCGGCGGTCAATAATTCACCGTCGCTTACGCTTCCCACTCGTTTTTGTCGGGCGAGGAAATTTATTCCAAAGGGCTGACCGCGAAGGGATCATCCACCTTCGCCTTGCGTGTCGGCAGTATACGCGTTGCCGTCTCCGACATAGCGGGCGTCGTGTGGCAGGTGCCATTGCAGTTCTTGTCCGTCGCGAAGATGGCATCGAGCACTTCGACACTGGGCAGGAGCAAATGCACATCATCGCCGTGGAGTTTGACGGGAAAGGTTTGAATGGAGTAATCCGTATCGCTCATGCCTTTGCCGGTCTCCAGGGAGAACGTCTTCTTGTGCACCGGACAGGCGACTTTCGGTTTGTCGTTCTGATCGCCAAGCAAACCGCGTGAGAGGACGAATTCGCGTTTGTGCGGGCACATGTTCTGGGTGGCGTACCATTCGCCTCGGCTATCGAAGTTGAAGACGGCGATCTGGGTTTTGCCGTACTTGATCGTCGCGCCGCCGTCCTTGGGAAAGTTCCAGGTTTTTCCGACGTGCACCCAGCGTTCCGCCGCCGATGTAGATTTGGCGTCATTTTGGTCGCGGCGAAGAAGCGACAGTTCAGCTGCGGGCACGAACGATCCATTCCACGCCGCTGGGCGTTTTTGCTCGCGCTCTTTCACGAATTCGATGGTCGGTTCGGTTTCGTCGGTGTTGGCGAACTGCTCAAAGAGCTTGCGCCGTTCGGGATCGTTGACGACGGTTTTCCATTCGCATTCGTACGTATCGACTTGATGCTGCATCATCTGTTCGAGTTCAGCGCAGATGCCGAGCTTGTCGTGGATGATGACGTCCTTCAGGTTGTCGATGCCGCCTTCCATTTTCTCCAGCCAAACGCTGGTGCGCGTCAGGCGGTCTGCCGTTTGCGTGTAGTACATCAGGAAGCGGTCGATGTACTTGATGCAGGTCGGTTCGTCGATATCGGCGGCGAGCAACTCGGCGTGGCGCGGCTTGGCCCCGCCGTTGCCACACACGTAGAGATTCCAACCGTTTTCGGTCGCGATGATGCCGAAGTCTTTCGACTGCGCCTCAGCACATTCGCGCACGCAGCCTGACACCGCCGACTTGAGCTTGTGCGGCGCCCGGAAGCCTTTGTAACGGTTCTCGACGCGGATCGCAAAGCCGACGGAATCCTGCACGCCATAGCGACACCAGGTCGAGCCGACGCAGCTTTTCACGGTCCGCAGCGACTTGGCGTAAGCGTGGCCGCTCTCGAAACCGGCGCTGACGAGTTCCTCCCAAATCGACGGCAATTGGTGCACCGCCGCCCCGAACAGATCGACTCGCTGTCCGCCAGTGATTTTTGCATAGAGGTTATGTTTCTTGGCCACCTGGCCGAGCACAATGAGCTTGTCCGGCGTGATCTCGCCGCCGGGCACGCGCGGCACGACGGAGTAGCTGCCGCCGCGTTGGATATTGGCGAGGAAGCGATCGTTGGTGTCCTGAATCGTGGCCTGCTCGACGATGCTCTCGTTCCACAAGCTGGCGAAGATCGACGCCGCGGCCGGCTTGCAAATCTCGCAGCCGTTGCCTCGGCCATGCGAGTGTACGAGTTCGCGGAACGTGCGAATCTTCTTGATCTTGACGATCTCGAACAGTTCTTGCCGGGTGCAGGCGAAATGCTCGCAGAGGTTATTGTTGACTTTCTTGCCGGCGGCTTTTATCTCGGCTTTGAATAGATCGGTGACGAGAGGCAGACATCCACCGCAGCCGGCACCGGCGCGCGTGCATGCTTTGACTTCATCGACGGAGCAGAGGTTTTTGAGCCGAATCGCATCGCAGATCGTCGCTTTGCTGACGTTGTTGCAGGAGCAAACCTGGGCATCATTCGGGATCGACGTGAGGACGCTGGCGGCGCTGCGCGGCTCGCCCTGTTTGCCGAGCAGGACTTCGGTCGGCGACATGGCGAGGTTCTCGCTGCTCTTGGCGAGCATCGATAGCGTGCCGTACTCGGTCGCATCGCCGACGAGGATGCCGCCGAGCAAGCGCGTGCCGTCGAGGTTGAAGAGCAGCTTTTTGTAGCTGCCTTTGAACGGGTCTTCGTAGGTGATCGCCTTGGATTTTTTGTCGTCCGCGAAGCAATCGCCGAAACTGGCGACATCAACGCCCATGAGCTTGAGCTTGGTGGACATGTCGGCGCCTTTGAAGGCACGCAGACTGATGTCCTCGGTCGGCTGATTCGCGATGCGGACGAGATTGGCGGCGGCGATCTCGGCCATTTCGTAGCCTGGCGCGACGAGGCCATAGATCATGCCGCCGTAGAGGGCGACTTCGCCGATGGCGAAGATCAGCGGATCGGAGGTGCGCAAGAAATCGTCCACGATGACGCCGCCGCGCTGACCTACCATCAAGCCGCTGGATCGGGCGAGATCATCGCGTGGTTTGATGCCGGCGGAGACGACGACCATCTTGACGTCGAGTTCAGCGCTGTCGTTGAAGGCCATGCCTTCGACTTTGCCGTTGCCGACGATCTCCTTGGTGTTTTTGTTGAGATGAACCTGCACGCCGAGAGCGTTAATTTTGCCGACGAGAACTTTCGAGCCGGCGTCATCGACTTGGCGCGGCATGAGGCGCGAAGCGAATTCAACCACATGCGTTTCGAGACCCAAGTCAAAGGTCGCCTTGGCCGCCTCGAGCCCGAGCAATCCGCCGCCGATGACTGCGGCTTTCTTGACGGTCGCGCCGTACTCGATGATCTGCTCGAGATCGTCGATCGTGCGATAGACGAACACGCCTTTCTTGTCGATACCAGGCACGGTGGGTACGAAGGGCACCGAGCCGGTGGCCAAGATGACGTAATCGTAGGCGATCGCCTGGCCTTTGGCTGAACGCACAATCTTGTTCGTCCGGTCAATCTCCGTGGCCCGATCGCCAAGGTGCAGCGTGATGTCGTTCTCAGCGTACCAGCCGGGCGGCGCTAGCGCGAGCTTCTCGGCTTGGCGATGCTCGAAGTACTTGGTGAGGTTGACGCGATCATACGCTGGGCGCGATTCCTCGGCAAAGGTGACGATTTGGAATTCGCGATTGGTGTCGAACTCCAGCAGCCGCTCACAAAAGCGGTGGCCAACCATACCATTGCCGATCACAACGACGATCTTACGCTTGTCATTCACTGAAGAGTCTCCGTGGAGAGAACGGCTGCTTGGCATCCTAAGTTGCAACTTCAATGCCGATGCGATTTGTCAGGTCCGTAAATGTGCGTAAGTCTTTGATAAATATGAAAATGAGGCGATATTCAATTTGATGCGAACGCCATCGGCCCCCGCCAAATGCGCGAGCCCTGAGCAATTGATGCGTAGGATCTGCGCAGCCCAAGCGATTCGTCCGGAGCCGTCACGAGCCGGAAGCGTGAGCGACGGTGGTTTCCCTCCGGTCGCTTACGCTCCCGGCTCGTCAATGTGATTTGGATGTCGCTCAGGTTGCTCATCCCTTTTGACATGAGCAACATGAGCGACATCCAAAAAACAATAATTGTCACAACTGACTTTGCGTATCGTCGTTGGCCTGTGTTAGGATCGGCTCAGCGCGGTCTCCGCAGGTATTCCTTATATTAAGGTAGTTAGGTGAGCGCGCGCAGACTGGGTGCCTGCGCTTTCTTTTCAAATACTCCACTCGAGGAAGAATCAAATTTGGTCCGTGGGACAAGCTTTTCAGCCGGCCGTATTTTGACCATCTTAGGTAAGCCACGGCAAGCTCGAAAGCCTTACCTGGTCCGTGGGGCAGGCTTTCTAGCCTGCCGTATTTTGACCATCTTAGGTAAGCCTCGGCAGGCTGGAAAGCCTGCCCCACGGACATGTTGCTCATGTTAAAAAGGGATGAGCGAGATGAGCGACATCCACCACCACTTACTTCGTGCGTGGCTCTGACAATACGGCCCACGGACGAATCGCATGGACTGCACAGATCCTACGCATCAATTTGTGGCGAGGTTGGATGCATCTCCAATCCATGCTTGACGGCGCAGCCGCTCTCGGCATCACGGAGATGTG